>DAINPV010000072.1:6681-14062 GCA_036743315.1 bacterium | reverse complement strand
CCTGCATCGTCGCCTGCCGCCCGCGCGCCATGTCGGTGGCGAAACCGGTCGGAATCACCAGCACGATGTCGGCCAGCCCGTGCACCAGCGCGCCCTTGATGTCCGCGTCGCTTTCGGCCGCGCCCGCGTCGATGAAATACCCCGAGTTGAAAATCGCCCGCTGCAACTCGCGGCTGTCGCTGCTGCGGTCCAGGTCCATCACCGCGAGCTTGATGTGGTTGACGTCGGTGGTCAGCGCGTAACCGAACAGGAACAACTGCAGCATCGGCGCAATGAAGATGATCGCGAACATGCGCGGGTCGCGGAACACCTGGATGAATTCCTTGCGCGTGATGTAAGCGATGCGTCCCATTTGAGGCTCCTTTGCGTTTGTCGAAAAGGCCGTCCGTGGCCTTTTCAACGACGGGAAACAAAAAGTGCAGTTTTTGTTTCCCTTCATTTTCACCAACGGAAACCGTTGTCGAAAATGGCGATCCGTCCCTGGATCGCGCAGGGCGTTTCACTCCCTGCCTCCTAAAGCTTCTTGCGAAAGCGCGCGTCGGCCAGCGCCATGACCGCCACGGTAAACACGATCAAAAACAGCGTCGGCCGCAGCATGTCCGCCGCCGGCTGCCCCTTGAGCATGATCCCGCGCGTGATGACGATGAAGTACCGCGCCGGCACCGCGTAGGTGATCGCCTGCACCCACAGGGGCATCGACTTGATCGGGAACATGAACCCCGACAGCAGCATGCTCGGCAGCATCGTGGTCAGCACGACGATCTGGTTGGCCAACAGTTGATTGCCCGCGACCACGCTGGCCAGCAGGCCGATCGACAACCCGGCCACGGCGAAGATCAACGCGGTGACCGCGAACAGCGCCACGCTGCCGGCGAAGGGCACGCCGAACACGGCCACGCCCGTCACGGCGATCAGCCCGCAGTCCAGCAGCGCGATGACCAGGTACGGAATCATCTTGCCGACCAGAATTTCATGCCGGCGCACCGGTGTGGCGATCAGCCCCTCCAGGCTGCCCATCTCGCGCTCGCGCACCACCGTCAGGCTGGTCAGCAGCGCGGCGATGACCATCATGATCACCGCGATCAGCCCGGGCACGATCGTCTTGGTGCTGTCCAGATCCTGGTTGAACCAGATGCGCAGGCGCACGTCGACCGGCGGAATGCCGTCGGTGGGCAGCCCGGCCGCGCCCAGCGCGTCGCTCACGCGATCCATGTTGAACGAGGCCAGAATCGCGTCGACGTACCCCGAAGCGATCGTCGCCGAGTTCGATTCGCTGCCGTCGAACATCACCTGAATCTTGTCGCCCGCGTAGCGCTCCATGTTCTTGGCGAAACCTTCCGGAATCGCCAGGGCGATCTGCGCCTGCTCGCGGTCCAGCAGCGCGGGCAACTGCTGCGGATGATCGACCGTGCGCACGATTTTGAAATAGCCGCTGGACGTGAACCGCTCGATCAGCGCGCGGCTGTAGCTGGTCTGGTCCTCGTCGGCCACGGCCAGCTTGAGGTCGCGGATGTCGAAGGTGATCGCGTAGCCGAACAGCAACAGCAGAATGATCGGCAGCACGAACGCCAGCGCCAGCGTGCGCCAGTCGCGCAGGATGTGCAGTGTTTCCTTGCGGGCGATGGCGGGGATGCGGCTTCTCATCGCGCGCGCCCTCCTTCGGCGGCGATGCGCCGGTCCTCGCGTTCGATCAAATGAATGAACGCGTCCTCCAGGCTGGCGCGGATCGGCCGCACCTGCGCCGCCGGCCACCCGGCCGCGCGCACCAGTTCCCGCACGCGCTCGGTCGCCTCGGCCCCGTGGTCGATCAGCACGTGGCTGACCAGGCCGAAAATCTGCGCCTGCTTGATCAGCGGTTCATTCTCGACGCGGGCGACGACCTCGGCCGGCGGCGGCCCGCTGATTTCCAGCATCGTGCCGGCGATGACGTCGGTGACCAGTTCGCGCGGCGACGCCTCGGCGATCTTGCGTCCGCTGTAAATGAGAATCAGCCGGTCGCAGTGCTCGGCCTCGTCCATGTAGTGCGTGGTGACGAACACCGTCACGCCCTGCCGCCGCAGCTCGGCAATCAGGTCCCAGAAATCGCGCCGGCTGGCCGGATCGACGCCGGCGGTCGGCTCGTCCAGAAAGATCAACCGCGGTTCGTGCATGATCGCCGCGCCCAGCGCCAGCCGCTGTTTGACGCCGCCCGACAGCTCGCCGGTCAGCCGATGCTCCGCGCCGGTCAGCCCGGCCATCTTCACCGCGAAGGCGATGCGCGCGGCCTTCTTCGCCCGCGGAATGCGGTAGATGCCCGCGTAAAATTCCAGGTTCTGGCGCACGGTCAGATCGGCGTAGAGCGAAAACCGCTGGCTCATGTAGCCGATGGTTTCCTTGATCTGGTCCACCTCGCGGCGCAGGTCGAAACCGACGACCTCGGCCTCGCCCTCGCTCGGCGCGAGCAGGCCGCACAACATGCGGATGGTCGTGGTTTTGCCCGCGCCGTTGGGACCCAGAAAACCGAAGACCGATCCGGTGGGCACCTCGAACGACACGCGGTCGACCGCGGTGAATTCGCCGAAACGCCGCACCAGATTGCGCGCGGTAACCGCCGTGCTCATGCCGACACCTCCACGCGCGACAAAAACACATCTTCGAAATTCGGCCGCCCCGGCTCGATCGCGCGAAAAGCCACGCTTGCCTTGCTCAGCGTTTGGCCGATCGTCTCGGGCGCCGTGCCCGGCCGGCAGGCGACCTTGAGCGCGTCGCCCGCCGGATAGCTGCGCAGCACGCCTGGCTGTTGCGCCAGGGCCGCGCGCGCGCCGTCGCCGTTGTCGGTGAGCACCTCGAACAGCGCCTCGTTAAAACCGGCGAGAATCGCCTGCGGCCGGTCGGTGAGCAGAAAACGCCCGCGATGAATCAGCCCGACGCGGTGGCAGCGCTCGGCCTCGTCCATGTACGGCGTGCTGACCACGACCGCCACGCCCTCGGCGGCGAAGGCGTACAGAATCTCCCACAGCTCGCGGCGCGACAGCGGGTCCACGCCGGTGGTCGGCTCGTCCAGCAGCAGCAGCTTGGGCGTGTGGATCATGCAGCAGGAAAGCGCCAGCTTCTTGTACATGCCGCCCGAAAGTTTGCCCGCCGGGCGTTTGGCGTAGGGCTCCAGCCGCGAAAAGGCGAACAGCCGCGCCAGCCTTTCCCGGCGGTCGGCGCGCGACACGAAATGCATGTCGGCGAAGAAGCGCAGATTCTCTTCGACGGTCAGGTCGCCGTAGAGGCTGTACTGTTGCGGCATGTAGCCCAGCAGCTCACGGGCCCGGTCCGGCTGTTTGTTCACGTCCAGCCCGGCGATGCTCGCCTCGCCCTCGTCGGCGTCCAGCAGCCCGACCAGCAGCCGCAGCGTCGTCGATTTGCCCGCGCCGTCCGGTCCGATCAGACCGAAGATCTCGCCCGGCTCGACGTGCAAGTCGATGCCCGCCACGGCTTCGATGTCGCCGAAGCGTTTGCGCAGATGGGCGGCGGCCAGCAGGCTCATGGTCACTCCGTCACGAAGCGGGCGTCGACGGGCATGCCGATCTTGAGCACGCCGTCGGGGTTGTCCACGCGCACTTTGACCGCGTACACCAGCCGCACGCGTTCCTCGCGGGTCTGCACGTTCTTGGGGGTGAACTCGGCCTGCTCGGCGATGGTCGCCACCGCGCCGGTGAACGGCTGGTTGGGGAAGCTGTCGGTGTACAGCAGCACCTGCTGGCCGAGCCGGATCTTGCCCAGCATCGGACCGGGCACGTAGATCTTCACTTCCATCACGCTCAAATCGGCGAGGGTCATCAGCGCCGAACCGGGGAACACCGATTCGCCGGGCTCGACGTGCCGCCGCACCACCGTGCCCGTCAGCGGCGCGTTAATCGTCGCGTAGCTCAACTGCGTTTCGGCCAGTTGAATCGCCGCTTCCGCCTGCCCGACCTGCCGCGCGACCACGCCCTTTTGCGCCTGGAGCGAATCGCGTTGCGCGTCGAGGTTGTCGAACTGCATCTCGGTGGCCGAGCCCGTGGCCAGCAGTTTCTTCGTGCGATCCAGGTTGGAATCCACGCCCTTGAGCCCGGCGTTGATCACCGCCTGTTGGCTGGCCGCAGCGCGCGATGCGGCCTGCGCCTGCGCCAGTTGCGCCCGGTAGACCCGATCGTCGATGCGCGCCAGCAACTGCCCGGCTTCGACCGCATCGCCCTCGTCGACGGTCAGCTCGACGAGTTGCCCGGCCAACTGCGCGCTGATCACCGTCTCGGTCGCCTCGATGGTGCCGTAGAAGGTGTCGTCCAGGCGCGCTTCCTGCCGTTGCTGCCACACGCGATAGCCGAAATAGCCGAACAACGAAAGCACCACCACCAACGGTACGATGCGACGAGCCATGATCCTACCTCCCGATGACCGACAGATCGCCGGTCGCCGCCGCCAGGTTCACCCGGGCGACGCGATAGTCGTACAACGCCTTCAGATGCGCCACCTGCGCCGCCGTCGCCGCCAGTTGCGCGTCGATCACTTCCAGGCTGGTCACCGCCCCGGCCTTGTAGCTGTCCTCGGCGATGATAGACATCTGCGCCGCGCGATCGAGGTTGTTTTTCGTCTCCACGATGCGCACCCGCGCCTCGTCCTGATCCAGCAACGCCTGCTCGACCTGCGTGCGCACGTCGGCCGCCGCCTGCGTGCGCTGCCGGCCGGCCGTTTCCGCCTGCGCCCGTGCGCGCTTCATCCCGCGGTAACCTTGCAAGCCGTCGAACAGCGGAATCGACACGCCCACCCCCACGGTCCAGTTCGTTTCCCATTCGTCGTTCATGTAATACGGCTTCTGATACCCGTAGGAGCCCAGGAGCATTACCGCCGGCAACATCGTGCCGCGCCGGGCCAGCGCCTGATCCTCGTTGGCCGCAACGCTGAGCCGATACGCCTCCAGCTCCGGCCGCTGCTCCAGCGCCCGCGCATGATAATCGGCCTGCGCCTCGGCGCCGGTCGGCTCGACGAGCTTGTCGGTCAACGTCAACGGCGTATCGGCGGGAAAGCCCGTGGCGCGGCTGAGCATCGTGCGCGCCAGTCGCACGTTCTTGTCGGCCTCGGTCGCCTGCGGCTCGAGGTTGGACACCTCGACCTGCGCGCGCAGCAGCTCGAACTTGGTCGCCGCGCCATACGCGTAACGGTTTTCCACATGCTTCAAATGTTCGCGCGCGTTGGCGAGCGCCTCGTGCTGCGCCGCCGCCACCTGCTGGGCGATCAACACGCCCAGGTAAGCCCGCGCCGTCATCTGCACGACCTTCAACCGCGCTGCGGCCAACCGGCTTTCACCCGCGGCCACCGCCTTCTGCATCGCCCGGTCCGCGTAATACACCTGCCCCGACGCGAACAGAATCTGATTGAGTTTCAGTTGCGCTTGGTAATTGTCGTGATAGCCCATGTCGATTTTCTTGTTGATGGCGATCGGCTCCATGCCCGGAAACGGCGCGGCCATCTTCATGTCGATTTCGATCTGCGGGATATTGTCGATGTACGTGTAGCCGCCCTCGAGCTTGAGGTCGGGCAGAAAGTTCGCAAAAACTTCGCCGCGCACTTGCTCGAGTTCGTCGATCGACGAGACGGCCACCTGCAGATCGGGGTTGTGGGCCAGCGCGTAGTCGAGCGCCTCGTTCATCGACCAGCTTGCCGGTTCGGCCGCCTGGGCGTTCATGGTGATCAGGAAAAAGCCCAGCAGGCTCAACCAACCGACCAGTTCCGCGTAATGGCGACGCACCCAGGTATTCATTGACGTTCTCCTTCGGCTTCGGGCGACAACAATCCCGTCCACAAGATTTTCATCAGGCCGCCGGCCAATTGATCCATCGTCAGGCCCAGTTCGTTGGCGAAATCCGGATTGGCCACCCGGTTGAGGATGCCCTGAACCAGCCGGCCGGCCGTTTCGGGATCCAGGTCGCGGCGCAACGAACCGTCCGCTTGCCCGCGGCGGATCAGCTTGCCGATTTCGTCGAAAATGAACGAACGGAAGGAAAGAATCTGGTTCCACAGATCGGGCATCAGCGTTTGAATGTCGAACATCATTTGCGAGGACACCTGTTGAAAAACCTCGGTGGTGAGGATCTCGTAGTGGTTCTTCATGATCTGACGAACCGGCTTGTTCGACTGCAGGTTGGCCATGATCTTGGGCCCGACGCCACCCATGCGGTCGGCGACCAGCGCCTCGACCAGCGCGTCGCGGTTGGAAAAATACTTGTAAAAAGTCCGCTTACTTACCGCTACTCCCGTGCAGATTTCCTCGACGGTGATCCGCCGAAAACCGCGCTCGAAAAAAATGCGCATCGCGTAGGCCATTATCCGTTGCCGGGTTTTTTCGCTGCGTGCCGCCTGCTTTGTCATTTCCTTCCACCCTTTGTAAACGGTTTTAACATTTAACGTTTACATTGTATACTTCGTTTTCGTCGTGTCAAGCATTTTTTACGTTTTGCCAAGAGACACTCTGAAAACACCGGCACAGCCGGCTCTTGCTCCCTGGCGTACAAGAAAAAGGGTCGGCAAGGCATTCGCGCTAAGGTTCCGGCGGACAAATTCCTCGTTCGCGGGAACGACGATAATCCGGTCACCGCGCCGAACAGCCTTCGCCTGCGGCGAAAACTGCGGCGCACGCAGTCTTGAATGGTTCGGAATGACGACCGTCTCCCGACCTTTTAAGAGAGTGTCGATTTTCTTGTTTTGAGGCTTTTTCGCCCGACGCTTACGGGTCGGGCTACCCTCTGTCGCCCCTGACGGGGCTGTTTGCTGCCTGTCGGCGCATTGATCGACGGTTCTTTAAACCCGGGGAGCATTGTCGCCGACCACTAGATTGTTGACTTGCCGCGTGGCGGATGTTATACGGATACCCCGCTTTGCGGAATGGTTCTTTGCAGCGAAGGGGAGAGGTCGGCGCGTCCGCGATGCGCACGCAACCGGCCGGTGGAGGGATGGCCGAGTGGTTGAAGGCGGCGGTCTTGAAAACCGCTGGGCGGCAACGCCTCGGGGGTTCGAATCCCTCTCCCTCCGTTTCGAGATCGGCTACGGAGAGATGACCGAGTGGCCGAAGGTGCTCGCCTGCTAAGTGAGTGCACGTCAAAAGCGTGCCGAGGGTTCGAATCCCTCTCTCTCCGCACCATAAAAAAGGCGACCCGCGAAGGGTCGCCTTTTTCATTTCCATTCAATTTTTAAATGACGCTGATACACGAGCGAGCCAAGCGAGCGAGTTTATCAGTGGTCAAACAATACACGGATAAGCCTCACTGCGTTCGACGTATCAGCGTCACCGAACCCGACAGATGAACACAGACCTCGGTGGCACTGATACACGAGCGAGCCAAGCGAGCGAGTTTATCAGTGGTCAAACAATACACGG
>DAINPV010000072.1:0-6581 GCA_036743315.1 bacterium | reverse complement strand
ATAAGCCTCACTTCGTTCGACGTATCAGTGTCGCCCCCGAAATTTATTTCACTTCCTCGATGGTCACGCTCTTGATGACGACGTCGGTGTTCGGTTTGTCGCGGCCGTCGCGCGGGACCTGCGAAATCTTCACCGCGACGTCCAGGCCCTTGACCACCTTGCCGAAGATCGCGTGGCGATTGTCGAGCCACGGGGTCGCCTTGACGGTGATGAAGAACTGGCTGCCGCCGGTGTTCGGGCCGGCGTTGGCCATCGAGAGCACGCCCGGGCCGTCGTGCTTGAGCGACGGGTGGAACTCGTCGGCAATCTGGTAGCCCGGACCGCCGGTGCCGCGGCCCAACGGGCAGCCGGCCTGGATCATGAAGTCCGGAATCACACGGTGGAAGATGATGCCGTTGTAGAACGGTTCGTTTTTCTTCGCGCCGGAGCGCGGATCGGTCCAGGTTTTTTTGCCCGTGGCCAGGCCGACGAAATTCTCGACCGTCTTGGGCGCTTTTTCCGGTTCAAGTTTGATCACCATGGTGCCCTGGGTGGTTTCCATGATCGCATACAGCCCTTTTTCTTTGGGCAGATCGTTTCCGGCCATCGACATGCTGACTCCCCCTACCAAAATGAGTGTAATGAACAGAATGATAAAATCTAATTTTGGCGAGCGACTCCCTGTCCGCCCAGGCCCCACGCCCAGGCCTTCGCCCGGGTCGGGCCGCATGCGGACAGCGTCAGCCTCCCCGCCGCGACACCCGGGACTTTCTCCTCCGGCGTGGCAGCCAACAAAAACGTAGCCAATTGTTGTTACCCGCAGTTTCGTCGTCGTAAAAAAACGACGGTGGAAAACCCCAGTCGACCTGGCCCCTCAGAGTGACACCACTCATTGCGGTCCGAAACGATTTCCGCGATTTCGCGGATCCTCTCGTCACCTCGTCGCCAAAAACGCGGAGAAAGTGGAAAGTCCGAAGAGGGTATCAAGAGCCTGCTTTGTATTTGCCCATTTAGTCCAAAGAATGCCAGCCTGGCATTCAGTGCTTACAGTAAAGGTTTGTTTTTTGTTTTCGCCGGGAATTTCTACTTCGAATGAATAATCCACGATACGAAATTGTTTTTGGGTCGGTTCTGACTCCATTTTCATGATCCCCAAATCAATATTATCTTTGACAGTTTTCGTTATTTCTTTCATTTGTCCGTTGAATTTCGGTGTGATCAACACATCCGCGTCTGTTTGTTTTTCAAACCGGAGTAATTCGAGGCGAATATTCTCAGCACCCTCAAAAAAGAAGATGATCCCAAGATGCACCCCTTCGCCGAGATCGATTGTTTCTTTTCCTTTACTCGTCTCAATCGTCTGCCGTACTTCTTCGATTGACGCGGGAAGATAGAAGGCGATTTTTTTGATTCCCTTCGACACCAAGACTGCATCACGGTTTTTCGGAGTGCCGAGCAACGCACAACTACTTAATAGTGCCATCGTAAAGAGAACCATGACAACTTTCAATTTAAATGAAATCGTTTTCGACATAAAAAGCCCCCATTTATTCTCTTGTCGTTTCATTACTTAACCGCGTAACCCATCGAACTCAGTGTCGCCATTTCTCTCTCTCGATTTCTGTACAGCTTCACTGCGTGAAAAAAGACTTCGGAAAGGCAAAGGTATTTCTCTACACTCATCAATCTCTCCCGGGCGCCAGCGATGTCGCCCGTGAGCAATGACGCAAGCGCCAAGTTGAATTGGGCGCTGATCGCTTGATTACTTTTCCTCGTCGCCTCGTTCCAACTGTCGACCGCCTCTTGTTTCGTGCCGTTTTCAAGCAGCTGCAAGCCTTCAGCGGAGTATTCATCTCGGTAAAACGTGAATTTCCGCCGAACGAAATGTGGTGAAAACATATCTGCTATAACTTGCGCGCCCTTCTTCCGGCTTATTTCAAGCAGTTTCTCCGTATTGTCCTTCCTGGTCGGCAAACTTTCATTCGGCCCGATGCGGATTTCAACAAATCGTGTAAACGTAGTCTTTGTTGAAAAAAGTACGCTGTTGGTCGACGCTTTTCTCACGGTCACATCAAGTTGAAAAGTCCCAACGTCTTTTCCCTCTTTTCCAGTGTATTTCGGCGGTTTGAAAGCATGGCAATACAAGTTTTTTACTTGTCTGTCGAAACCGACTAAACGGCCTCTGACAAAAACGTGCGCGACCGTTTTGATGTCAACATCCGCAGGCGCGTTGTCGATGAATGCGGCATACATGCTGGGTTTGAGGTTTCCTTGTTCCCAAAACAAGCCCGGCTGTTTTTGGGTGGAAAACGTTTTTTCCGGTAGTCCTCTCATATCGTCAGCAAAAAATTCCTCCAGGTCTTGTTTGAGCCTGATCACATCGCGCTTGCTCCCCTGGATGTCTAGATGAAACACGAGAACCGAGATGTTTCTGTCGAGAATTGGATTTGTCGGCGGAACCAATTGGTCGAATTCTAAATCAACTTTTTCCATTTGGGCCGCCGCAATCCCGTGATTGTGGAACGACATAGTAAATGGTTCAATGAGGATGAATGAAAGAGCAATCCCAATAGCTAATGAAAACAGAAACATTCTTTTGGAAAATGAATTCATACTAACTCCTTATTGTCGCAAGCTTATGAATAGCTTACCTATCATAATCTCACAATAACCAATATTTGCGAAATAATTATGGCCACACGGCCAGTCCTCCCGTACACTTTTCTGCCGCTAATAGCCAGTATCTTTCATGCTCTATGAACGTACACAGCGAACATGAGCACCATTCCCAGTATAATTGTAGTAGACAAGACCATAGATGAAATCGACGATCCATGCGAAACCATCGTAGTCCGTTACCGGTGTTATCGACCAATAAAAATCTATCTTTCCAGTTATTGCGTCTGGCCAATGGGCTCCTCCCGACGCTGGCCCAGCCAGTTCGTTGCAGCCTAAACATGAATCATTTCCACAATCGTAATCAGTGCAATTGTCTGTCACACCGCAGGTGCCGTTCAATTCAGCCGGCATTCCCCATATGGAACTTCGAAACTGGCTTTCGGGGCACCATGCCCGGCAAAAGCCGCCCTTCGTACACCCGATTCCGCTTAATCCTTGTTGCAATGCGTAATCGTACTGTCTGTTTCGGTTCAAGGTCAACCATATTCTCCGTCAAAACCGCTGTTTAGGCAACCCTATCCCCCGGATCTTTACGGTTCCTGGAGAAATGACGTCGTACAACATCGTAATCGACTGATCTGTGCCAGGATTTCCGCGAAAATTTTTTTGGAGACGGCCACCTCCGCCATCTGGAAGGTGGTGTAACGACCGCTTCGGGCGACTTTCGCGCCGATCTTGATCAGCTTCACCAACAGGCTTCGAAGAGACCAGTGTTTGATCTTCGATGGCCGCGTCAACCGGCGGAGAAAGTTTCCCAGGTTGTAGGTCAGCACGAACAACGCCAGCCGCACCTGGTTCGAGACAAATCGCTTGCAGGACAACCGCGTCCGTTGTAGAAATGGATATCGCCCTCGTTTTTCGCACTCATGTTGGTCACGATGAATCCGACTTTCGCAAATAACTCGCCCACGTGCCATTCGATTTTTGCGACCACCCGGCGGGGCCGGTTCCAACTGGCCGCCTGATACATGAAAGCGTAATGCCGAACGATGGGCTTTTTCGGCGGCTTGCCCACCGGGCGGGTCAACAGAAAGCTGATCGCTCTTCCAACAAGCTGTTGGCGGGAAGACGAATCGCGTACAGATAGTGATGATTCTCCAGGTATTCGTAAACCTCCGGCGTGGCAAGGGCGGCATCGCCCCGAAAGTATTTCCTCATCTTTTTGTTTTCGTATCGCTTGACGATGGGCTCCAGCAACTCTTTCCAGCGATCCGCGCTGTGGACGTTACCGGGCCGCAGCATCGCGCCCTCGCAGTCCCCCAACTGGTTGAAACAGAAAAGGGGATGATAGCAGGTGCAACCGAAGTGCCCGTTGTAGGACGATCCCTCCTGCCCGCACCATAAAAAAGGCGACCCGCGAAGGGTCGCCTTTTTCTTTAACGCTATCCGCTTTCGCGCTATTTCACTTCCTCGATGGTCACGCTTTTGATGACCACGTCGGTGTTCGGCTTGTCGCGGCCGTCGCGCGGGACCTGCGAAATCTTCACCGCGACGTCCAGGCCCTTGACCACCTTGCCGAAGATCGCGTGGCGATTGTCGAGCCACGGGGTCGCCTTGACGGTGATGAAGAACTGGCTGCCGCCGGTGTTCGGGCCGGCGTTGGCCATCGAGAGCACGCCCGGGCCGTCGTGCTTGAGCGACGGGTGGAACTCGTCGGCAATCTGGTAGCCCGGACCGCCGGTGCCGCGGCCCAACGGGCAGCCGGCCTGGATCATGAAGTCCGGAATCACACGGTGGAAGATGATGCCGTTGTAGAACGGTTCGTTTTTCTTCGCGCCGGAGCGCGGATCGGTCCAGGTTTTTTTGCCCGTGGCCAGGCCGACGAAATTCTCGACCGTCTTGGGCGCTTTTTCCGGTTCAAGTTTGATCACCATGGTGCCCTGGGTGGTTTCCATGATCGCATACAGCCCTTTTTCTTTGGGCAGATCGTTTCCGGCCATCGACATGCTGACTCCCCCTACCAAAATGAGTGTAATGAACAGAATGATAAAACGTTTCATGTGCTTTACTCCTTACAACGCTTCGCCTTGCGCAACGCGCCGGGCCAGGTCGGCCAGACGCTCATGCTTTTCTTCGCCGGCGATTCGCGCCAGGCAATCGAGCACCTCGGGACGCTTCGCATATTGGGCCAGGGCTTTGACCGCCTCGATGCGCACGGTCAGGTCGTCGTCGGCTTGCGCCTCGCGCATCAGCCAGGGCAGATGCGCAACCTCGCCGGCCGCGCCGACCGCCTGCACCGCGCCCCGGCGGAAGACACCGTCTTCCGTGTGCTCGGCCAAACGAATCATCTCCGGTAAACCGGCTATGACTGTATCCGATTTGGCCTGACGCGCCAATAGGGACGGCACGTAACGGCGGTACTCGTCGTCGGCCACCTGCAGAACGGCGAGCAACGCGCCGATCGCCTCCTCGCTGTCGATGGCCGCCACCGCTTTCTGCGCCGCCCGCCGCAAGGAATAATCATCGGCGGTCAGCAACGGCTTGAGCGCCGGGAGCATCGTCGAGGTCGCATACGGCGTGTAGGCGCGCACGATTTCGTACTGCACGGCGTCGGTCCGGGCGGCGTCCAGGCACGCGGCCAGATCTTCCGCGGTGAAACTGATTTTCGCCTCCAGTCGCGTGCGCAGGGTCAGTAAGGCCCGGCAATCGGCGCCGCCGCCGGCGCAAGCGTCGGCGGCGGCGATCAACTGGGGAAATTCGTCGGGCGCCGAGGCCGAACGGCCGACCGCTCGCGGCGCGGGCGATTTTTCGCATGCGAGCAGACACAAGCCCAGCAATAGCGACAACGTAAACAACCATCGCCTGATCATTGCCGTTTCTCCGATTATTCTTGGATTTGCTTCGGCATGGTAGCGCGGTTGCCGGCCGAGTGCAAACCGCCGCGCCGGCCGACGCGCGGATTTCGCCTTGGCGACGTTCGCGCGGCGCGGTACACTGCCCGCGTAACCTTCGGGAGAACTCCATGCGCAACTGCTTTCTCGTGCTGATGTGTCTGTGGCTCGTCGCGGCCTGCACTCCCGCGGAAAAGGCCGACGAGTTTACCGCCCTTGAACAAAAGCAAGCACCCGCGCCGGCGACGATGCCGCAGGTGGACGTCGAAGGGCTTAAAGCCTGCTGCGACGACAACGCGCGCGCGATGGGCGCTGAATGCTGCGTGCAGTTGGACGAGTTCCTGCGCGCCCACGCCAGGCCCGGCGACACGATGCCGGCGATGGGCGCGGTACGCACCGGCCGTCCGGTGCAGTTGCCGGCGGAGATCGCCGCGCAATGGCCCGCGGTGAAACTCGGCTTCGGTCCCAAAGACGGCGCCTTGCGGGAGATCGTCGTCAAGGTCGGCGAACGACAACCGCTGGGCGACACCGGCCTGAGCGTCGAGGTCGCCGCTTTCGTGCCCGCCTTCGCCATGACCGCCGAGGCGATCGTCACCAAGGGCGCCGAACCGACCAACCCGGCCGCGCAGGTGATCGTCCGCGAAACCGGCAAGGACGACTGGCACGGCTGGCTGTTCGCCACAATGCCTGACGTGCATGCCTTCGAGCATGCGACGACCAAGCTCGTCCTCCTGGCGGGGATGGCCAAGGAGTAAGCCCATGAAGGCCTGGAACCGCATGACCGTGGTCGCTGAGGGAGTCGTTTTCCGGCCGGTCGACGCGATCGTCAACGCGGCCAACACTTCGCTGTTGGGCGGCGGCGGCGTCGACGGCGCGATCCACCGCGCGGCGGGACCGGAACTGCTGGCCGAATGCCGCACCCTCGACGGCTGTTCGACCGGCGACGCGAAAGCCACGCGCGGCTACAAGCTGCCGGCGCGCCACGTCATCCACACCGTTGGGCCGGTCTGGCACGACGGATCGCGGGGTGAACCGCAACTGCTGGCCTCCTGCTATCATCGCAGTTTGCAGGTGGCGGTGGAGATCGGCGCG
>DAINPV010000071.1:0-14190 GCA_036743315.1 bacterium | reverse complement strand
TCGGCATCCGTATAGCAGATGAGCCCCGGCGTCGTGTCGTCGTCGATCGTATCGTCGTCGTCGGTGTCGTCGTCATCGGTGTCGTCGTCATCGATGTCGTCGTCGCTCGCGTCGTCGTCGGTGGATGAAGTATCGTCGTCGCTCGTGTCGTCGTCGCTGTCGTCGTCGAATGGCGAGGAATCGTCGTCGTCATCGTCGTCGTCGGTCGGTGAAGAATCGTCGTCGTCATCGTCGCTCGGATCGCAGGCGGGGAAAGCCACGAGGCAAACAATCAGCCCGAGCAACCAAACGGTGATCGCAATCCGACTCATAGGGCACCTCCGTCAGGGGTGATATATTCGTCCATTCCGATGTCCCAGCCGCTGCCGAGCGGGCGCGCGTCGCCTTCGAAGTCGAAATCGATTTCCGGACCGTCGTACCAGGGCGAGGGGTCGATGCCCGTGTCGATGCACGGGCTGCCGGCCATCAGATGAAAATCGTGCAAAGGAGAAAACTGCAGCGTTCTGCTGATGTTGCCTTCGGCCTGAGCACACATCGGCCATTCACATTGGTTGATCTGCTCGATGCTCCCGACATCCTCGTAATTGACATACAGGAGGGGAATCGGTTTGGGTGAGAAGATTTCGTTGTGCAGCAAATAAATCGTCTCTTCCTCGGGCATATCCCAAAGTCCGATCACGTTGCCTTCTGTGGAATAATGAGAATGGGAATCGGCCACGAAAATGTTGTTGATCGCATAAAGGGTCAATCCTTCACCGGCGCTGAGCGCGGTGTTGCCAGAGATCGAGTCGGAGGAAATCAGGGTGTTGCCGATCAGAACGATCTCGGGATCGTTGTAGCTGAAGATTGCGGTCGACGACCAGGCTAATTGCGAAAGCAGCAGGTTGTTGAGCAGCAAGGCGTTGCCGCTTTCCAGTTGCATTGTGTAGGAATGGTCGATGGCGCCGCCGACCGATATCCCGGAAACCAATTCGTTGCCGACTAGCGTCAAGTCGCAGTTTACCGCCTCCAAGGCGAACATTTCCGCCAGGTAATAGCCGTAGGCATCGCCGCTGTGCAGGGTGTTGTCGCGCAATACGGCGGTGCTGTTTTCCAACTCCACCGCGGTCGTTTTACCGAAATCGTAATATCCGGGGGCGTAGGCGTCGGAACTGACGATCAGGTTTTCGGTCAGCGTTAAATTCGCCTGATCGCCAAAAACGGTTGCGTGATAGATTTTGTTGTCGGTGAAGTCGCTGCGGATGATATTACGACGCAATTCGACCGTCGACGATCGAATCAGCACAGCCGCTTCCAGGCGGTCGACCTCGGTCAGCGTGACCTGCATTCCTTCGATCGTCACCGGCTCGGCGACCTCGACGATGCTGATTGCCTGCAGCATCGCCGGGCAGTCGATCAGGTCGCGGCTCCAATCCGGCGAACAATAACCGCCGAACAGCGAAACGGTCGGATTGACGGACTCGCCGTAGTCGCCTTGTGCCGTAAACACGACCTTTTTCACTTCCGCGGCCAACGCCAACCCGCGGGCGATCGTGCGTACCGGCGCGCTCTTTGTGCCCGAATTCGCGTCGTTGCCGTGCATGGCGACGAAGACGCCCTCCTCGTCGGTCGGGCTGTCCGGAGCGAAGGTGTCGTCATCGTCGTTGGTTGTATCGTCATCATCGTCGGTTGTATCGTCATCATCGTCGGTTGTATCGTCATCATCGGTGTCGTCGTCGGTGTCGTCGTCATCGTTTGTGTCGTCGTCGAATGGCGAGGAATCGTCGTCGCTTGCATTGTTATCGTCGTTGTCGTCGTCATCGTCCGGTTGACAGGCGAGGCACAGCAATACGCTTAGCGCCAGCAGCACCGTGACAGTTTTGGGTTTCATGGCGATTTCCATCCGGTTAAGGCGATTTAAAAGCAAAAGGGAACGCCCATGGCGCCCCCTTTTGCCGAACCAAGCGTAAAACAAAAAATAATTCCCGGTCAAGAGAATTTTTACTCTTACGGATGTTTTTCGATCTGGCGCGCTCCGCTCGTCGTGGTGTACAATCGAACAACGCCGTCATTCACGAATTTTCGAAAAGGAGAGACCATGAAAGTCGTCGCGTTCAACGGCAGTGTGCATAAAAAGGGCAACACCTACGACCTGCTCAACGTCGCCCTCGGCGAATTGAAAAACGCGGGCATCAAAACCGAACTCATCCAACTCGCGCCGCTGGAAATCCAGGCCTGCCGGGCCTGCTACAAGTGTGCGCAGAAAACCGACGGTTTGTGCCACGGCGTCAAAGACGACGGCCTGAATGCGATCCTGCCCAAAATCTGGGAAGCCGACGGCCTGCTGCTGGGTTCGCCGACCTGGTTCTCCAACGTCACCGGCCACATGAAAAACTTCATCGACCGCGTGGGCATCGTCGCGCGCGTCAACGGCCATCTGCTGACCCGCAAAATCGGTGCGCCCGTCGTCGCCGTGCGTCGCGCCGGCGGCATCGTCGTGCTCGACGCCATCAACCACTTCTTCTTCATTCAGGGGATGATCGTGCCCGGCTCGGTCTACTGGAACGTCGGTATCGGCCGCGAGCCCGGCGACTGCCTGCAAGACGACGAGGGCGTCGAAACCCTCACCATCCTCGGCCGCAACATGGCCTGGTTGCTCAAGAAAACCCGGGAATAACGGAACAATCGACGAAAGTCGGCGGCGAAGAACGTTTGATGTCTTTTGGCTCAAGCTGCGCCAATAAGTATTTATTTCTTCTTCGGATAACCTACCGTCTGGGCCAGGATGATCTTCTGGTCGTTGCGCAGGTTCATCGCCTTGGCCAGTTCCTCGCGGTCGATCCAGCCGCGCACGACGGTCGCCAGGCCGGCCGAGGCGCAGAAGAGGTAGACGTTCTGCACGATGCAGCCGGTGTCGGCGGCGGTGTAAAGCGTGCGGTCCTCGGCCGAAGTGACGGCCTTGCTCATCAGCCCGATGCGCTGGTGGTCGGCCACGTAGATCAGGTTCACCGGCGCGTCGTCGACGAAGCCCTGCTTGCCGGTTTTGCGGCGCAGGTCCTGCGCGACGATCAGCTTCAAGCTGTGCGTTTTCGCCTCGTACAGATAGAGCCCCTCGGCCAGGGCGACGTAGATGTCGATCTCCTGCCAGTTCATCGCCGAGGGCGCGGTGCGCTTGCCGTCGTCGGGCCGGTTGACGCCGTCGGCGGCCCACAGCAGGTCGGACAGCACCTGCGGCGGCAGTTTGTCTTGCGCGTATTCTCGAGTGGACTGACGCTCTTGGAGCGCCTGCATCAACGGTCGGCCGCCGTCGGTCTGGGGCGCGGGCAGTTGGATCGTTTGCGCTTCCTCCGCCGTCGCGGGCGCGGCGATCGGCAGCAGGGACAACAAGGCGCAAAGCATGGACAGTACGATCAACTTTTTCATGGCTGACTCCATCTTTCGTTTGCCGCAAGTTTAACACGAGCCTTGCTGATGCGGAATGCGGAACGGGAAAAAAGTGAACGACCAAATACCGGCGCTTGCATTCGGCGGCGCGGTGTGGCCGATAATGATTCATTTCGATCGACGACGACCGAGACGAGGAGGGCAAGCGATGGCGTCCAGTCGGATGATTGCTCAAAGTTCGGGTTTCGAGATTCGGCGCGAGGACGATGGAGTATTTTTTCTGTACCGGCGTACGTTCGGCGTGGCGATCGCGGCGTGGATCTTCGGCGGCCTGACGCTGTTTGCCGGCGTGTGGGCGGTGATTTTGCCGGTGTCGTTTTATCGACCGGGCGAATCCGGCGCGTTGATCGGCGCGGCTGTGCTGGGCGTGCTGTTCGCGCTGTTTCTGACCGCGAGTATCCTGTTGGTGAAAACCTACCTGCGGCGGCTGCGCCAACCGTGGGAGCAGGTGAGCAACACGCTGGTCGCCGATTTGCGGCAGGGTGTTTTCCGACGTCGCGAGGGGGAAGTGCTTTGTCCGCTCGCCGAGGTGAAGGCCGGGGCGGGCATCGATCTGTTCGATCACACCGGCGGATTGATGCGGGTGATCGAACTGTCCTGGCGCGGCGGCGGCGAGCGCGTTTTCAAAACCAACGGCAAAAGCGAAGTGCAGCGCGTGCTGCAGGAACTGCAGGCGATCGGCATCGCCGCGAAGAAGTGATCAAGCCTTTTTACGGAGCTGCGGAATGAAGCCAATGCGGGTGACGCTGTTTTTCTTTATGGCGCTTTTGTTGTGCGCGCTGCCGGTTGCGTGCGGAGCGGACAACCCTTCGAAAAGCTCAGGGCAGGCTGATGATGACGACGACGATCAGACCGACGACGATCAAGCCGACGACGACGCTCTCGACGACGACGACGCGACGCCGGGGCGCGCCGACATCGTGCTGCCGGAGTATCCGTTCTGGCCCAACGACGCCTTCACCGTCGACGAGGATTTCATGGAGGATCTGGCGACGCAGTACTGCGCGGCACAGGGGGATGCGGCGACGGCGCAGGAATTTTTCATGGGCGCGCTGCCGATGGAGTCGTTCGACCTGATGTTTGCCGACGAGCCGCCCGCCGCGCCGTCGACGCTGATGGGCGACATGTACGTTTCGGGCTATTTCGGCGGATTGTGGCTGCGCAACGCGCTGTTTCCGAACTGGCCGGAATACGAGGTCGGCTACGATTATTTGCAACTGCCGTTCAACCTGATGGCGCGGCCGGTCGCGGCGCAAACGGCCGTGGCGCAAGGCGCGAGCGACGCGGAGGTCGTGGCCGCGGCGCGCAAGCAGGTCTTCATGCTGCTGGCGCTGTACGGCTACAACCTGGGGTATCTGGAGAAGATTATCGAGGAACCTCCCGCCGGCGTCGCGTCGCCGACCGACAAGCTCATCTGCCAAGAGGGGCAACTGCTCGATTGCGACAGCCCCGATCTGCCGTGGGAGTTTTTGCGACGCTATGCAGGGGCCATCGACAGCCTGCGCGAGCCGCCCAACGAGGCGTGGACGGATTTCGCGACGATGACCGAGAACGCGGAAATGTTCGTCGCGCAGGGCCGGCTCGCCTGGACGTTCATTCCGCTGGACAACCTGACGCCGGAAGGGTACGCGCTGCTGATCGATCTATCGGTGTATTTCCTGATGGCCTCGAAGGCCGCGGTGCTCGGCGCGATGACCGCCTGGGCCGACGCCCTGCCGCCGGACGGCCGCTACGCGCTGCTGGTTTCGGGCGGCATGATCTCGTGGGGCGGCAGCTACTTTCTGGGTCTGATGACCCTCTCGGCGACGGACGAGTTTCCGCTGTTGACGTGCCCGGAGTGAGGGGCAATGCGGAATTTCGAATTCGGAATGCGGAATAAAGTAGCGTATTCAGGACATAGGTAACAGATTAGGTTCAAGACATAGGTAAAACTTTTCAATCGCAATCTTCGGCGTCGTCTCCCTTGACGGTTTCGGAAGTGGAGTTCATGGTGAGGAAAACCGACAACGAGGTGAGGCATGTGGCCGCCGGAAACGCCGTACTGCACCGTGGACATCATCATCCGTCTGCCTGACCGGCGCATCGTGCTGATCGAGCGCAAGAACCCGCCGCACGGCTGGGCGATCCCCGGGGGATTCATCGACCGGGGCGAGTCGGCCGAAACGGCGGCGGTGCGCGAGGCGAGGGAGGAGACCAGCCTCGACGTCACCCTCGTGCGTCAGGTGCACGTGTACAGCGACCCGAACCGCGACGCGCGCATGCACACCCTGTCGGTCGTGTTCGAGGCCGAGGCGGTCGGCGAGCCGCGCGCGGCGGACGACGCGAAGCACCTGGGCGTTTTTTCCGAAGAAGAAGCGTTAGCCCTCGATCTGGCCTTTGATCACCGTCAAATTCTTGTGGATTATTACTCCGGCCGCTATTGATCCCGGTAGGGCAGTGACGATAATTTGACGAACACTGCTTCTTTTCCTTCCGTATCCAACCACAATATGTTGTGTGTCACATCTGAAGCCGATCTACATTTTGCGGTTTTTGACCATTTGTGTGCGCATCCGATTTTTGGATATTCGACTATGCGATAAATGCTGTGTCGAAGTTTTCCCCACATTTACCCACAGGCTGTGGATAAGTCGCAATGGCGAAAAATGCGCCTATTTCACGCCAAGTTATAGCTTTTAATTTTAAATATATTTTGTTTGTTTTGCTTGACATAGGGCGTTGAATCCCATTAGACTGCGATGCAGTGGTAAATTTTCCCATATGGTGGGACAAAGAGGGAGGGCAGACCTCGTGCGGCTCATGGGCCTTTATCCGCAGACGATGGATAACAAAGGGCGCACCAGTGTGCCCGCGCCCATCCGCGACGAGTTGGCCAAACAGGGCATCGAACTGCTGGTGGTGACCAACGACACGGTCGGCGAGCACGACTGTCTGGTGGTCTACCCCGAGCCGGAATGGGAAAAGTTCATTCGCAAGTTCGAGCGGCTGCCGGAAATGGATCCGCACGTCGAGGCCTTTCATAACCACTTCATCGCCCCGGCACAGCCGGTGGGGATGGACGGCCAGGGGCGGATTCTGGTGCCGCAGACCTTGCGGGAGGAGATCGGGTTGAACGGAAAAGTCGTCGTCGTTGCGGCCGGCGACAAGTTCCGCATTTGGGACGCCGACGTCTGGGCGCAGGTGCGCAAGGATTCGAAAGCGCGCTTCGCCGAATCCAAGCGGGCGTTGGCCGAAAAGCTGAGCTGATGTCGGCGCACCAATCGGTGCTGCCGGCGGAGACGATAGAGTTTCTCGCGCCCGCTAGCGGACAGGTTTTCGTCGACGCCACGTGCGGCGCCGGCGGGCACACCGCGCTGCTGGCGGCGGCAGTGGGCGCGGAAGGAAGCGTAATCGCCCTGGATCAAGACGATGCGGCATTGGCGGTTGCGCAACGGCGCTTGGCACAGGTGAGTCAAATCCAATTCGTATGCGCCAATTTCCGCGACCTGCGCGAGATTCTCGATTCATTGGGGATCGAGAAGGTACACGGCATTCTGGCCGATTTGGGGACGAGTTCAATGCAACTGACCGGCGACGATCGCGGTTTTTCCTTTCGCAGCGAAGGCGAACTGGACATGCGCATGGACGAGCGCAACGCGACGACGGCGGCGCGGCTGCTGAAAACGAGTTCGGAGGAAGAACTGGGTCGCATCTTCCGCGAGTACGGGGAGGAGCGGCATTGGCGAGCGATGGCCCGGGCGGTCGTGCGGCGCCGCGAAACGGGCGAACCGTTCACCGGTCCGGCCTTGCAGGCGCTGGCGCATCGCGTGGCGCGCACGGGCCGGGCGGGCGGCATCGATTCGGCCACGCGGATCTTTCAGGCGTTGCGCATCGCGGTCAACGACGAGTTGGGCGCCCTCAGCGAGTTTCTGCCGGCGGCGGAAAATTCGCTGCTTGAGGGCGGACGGCTCGCGGTGATCTCGTTTCACAGCCTGGAAGACCGGCTGGTCAAACACCATTTTCGCGCGGCGGCGCGCGGCTGTGTTTGTCCCAAGGAACTGCCCCGGTGCGTATGCGGCCACCGGGCGACGCTGCGGGAGTTAACGCGCAAGCCGATCACGCCGAGCGAAGAGGAATGCCGGGTCAATCCGCGGGCGCGCAGCGCCAAATTGCGGGTGGCTCAGCGCCTGGGTTGACGCTCGCCGGATTTGCGGCACCGGAAAAAAGAGGGCTCCGTGAGTCAGGTTACCGCCAGAACCGATTATGAACAGCGTTCGGCGCGGGTGCGGCGCGGACAAGCGCGGCGGCGCCGGCAGGCGACGCGTTCGCTCGACGAGTGGATCGGGTGGAGCGGCGTCGCGCTGTTTTTCCTCGTGCTGGCCGTTGTGGTGGCCTACGCGCTGTTGTTGACGCACACGCGCGGCGAGGTGGTGCAGCTCGGGTACGACATCCGGCTGCAATCCGACTCGATTCTGGTGCTGCAACGGGAAGTCAATCAGTTGCAATTGGAGCGCTTGAAGCTGCGCAGCCCGGAGCGGTTGCAGCAGATGGCCGGCGAGCTGGGCCTGACCAAGCCGCTGCCCGAGCAGGTGAAGGTGATCAATGATCAACCGGCGGATCGATAGCCGTAAGGCGCACAAACGGCGGCACACCCAGGCGCGTGCGGCCCGGCCGGCGAAGGCGTTCCCGTGGGAGGAAAGCCAACGCATCCGGGCGACCGTGCTGGTGGCGGCGTTCATGGTTGCCTTTGTCGTGCTGCTGGCGCGCGCGGTGGATCTGACGGTGATCAAACATGATCAACTGGTCGAGTTGGCCAACCAGATGCACGGCACGCAGATCAAGCTGACCAAGCCGCGCGGGGAGATCCTGGACCGCAACGGCGAGCCGCTGGCGGTGCGCATCAACGCCGAGACGGTGTTCGCCGAGCCGCGCCGGATTAAAGATCCGGCAGCGGCAGCCAAGCTGTTGGCGCCGGTACTGAGCTTGGACGAAGCGAAACTGCGCGAGAAGCTGACCGGAAAACGCGCCTTTGTGTTCGTTAAGCGCAAGATTTCAGCGGCGGAATCGGCGGCCCTTAAGAACCTCGACTTGCCCGAGGGCGTCGGGCGGGTCAATGAATCCAAGCGGCATTATCCACAAGGCCGGCTGGCCGCGGCGACGATCGGGTTCACCAACATCGAAACCGCGGGCCAGGAAGGGCTGGAGCTCAAATATGAGAAAGTGCTGGCCGGACAGAGCGGCCAGATGGTCGGGTTGCGCGACGCGAAGGGCCGCGTGTTTTTCCCCGACGGGGTGAACGTGATCGGCTTCAAGCCGGGCGGCTCGCTGCGCTTGACGCTGGACGCGAAGATCCAATGGTTCGCCGAGGATGCGCTGGACGACGTGGCCGAGCGCCTGCATCCGAAGGCGTCTTGGGCGATCGTGATGGATGTGCAGACCGGCGAGATCCTGGCGATCGCCAACCGGCCGACCTTCGACCCGTCCGCGCCGGGCGAGGCGCCGGCGGATTATCGGCGCAACCGGGCGATCACCGATATGTACGAGCCCGGATCGACCTTCAAGCCGTTCACGATGGTGATGGCATTGGAGGAAGGCAAGGTCGATCTGAACGAGCATATTTTCTGCGAAAACGGTCTGTATCACTACATGGGCAGCGTCATCCACGATTCGAGCCCGCATGGGTCGCTGACGCCGGCACAGATCATTCAGGTCAGTTCGAACATCGGCGCGGCGAAGCTGGCGCAACGCGTCGGCAAAGAGAAGATGCATAACTGGCTGGTGCAGTTCGGTTTCGGGAAACGCACGGGCATCGACCTGCCCGGCGAAGCCGCCGGCCAACTGCGCCATTACACAGACTGGTGGCCGATCACCACCTGCACGCATGCCTACGGGCATGGCATCAACGTGACGGCGCTGCAGTTGCTGACGGCGATGTGCGCGCTGGGCAACGGCGGACGGCTGATGAAGCCGTACGTGGTGGCCGAGACGATCGACGACAACGGCCGGGTGATCGAGCGTCACAATCCGGACATTCAGCGGCGGGTGGTCAGCCTGCAGGTGACGGACGAGGTCATGGCGATGATGCGCCTGGTGACGCAGCCGGGCGGCACGGCGCGGCAGGCCGCGCTGAAGGATTTTTCGGTCGCGGGCAAAACCGGCACCGCCTACAAGGTCATTGAGGGAATAAAGGGCTATCACCCCAACAAGCGGGTGAGCAGCTTCGTGGGAATGGTGCCGGGCGACCATCCGCGGCTGGGGATCATCGTGGTGGTCGACGAACCGGCCAACAGGGCGCCGGGTGGGTTGGCGGGCGCGCCGGCGTTCCGGCAGATCGCCGAACGCAGCCTGCGGCACCTGAACATCTATCCGGATAAGACAGACGAGGAAGACGAACTCAAACGGGAAATCGACCGCCGGTTGCTGGCGCGAAACGATGCGCCGCAGCCGGCCGCGGTGACGCCCCCGCCCATGGCGGCACAAGGGCTGACGCCGAATTTCATCGGCTTGACCATGCGCCGGGCGCTGGCGCTGGCGAGCCAGAACGATATCGAGTTGACCTTGGACGGATCGGGCGTGGCGATCAAGCAACTGCCCGAGCCGGGACAGACGTTGCCGCCGAACAAATCGGTGCAGGTGGAATTCGCGCCGCCGAGTTGAGAAGGAAGATGCATGCGACTGAGTGAACTGACCAAAGACTTGCCGTGGGCGTCGTTCGATCGCGACGTCGAGGTGTCGCGGGCGATCGTCGATTCGCGCCAGGCGCGCGCGGGGGATCTGTTCGTGGCGGTTCGCGGACAATCGTCGGACGGCGCGAAATACGTGCCGCAGGTCGTGGCCGCGGGCGCGGCCGCGGTAGCCGCCGAGGACCGGATCGACACCGGCGGCGTGCCGCTGGTCCGCGTGCCCGATGCACGCCGGTTCGCGGCGTTGGCCGCCCATCGGCTGGCGGGCGACCCGACCGCATCGATGACGGTGGTGGGCATCACCGGAACCAACGGCAAGACGACGATCACTTATCTGCTCGAAGCGGTGTTTCGCGCCTGGGGGCGGAAGGTCGGCGTGATCGGCACGGTCAACTATCGTTACAACGGCACGGTTAAACCGGCGCGGTTCACCACGCCCGAGGCGCCCGACCTCGTGGCCATGCTGCTCGAGATGAAACAGGCCGGCGTGGACACGGTGGCGATGGAAATCTCCAGCCATGCGCTGCAGTTGCGGCGCGCCGTCGGCTGTGTCCTGGACGCGGGCGTGTTCACCAACCTGTCGCGCGACCACCTGGACTTCCACGGTGCGCTGGACGCGTACCTGGCCGCGAAGATCCGTTTGTTCGATGAGATTCTGCCCGTGTCGGCGCGGACCAAGCCCGATGTGTTCGCGGCGATCAACCTGGACGATCCGGCGGGCAGCCAGGTGCTGGCCGCGACGCCGGTGCGCGCGATTCCCTTCGGCCTGGGCGAAGAGTTGCACTGGCTGGATGTGCAAAGCGACTTCGACGGTCTGCGCGGCACGCTGGCCTACGGCGCGGAAGCGGTGGACATCGTCTGCCCGCTGCTCGGCGATTTTCAGCAGATGAACGTGCTGGCCGCGGCGGCGGCGTGTTACGGCCTGAAGGTCCCGGCCGAAGTGGTGCGCGCCGGACTGGCGAACTGTCACCGCGTGCCCGGTCGGCTCGATCCGGTGGGCAAGCAGAACTTCCTGGTGCTGGTCGATTACGCGCACACGCCCGACGCGTTGTCCTCGGTCCTGTCCACGTTGCGGCGGTTGGCGCGAGGGCGGGTGATCGCCGTGTTCGGCTGCGGCGGCGACCGCGATCAGGGCAAGCGCCCAATGATGGGCCGGGCCGTGGCCGAGCGCGCAGACCTGGCGCTGGTGACCAACGACAATCCGCGCAGCGAAGATCCGCTGAAGATCATCGAGATGATTCTGCCGGGCTTGAGCGAGACGGGTTTGCCGCGCATCGCGCCGGCGCAATTGCCCGGGAACGAAACGCCGGCCTATGCGGTCGAACCCGACCGGGCGCGAGCGATCGAACTGGCCGTGCAAGCCGCGCGGCCCGGCGACATCGTGTTGCTGGCCGGCAAGGGGCACGAGGACTATCAGATCATCGGCGGCGAACGCCTCCACTTTGACGATCGGGAAGTGGCCGCGCAGGTTTTGGCGCGGCGCTTTGGAGAAACGTGATGCACGATTTATACACGGCGCAAACCGTCGCCGCCGCCACCCACGGCACGCTGTACCGGGGCCAGGCCGGGCAACGCTTCGCCGGCGTAAGCACCGACACGCGCTCGTTGCGGCCGCACGAATGCTTCGTCGCCCTGGTCGGGCCGAACTTCAACGGGCACCGTTTCATCGAGCAGGCGTTGGGCCAGGGCGCGACCGGACTGGTGATCAGCGAGAGCGTCGACCTGCCGCCCGACACAACCGCGGCGGTCATCCGCGTGCCCGACACGCTGACCGCCCTGGGCGAACTGGCCCGTTGGACGCTGGCCCAGCGCAAGATTCCGGTGCTGGCGGTGACCGGTTCGACGGGCAAGACGACGACCAAGGAGATGCTCTACGAGATCATGAACCTGGCGCGGCCGGGCAAGGTGCTGCGCAACGAGGGCAACTTCAACAACCTGATCGGCCTGCCGTTGACCGTTTTCCGGCTGACCGCCGCACACGAAGTCGCGGTGCTGGAAATGGGCATGAGCATGCGCGGCGAGATCCGCCGCCTGGCGCAGATTGCACAGCCGAACATCGGCGTGATCACCAACGTAAGCGCGGTGCACCTGGAACATCTGAAGACGATCGGCGCGGTGGCCGAGGCCAAGGGCGAGTTGCTCGAAAATTTCACCGAGCAGAACACGGTCGTGCTCAACGCCGATGATCCGCGCGTCAAACGCATGGGCGAGGGCAAGCCGTTCCGCTGCCTTTATTTTTCAGCCGATCCGAACGGCGACGCTCAGGTGCGCGCATTGAATGTTGCGCCACAGGGTTTCGAGGGCATTCGGGCGACGCTGGCGATCGGCGACGAGACGATCGAGGTCGTGCTGTCGTGTTTCGGGCGGCACAACGTGCTCAACGCGCTGGCGGCGGCGGGGGCGGCACACGCCTTTGGCGTGGACGCGGCGACGATCGCGCGCGGGCTGGAGGCGTTCCGACCGCCGGCGATGCGCAGCCGCGTGTTGAATATCTTCGGCGTAACGGTGATCGACGACACTTACAACGCCAATCCGCGCAGCATGGACGCGGCGCTGGCGGCGCTGGCCGAGTTGGCCGGGCAGGGACGCAAGGTCGCCGTGCTCGGCGATATGTTCGAATTGGGCGACGAGACGCAGGCGGCGCACCGGCGGCTGGGTCGGCACGCGGCGAAGACGCGGTTGGACCGACTGATCCTGCTGGGTGAGCAGGCCGAGCACGTCGCCGACGGTGCGCGCGAAGAAAAAATGGACGATGCGGCGATTTCCATCTTTGACGAACAGGGCGACATCGTGAACGACTTGCGCGCCTGGGCGCAACGAGGCGACGTAATTCTGGTGAAGGGCAGCCGCGGCATGCGCATGGAACGCATCGTGCGCGGGCTGAAGGGAGAGGCGATCGGATGAGCTTGAGCGAACGCAAAACGTTGATCGTCGGATTGGGTCGCAGCGGCGCGTCGGCCGTGCGTTTGGTCAAGAAGCACGGCGCGCGGGTGGCGATTACCGACGTGCGTTCGGCCGCGGATCTGGCCGCGCAACTCGCGCCGATCGCTTCGTTGGTCGAGCAGGTGGAAACCGGCGGGCACACCGAGAAGATGTTCCGTTGGGCCGAACTGGTCGTGGTCAGCCCCGGCGTGCCGCTGGCGCTGCCGATTTTCGAGGTCGCGCGGGAAAACGGGGCGGAAATCATCGGCGAAATCGAACTGGCGTATCGCTACCTGGGTTGTCCGATGATCGGCATCACCGGCACCAACGGCAAGTCGACGGTGACCGAGCTGCTGGGTGCGATGGTGCGCGCGGCGGGTTTCAACGCCTTCGTCGGCGGCAACCTGGGCACGCCGCTGGCCGAGGCGGCGTTGGCCGAGGAACCCTACGACCTGGCGGTGGTGGAATTGTCGAGCTTCCAGCTCGAAGCGGTGCGGACGATGCGTGCGGTGGTCGGCGCACTGCTCAACGTCGAGCCGGACCACATGAACCGCTACGATTCGTTCCCCGATTACGTCAAGGCCAAGACACGGCTGTTCGCCGGGCAATTGCCGACCGACGCGGCGGTGTTCAACGCGCGCGACGAGCAGGTCATGGCGCAGATCCGCCGGGTGAAAAGCCGCCTATTCACCTTCGGCACGTCGCAGTCCAACGCCTGGACCGAGGGCGACAAGCTGTACCTGCGCGGACAGAAGTTCGACGACGCGATCGACATCGGCGAATTCTCGCCCCCGGGCGATCACAACCGGCTGAACCTGCAGGCGGCGGCGTTGATGGCGCGGCTGGTCGGGGCGGATCCGGCGGCGATCGAGTTGGCCGCCTCGACCTTCACCGGGCTGCCGCACCGCATCGAGGAACTCGGCGAGCGCGACGGCGTGCTGTTCATCAACGATTCGAAAGCGACGGCGGCGGCGTCGGTGCGCATCGCGCTGGCGGCAATGCAGCGGCCGGTGGTGCTGATCCTCGGCGGGCGCGACAAGGGCGCGGACTGGGCCGAGTTGGAATACGGGCTGCTGCCCAAGGTGCGCGCGGTGGTCGCGTACGGCGAGGCGGCGGCGAAGATTCAGCAGACGATGACCATGGTGCCGGTGCACGTGGTCGAGCCGTTCGTCGAGGCGTTGCA
>DAINPV010000070.1:0-14265 GCA_036743315.1 bacterium | reverse complement strand
CCGAGACCGGCTTGATCTTTGCTATCCCGATCATCCTGTTCCACACGTTTTTGAGCGGTCGCATCGAGCGGTACCTCAACGACATGGAAAAGTTCGCCACGCGACTGTTGGCCGGCATCAAGAACAACAACGGGGAATGAGAAAATGCTCAGGGGCTCGTTCATCAAAATCGAACGCAAGCAGCCGGAGCTGTCGATCGCCCCGCTCATCGACATGATCTTTCTGCTGCTGATCTTCTTCATGGTCACCACGACCTTCACCAAGGAAACGGGCGTGGTCGTGAAAAAGCCGGTGGCCAAGAAGGCCGACGTGATGCTCGACCAGAATCTGCTGGTCGCGGTGACCAAGGACGGCAAGTTCTGGTGCGAAGGCGAGCAGGTCGACGAGGCGGGCATCTTCGGCAAGGTGCAAGCGCGGCTGGTCGAGTACCCGGAAACCAACGTCATCATTCTCGCCGACAAGGAAAGCATCACCCAGTGGGTGATCACCGCGCTGGACACGGCCAAGCAGGCGGGCGCGAAGAAGATCTCCATCGCCGAAAAACTCGAAGTGGAAGCGCCGTAAGGCGCCAAGGGGAATCGCGGTGCGCAATCGTCTGCTGATCGGCGTCGCTGTTTCGCTGGCCGTCAATCTGGTCATGCTGGCCGGATTGCTCGCCCTGGCGATGCGCGGCGATTTCGATCTGCAGAAGATCATTCCCGTCGACTTCATCAAGCTCGAAGTGCCCAAGCCGCCCGAACCGACCCCGCCGCCCAAACCCAAAGAGACGCCGACCCCGCCGCCGAAAAAGCAGCCGGAAAAGGCGCCCGAACCGACCAAGGCGCCCATCGCGGAGGATCCGACCGCCACGGGTCCGGCGACGATCCAGACCGCCCCGACGATCCAGGATTCGCCGCCGCCCGAGGTCGTCAACGCCAGCGAGCTCGACAGCCGCCCGAAGGTCCTCAACTTCGTGAAGCCCGTGTATCCGGTGCTCGCCCTGCGCGCCAACCGCAAAGGCGTGGTGCGGCTGCGCTTCATGATCACCAAAAGCGGCAACGTGACCAACGTGCGCGTGCTCAGCGAACCGCCGGGCCTGGGCTTCGGCCAGGCGGCGGTCGACGCGGTCAAGCAATGGAAGTTCGAAACGCCGCGCATCAACGGCCGCCCGGTCAACGCCTGGGTCGTGCAGGCGGTGCGCTTCCAACCTGAGTAGCGAACCGGGTCCTCGCGCTTACGAATACCATCCTTGCGCTTGTCGCCAATGTCGGCATTTCGGTTGACCGGCAAAACTTTCGAGCATAAGATAACGACATTCCGTTGGGTCTTGTCTGCCGCGAGGAAGAATATTTTTTGGGGGCCATTGGAGGGATGCGCCTGTGCAGACGAATGGGAGTGCGCGCCGGCGGCTCGGCCTGGCCGGGTGGATCGTCGCGTGCGGCGCGGCGACGGCCGCGCTGGTGTTCGGTTGGCGGCTGTTCTGGTTTCTGACCGACGACGCTTATATCACCTTCCGTTATGTTTCCAACAGCCATTTGGGTTGGGGCCTGGTGTGGAACCCCCCGCCGTTTCAGCCGGTTGAGGGCTACACGAGCTTTCTGTGGGCGGTGCTGCTGGCGGCGATCTGGAAAGTCGCCGGCGTCGATCCGCCGAGTTCGGCGAACGTCATTTCGCTGCTGTGCGGCCTGGGCCAACTGACTCTGGTGCTGCTGTTCATGCGGCGCATGCGCCTGCCTGCGCGGCTGGCCAAATGGCGGTTGGCGCTGTTCGTGCTGATCATGGCCGGCGTGCTGAGCAACCGCACGTTTCTGACCTGGCTCAGTTCCGGGCTGGAGACGGCGCTGTTCAACGTGCTGCTGTTGTGGTGGGTCTTCGAGGGAACCGTCGCGCGTGAACGCCAGACCGGCTGGTGGGTGACGCGCCTGTCGCTGGGCGCCGCGTTGCTGGCCCTGACGCGCCCCGACGGCTATCTGTTCGCGCTGGCGACGCTGGCGATCGTCGTCGGGCGGCAGGCCAAGCGCGTCGAGCTGCGCATGGACGATCCGGAGCCGCACCTGCGCGTGCCGTTGCGCGAACCCAATCACGTCGGGCGCACCTGGCTGCACGCGCTGCCGTTGATGCTCGTTCCCGCGCATCTGGTCTGGCGGCGGCTGACCTACGGCCTGTGGCTACCCAACACCTATTACGCCAAACACGTGCAGCCGTGGCCCGAGTCGGGGTTGCGCTACCTGGGCAGTTATGTCGTCGAGTACGGCCTGTGGGTGTGGGCGCTGCTGGCGCTGGGCGCGGCGATCGCGCTGGCCGCGCCCTTCGTGCGCCGGCGCGGCTGGCTGCACGAGCGCGTGCCGTCGCATCCGGTGATCGTCGTCGGCGCGGTTGTCGTGCATTTCCTTTACTACACGCTGATGATCGGCGGCGATCATTTCGAATATCGCGTGTACAGCCACCTGGCGCCGCTGACCTGGTTGAGCGCGACGTGGCTGCTGACCCGGGTTTGCGCGCGCCCGTGTCCGGTGGCGGCGGCGTTGATCGTCTTTTTGCTCGCCTCGCTGCCGGTGCAGTGGACGGCCTACGCGGCGACGAAACCGTACGTGACGCGCGCCGAAACGCTAGGGCTCAAGCGGCCGATCGCCCAGGAATTTCCCGCCGTGGCGCAGCCGATCATGCAACGATGGGACGAGTGGCAGCAATGGCTGATCGATCACAGCGTCTGCCGCCGCCACCAGGAACATAAGGCGTTCTGGCTGTGGCAAGTGGAGCGTTACCCGGAGCGGGCGGTGGGCGAGGAAATCAAATGGGAGCAGCGCGCGGTGATGAAGGTCCCCTGCGTCGGTGTGGCCGGCTGGGTGCTGCCCGAGGTGGCGATTCTGGACACGCTGGGGCTCAACGATCGCGTGATCGCGCACAACCCGGTTGTGTTTTACCACCCGCGCAACATGGCGCACGACCGCCGGCCGCCCAAGGGTTACGTCGAGTGCTTCGCGCCCAACGTGCGGGTCAACACGCGCTTGACCATGCGTCACGCGCCGCGCAACCGCAACCGGCCGTGGTTTCGTTTCGAGTCGCGCGAACAGCCGCTGACCGATGACCGCATCCGCGCCTGCGAGGAAAAGTTCTGGCGCTTCATGACCGGCTGGTAAGCTCGCCTTTGTGATTCGTCCGATTTTCGCTTGTTGACGAGCGCAGCTTTCGCCTGACGGCGATAACTATGCCACCCATCGAATCATTTTTCGGTGGCACTGATACACGAGCGAGCAAGGCGAGCGCGTTTATCAGTGTTTTCGTTGTCCACTGTTATGCTCGCTCATTTCTTTCGCTCGCAAAACAGTGCCACACGCCGGCTGGTAAACAAAAAGGGCGGTCTCTTATACGAGGCCGCCCCGGAGTTTTCGTTCAATACGTCCTTAGTTACCGCACCCGTCGTCCCGCCTGCGGCGGGATTTCGCTTCGCTCAATCGTTGTCAGTTACCGCACCCGTCGTCCCGCCTGCGGCGGGATTTCGCTTCGCTCAATCGTTGTCAGTTGCCGCACCCGTCGTCCCGCCTGCGGCGGGATTTCGCTTCGCTCAATCGTTGTCAGTTGCCGCACCCGTCGTCGTCGTCGTCATCGTCATCATCCGCGGCACTGTCGTCGTTATCGTCATCGTCGTCGCCGATCATGCTGTCGTCATCGTCGGCGGTATCGTCGTCGTCGGTATCGTCGTCGTCGGCATCGTCGTCGGTGGCGTCGTCGTCGCTAGCGTCGTCGTCGTCGGTATCGTCGTCGGCGGTATCGTCGTCGGCGGTGTCGTCATCGGGCGCGGCGCAGACCGGGTCTTCCTCGTCGGTCAGGCCGTTGCAGTCGTTGTCGAGCCCGTCGTCGCAAATCTCGGTCGCGTCGGGATTGACCGTGTCCAGCAGGTCGTGGCAGTCGTCGCCGCCGCAGTAGGTCCAGGTGAAGCCGTCCTGGTCGTTGTCGCATTCCAGGCGCATGGGCGTGTGCGGATCGCCGAAGAGAAAGATCTCATAGAAGCTCCAGCGCAGCATGGTGTTGGGCGAGAGCATGCCGATCGTGTCTTCCTTGCCTTTGTCCATCGCCCAGCCGATGTGCGGGATGCCGTCGGCGAAGAACGCCTCGGCCAGTTCCCAGTCGTGCACGTTCGACGGGCCGTCGACCCGGCCGGTCAAATAAAAGCCGTAGCGTGTGTTCTGGAAATAGGCGAACGCGCCGCCGACGTGCTTGTTGGTGAACTGCTCGGCCATGCAGTCGGTCGAGGAGACGCCGTACACGTCGACGCTGTCCACCGACCCGCTGTAGCAGCCCTGCGAAAAGCCCAGGTAGTAGGTCGTGTTGTTCAGGTCGCTCACGTCACCGGGATAAAAGCCCATGTTGTAGGTGCAGCTCGAATGGCCCAGGTGGTTGAGCCACTGGTGCTGGTTCGAATTGATCGCGTTGACGACCGCGCTGTGGGTGTTGGTGCCGTCGCGCTCGTACAGCGTGGTCAGCGGGATTTCCTGGTTGCAGTGCGTGTACACTTCGTCCTTGTTGTCGCCGCCCCAGGTGATCGAGTCGGCGTATTCGCCGATGAACAACAGACTCCAAGGCGTGTCGACGTCGTTTTCGAAAGCCATGGTCTTGCCGACCATGATCTGCGCCTCGTAGGGCCAGTCGACGGCGAACCGGCCGACGTGCAGGTCGAAGAGCAGGTCGACGTCGCTGCCCTCCGGACCGTCGGTGGGCTCGCCCCACAGCGCGTCGCCGTCCATGTTGTAGTTGCCGTCGAGGCAGCCGTAGTACTGGTCGGTGGCCATCTGTTCCTCGGTGTACTGCGTGCCGTCGTCGGGATCGATGCCGGTCACGTACAGCGGCCGCAGTTTGAGCACCTCGTCGTTGAGATCGGCGTCGCCGACCAGCAGCACGTACTGCAGGCCGTCGGCGTAGCGCTCGCGCAGGTAGTTGCGCAACCGCTCGGGAATCGTGGCGCCGATCACGCCTTCGAGCACGTCGGGGTAGGTGACCATTTCGCAGCGCAGGCCGAACGTCGCGGTTTTGTGGTCGAGCAGGTCCTGCAGTTTATCCTGGAATTGCGCGGGCGAGATCACGAGGTAGTCGACCGGCTCGCCCTTGGGCGCGACGGCGGGCGCGTAAGAAGCCAGCAGGTCGGGGTTGTCCACGCGCTTGGCCAACTCGATGCGGTCGGCGAGCAGCCCGCGGTAGGGCAGGATTTCCGGATCCTGTTTGGCCGCCGGGCGGGTCAGCACGCGCACGGTCAGATCGGGCGCGAAGGACAACGCCTGCGCCGCCGGATCGTACCGCACGGGGTACAACGCCACGGGCACGATGGCCACGCCGCGCTTGTACTGCGTATCCAGCGCGCGGAAATTCGCCGCCGGGTAAAGTTGCGTGCCGCGGTAGATCGCCGGGTTCGCTTGGGCGACGGCCTCGGTCGGTTCGCTGAAGGGCGCGAACTTCGGACCCCAGGTCGCCAGCGCCCGGGTGAGCATCACCGCCTTGGCCGCATCCACGCGCACGCCGACGACCTCGTGGCCCTGCGGAATGGCGACGAACGCGGTGTGCACCGGGACGATCGGATAGCCCGGAATCACCTGTTGGTGCACGCCGACGATCCGCGGTTCGACCGTGCCGTCGGCATGTTCGATCAACTGGGGCGCGCTGAATTGATAGGTCAGCGCGATTTCATCCGCCAGGGCCGGCACGGCCGCCAGCAGCAAAACGACCAGAAAAAAGGCAATGCGGCGCATGGTGCGTCTCCTCATTTAAGACGGACCATTCTAGTGCGAACCGCGGCACGAAACAACCAACGGGCGGCGCGGTCCGTTCGCGGATGACATTGCCGGCCGCGACTGTTAAACTGAATGTTAGCGGGGAGGCGCGCGACCAAGCGGAGGTGTCCATGCGTGGCTGGCAAGCGGTGTTGTGGTTGACGGTTTTGCTCGTCCTGGCGGCGGCGGGCGCGGCGTACGCGCAAACGCCGGAGCAGGCCTGGGCGATCAATTACAACGGCGGCACGATCGACCAGGGCCGCACGGTGGTCGTCAAGGACGATTATGTGTATGTGATGGGCCGCACCTCGGCCACGGGCAAGAGCGGCGCGACGATCCAGAAGATCGGCCGGCAGGGCGTGAAGGAATGGACGGCGGAATACCGCCAGACGGCCTTGCAGGCCGGCGGGTTGGACCTGGCCGGCGACATCGCGGTCGACGACGAGGGCAACGTGTACTTCGCCGGCGGCTGGTGCAGCGCCTTCGGGCTGGGCGGCAAGTGCACGCGGCAGGATTACATCACCATCAAGTACGACAACACAGGCCGGGAAGAATGGCGGCAGTTGTACCACGGGCCGATCAAAATGGGCGGCTTCGCGACCGACGTGGCGATCGACGACGAGGGCGACGTGTACGTGACCGGAACGATCTGCGTGCTGGGCAACGCGCAGCAGGAGTGCATCAACCTCGACGCGGCCACGCTCAAATATAATCCGGACGGCAACCTGGAATGGGAACAGCGCTGGCAGGGCAGCGACCTGACCAACGAGGAAGGCCATTTCATCTATTTCGACGGGCAGGATTTGCTGATGGTCGGCGTCGCCCGCCTGCCGGCGACCAAGGGCAACATTGCCGTTGTGAAGTACAATACCGACGGCGCGCTGCTGGCCTGGTACGCCTACGACGGCGAGGTCGGCAACGAGGATTATCCGTTGGACGTGGCCTTCGACGACGAGCGCAACGCCTACATCGCCGGAGCCACGTGCATCCGGGCCAGCCTGCTGGGCGAGTGCGAAAATTACGATTACGTGCTGTTCAAGGTCGGCGGGGACAATACCTATTATTGGAGCAAGACCTGGGAAGGGTTGGGGCAGATGAACGACGAGGCGCGCGCGGTGGCCGTCGACAACGACGGCGACGTGTTCGTTGCGGGCTATGCGCCGGGCACCTCCGCTTCGCACGTCGATTTCGTGCTGCTGCGCGTTGCGCCGTTCGGCGAGATCATGTGGAACATCGACAGCTCGGCCTGGGGCGGCGGCGACGAGTGGATCAACGACATGATGGTCATGCCCGGCGGGATGACCTACATGGTCGGCGCGCTGTGCCTGGAGGACAAAGAGGACGAGGAGTGCTACGACTTCGATTACATTCTCACGTCGTACAACTCGTTGGGCGAGCTGCTGTGGAGCGAAGTGTACGGCGGGCAGACCGGCAACCGTGACGAGGCGCACGCCATGGCGATGGACGACGAGGGCAACATCTACGTCACCGGCGAGATGTGCGTGGCGGCCACGGGCGAGATCTGCGACAACACCGATTTCCAGACGATCAAATACTCGTTCTCGACCGGCGACGATGATGATGACGACGACACCGGCGGCGACGACGACACCGGCGACGACGACCTCGACGACGACGATGACGATGATGCCGACGACGATGACGACGATGACGACGATGACGACGACAACACGCCGTACCCGAATCCCGACGACGACGACGACGAGACGGCCGCGCGCGAGGAAGACGACGGCGGCGGCAGTTGCTGCGGCTGAGAGCGAACGATATTCACCGGTCGACGCGCGCCTGAATACTCCCGCGCTTTGCACCGCTCCATAAACTTGCTACAAAGAAACATCACTTGCGGCTGGGGGAAGCGACCATGTCGTTGAAGGACAAGCTCTCCAAATGGTTGACGCCGCCGCCCGACCCGCAACCGGGCGTCACGCACTGGCGCGGCGCGGGCGAACTGGCGGGCGTGCGCTTGCATCTGCGCATCGAGGAAGACGGCAAGGGCGTGTTGATCGTCAACGCGGCGAAGATTCTGCACCTGAACGAAACGGCCGCCGAGATGGCCCAACTGCTGCTGCGCGAGGTCGACGTCGAGCAGGCCGTCAAAACGCTCAAGCGACGCTACCAGGCCCCAGCCGCGCAACTGCGCGCCGATTACGCCGATCTGCGCGAGAAGATCATGCTGCTGGCGCAGCACGACGGCGTGTGCCCGGTCACCTACCTCGGGCTGGAGCGCGTCGAACCGTTCGCCACGCGCGGCAGCGTGCCGCACCGGATGGACCTGGCGCTGACCTATCGCTGCAACAACAAGTGCGGCCACTGCTACGTCGAGCGCCCGGCCGACCTGCCCTCGCTGGCGCGCGACCGGTGGCTGCAGGTGATTCGCAAGACGTGGGACCTGGGCATCCCGCAGTTGATCTTCACCGGCGGCGAGGCGACGCTGCACGAGGATCTGCCGCTGTTCGTCGCCACGGCCGAGGAACTGGGGCAGGTGACCGGCTTGATCACCAACGGGCGCAAGCTGGCCGAGGGGGCGTACCTGGACGCGCTGGTCGGCGCGGGGCTCGACCATGTGCAGATCACGTTGGAAAGCCACCAGGCCGAGGTGCACGACGCGATGGTCGGCGTCCCCGGCGCGTTTACGGAAACCTGCGCCGGCATCCGTCACGCGGCGGCGTCGGGCTTGTACCTGTTGACCAACACGACGCTCTCGCGGCACAACGTGACCGAGCTCGAGCGGTTCCTTGATTTTCTCGTCGAGCTGGGCGTGGCCAACATGGCGATGAACGGCTTCATTCACGCGGGCAAGGGCGAGGCGCATCCGGACGCCATCCCCGAGGCGCAACTGCCCGAGATCCTCGAACGCGTGCGGGACGGCGCGGCGGAACGCGAGATTTTCTTCCGCTGGTACACGCCGACGCAGTACTGCACCTGCAACCCGATCGACCTGGGCCTGGGCGTCAAACAATGCACCGCCGGGCGCTACAACATGTGCATCGAGCCCGACGGCAGTGTGATCCCCTGCCAGAGCTACTTCGAATCGATGGGGCATTTCCTCGACGACGACTGGAAGACGATCTGGAACGACCGACGGCTGGTCGAGCTGCGCGAGCACACGTGGGTCGACGAGAAGTGCGCCGCGTGCCACGACCTGGAAGTGTGCGGCGGCGGCTGCCCGTTGTATCGCCGGCTGACCGGCGACCAGGCCAACCCGGGCGCCCATGGCTGCTGATCGCCTGAACGCGCTGCCGGCCCATTACGCCCGCCAGGCAGCCTGGACGGCGTCGTTGCGCGCGCACGTCTATCGGCAGGTCGGCCTGGGCGTGCGCGAACGCGTGCTGGAGGTGGGCAGCGGCGGCGGCGCGATCGCCGCCGAGCTGGCCGCCAAGACGCGCGGCGAGGTTGTCGGCTGCGATGTCGATCCGGCGATGCTCGCCGCCGCGCAAGCGGCGCATCCGCAAATAAAATTCGTGTTGAGCGAACAAGCAAGGTTGCCCTTCGCCGACGATTGCTTCGATTTCGTCTGCTGTCATTTCACGCTGTTGTGGGCGGCCGATCCGGTCGCGCTGCTGGCCGAGATGAAGCGCGTGGCGCAATCCGGCGCGGCGATCGCGGCGCTGGCCGAACCGGATTGGGGCGGTTACCTCGAGTGGCCCGATCTGGGGTTGCGCGACCTGCTGTGCGTCGCGCTGGCGAGCGAGGGCGCCGATCCGCTGGCGGGACGCAAGCTGGTCGATTGGTTTGCCCTGGCGGGTCTGAACGCGCAAGTGGGCTTGACCGGCGGGCCGTGGACGACCGACGAGGCCGGGCTCGACGCGGCGTGGGAGCATCATCGGTTGACGCTGGCCGGCACGGTCGACGCGCGCAAGCTGCGCGTGCTGGAAGCGAAGGATCGTCGCGCCTGGCGCGAGGGCGGGCGGCTGACGCACCTGCCGTTGGCCTGGGCGCTGGCGCGCAAATAAACGAAAAAATTTTCCGACGAGGCGGGCATGAACCATTTCGATCAGCCGCTGAAAACCGAAGGTCGGGCGCTCACGTTTCTCCAGAAGTTCACCTACAGCTTCGGCAATGTAGGCACCAACCTGGCGCCGGGGCTGGTCGTGGGGTGGATGATTTACTATTACACCGGCCGGCCGGTGAGCGAGGGCAGCGAAGAAACGATCCTGCTGGTCGGCGCGGGGACGATCGCCTTTTTGAATTTCCTCGGGCGGCTGGTCGATTCGCTGGCCGATCCGCTGATCGGCTATCTGTCGGACCGTTGGCAGACGCGCTGGGGCCGCCGCATTCCATGGGTGGTGCTGGGCGCGCCGTTGCTCACCCTGTTTTTAATCATGATGTGGTTCCCGCCCGACGAACACACCTCGCTGGCCAACGCGATCTGGCTGGGCGCGGCGCTGTCGGGCATCTGGTTTTTCTACACGGCGGTGGTCGCGCCGTACCTGTCGATGCTGCCGGAGATCACGCCGTACACCGACGAGCGTGTCGTGCTTTCAACCTACATGTCGTACTTCGACGTGGTGGGCATGCTGCTGTCGTCGCTGGTGATCGGCTTCGTCTTCGAAGCGTTCGCCGACGGGCTGACCCTCGGCCCGCTCGTACTGACCGACGGATACAAGGTCGGCGGCATTCTCATCAGCATTCTGATGCTGATCAGCTTCTGGCTTTCGGTGATCATGGTGCGCGAACGGCCGCAGCACGAAATCAAAAAGATCGACTACAACTTCCTGCGCGCCGCGCGCGAGTGCACGAAGAACCCGGCGTTCTGGCCTTACATCGCGACCGTGTCGCTGTTGCGGTTGGGCGTGGACATCCTGATCGCGATGATCCCGTTCATGGTCATCCGCCTGATGGGCTACGGCGAAGCGGTGGCCGGCGCGCTGCAGGGGGTGATCATCATCATCGCCGCGCTGTTCTTCCCGCTGACGGCGTATCTGGCCAACAAGGTCGGCAAAAAGAAAATGTTCCTCATCGCGCTGCTGTGGTTCGCCGTGCAGATTCCGCTGCTGGCGCTGGTGCAGCATTTTCCCTTCGTCGGTTACGCGGTCGCGGCGATCGCCGGTCTGTTCGGCGCGACGATGGACGCGAACGCGGTGATGCTGGCGCATTGCATCGGGTTGTTCGTGCTCGCGTTTTATCCGGTCAGCGCGGCGTTGGTGCTGCCGCGGGCGATTTACGCGGACATCATGGATTACGACGAGAAGCTGACCGGCTACCGGCGCGAGGCGATGTACAACGGCATGGAAGGGTTGATCACCAAGTTCGCGGCGGGCGTGGCCGGGGCTGTGGTGCCGTTGATGGTCGTGCACCTGGGCGGCACGCCCACAGCGCCGTGGGGCATTCTGCTGGCCGGTCCGTTGTGCGGATTGACGTTCTTTCTGGGGTGGGTCGCGTTCCGCAAACATCCGTTCGCGTATTGAGCGAGAAGTTACAGTCTCCGCCGCAGACGGAAGGTGAGGACCTGGCCGTCCTCGCTGACCACCTCGCCGAAGCCGGTCACCGCCCGCACGGTTTTCCAGCGATAGCGGACGATGCATTCGATCGGCAAGCCCTGTTCGAGATCGAAACGCGATTCGAGATCGGCTTCTTGCAGTTCCAGGCTCAGCGTACGGTCGTGCTGCTGGATGATGCCCAGCGGCGGTTTGACGTGCGCGTCGCCCTTGGCGAGGCCGGGCCCGGCGAGGGTGAGCAGCGAGCCCTCGCGTTTGGTCAGGCGCACGCCGAAAACGACGGGGATGTACCCGGTCATCGGCGGATGCGGCACGAGGTTGGTCGTCCACTCCCAGGCGCGGGTTTTAAGCCAGTCGGCGGGCATGAAGGTCTGCGCGAAGGCGGGCATGGCCTTGGGCGAGAAGCGGTCGGGGTAGACCGTCAGCCCGGGCGCATCCGCAGGCCACTTGTCGCGGGAGAGGAAATCGTCGGGCGGCGTGAGGCCGCGAAAATCGCGCAGCCAGTTGCCCTCGCGGTCGACGACCAGATGCAGCGCGGCGTTGACGAGACCGCGGATGTAGCGCGAACCTTCGCTGTGGTTGTCGGGGTCGCGCGGCCGGTCGGTCCAGATTTCGTAGGTCGCGTCGGGACGGCCGTGCCCGCTGACGCCGACCTGGCCGAAGGTCGGCTCGAGTTTCAGGTGCGCCGCGCCGTCGGGACGCACGGCGACGACCGCCATTTTGTAGCGCGTGAGGGTCGATTTTTCTTCCGGGTATTCCTTGGACCCCTGCGGGGTGTGAATCAGCCGTTCGGCCATCGTCAGGTCGAAATTGTCGCCGGGCGTGAAGCGGTAGGCCGGCGGCGTTGCGTGATCGGGCGCAGGCTTGATGCAAGCGCAGGCCAACAAACAAACAAGCGGAAGAAGAAAGCGTTTCATAGTTAATTTGGTATCACTTCGCCTGGTTTTGGGCAAGCGAAGCGAACTTTTTTCCTGGGTGCGGGGTCGAAATTGACCGAAGAGATGATTAGGAAGTTAATGGAATCGGGGTGATGGTCATGCGGGGACGATGGACGATCGCGGGCGCGGCGCTCGCCGTGCTGTTGGCGGCGACGATCGGCGCGGCGACGGAAAACGTGACGATGACGTTTTGCCGGCAGGTCGCCGGCCGCGAACCGGTCGGCGAGGCCGTTTCCTTTTCCGCCGACGTGGGCTGGATCTACTGCCACATCACCCTGGACAATCCGCAGGCGCCGACGCAGATCCACCACGATTGGTACTACCAGGGCGCGTACATCAGCCGCCATACGCTGGCGGTGGGTACAGGCCGACGTTGGCGCACCTTCTCGGCGAAGAAAGTCGGTCCGGCGTGGGTCGGCGCTTGGGAGGTGGTCGTGCGCGACGCCGACGAACGCGAGCTGGCGCGCAAATCCTTCACCGTCACCCCGGCGCCGTAACCGTGCCCTGCCTGACCGTCGGCCATTCCAATCATGAGCTGCCCGCGTTGATCGCGTTGCTGCACGGCGCGGGCGTGCGCCGGGTGATCGACGTGCGTTCGTGGCCGCGCAGCCGACACGCACCGCAATTCGACCGGGAGTCGCTGGCGCGCGCGCTGGGCGAGGCGGGCCTCGCCTACGAATGGCGGGGGAAGCTGCTGGGCGGCTTGCTGGAAAAAATCGCAGGCGAAACGACCGACGATTACTGGCGGCGCTTGCGCGCCCTGCCGCGTTTTCAGGAGGGTGTCGCGGCGCTGGCGACGGAGGAAACGGACGATGTCGCGCTGTTGTGCGCCGAGCGCGATCCGATCAACTGCCATCGCTTCCGGGCGATCGCCGAAGAGCTGACCGCGCGCGGCGTCGCGGTCGCGCACTTGCTGGCCGACGGCGCGATCGTCGCGCACGAACGGCTGCTCGCGCAAACCAAGGCGGCGCAACTCTCCCTGTTTTAATTCGGCAACACTTCGAACAAGAGGAAGTCGCGCGGCGGCAGCTTGACCGGCACAAGGCGCGCGCCGTTGAGCGCCGTCGAACCGTGGTTGGTCTGCGCGCCCCACGGCAGTTGGACCATTTGCGCGCGTTCGTAGCCGTACCAATTCGAGTCGAGACGCAGGCCGGTGGCGATGGGCTTGTCGCTCGCGTTGGCCACCAGCAGCAGCACGCTGTCGCGCTCGGGATGCCGCCAGGCGGTGACGACGACCGGCTGGGCCTGCCAGACGCCCGCGTGGAAACGGTTGCCGGCCAGCAGCGACGAATAATAGTCGTAGGAGAAGGCCGCCGGGTCGGGCAGCGGATCCAGCGCCGGCGGACGCTCCATGCGGCCCATGGTCAGGTACGGCGCGGCGGGCGAATTGACGCGCAGGTCGATCGCCTGCTTGAGATAGGCCAACTTCGCCGGATCGGCGCGGTACACGTCGTCGCCGAAATACCAATGGCGCGGCGAGTCGGGGCCTTCCGCCCAACTGGTGAAGAAGGCGCAGGGCGATTGCCCTTCGGGGCAGATGTCGGGTTTGTCGCCGGGCCAGAGCCAATCGACCGGGGCGTTGAAGTAAATCAGTTCCAGCACGCCGCCCCAGGCGTATTCGGAGGCGGCGATCCAGTAGAAGGCGTCGCCGATTTCATAGCTGATCTGCGCCTTGCCGCCGGTGCGCATCGTGCCCAGGTGGTGGTAGAGGTAGGAGGTCAGCGGCACGTGCACGGCGTCGCCGTTCATGATCCACTTGGCCAGGCCGAGGAACTGGTCGTCGGCCGAGGTGGTGTCAGGGTTCTGGTCGCGCAACGGACCGACGCCCGCCGAGCCCAGGTGCCAGAAGTCGACCAGGTCGATGTAGGGTTCGTTGGCGTTTTCCGCGCCGAAGCGATAGCCGGTGGTGGTTGGCGCGCCGCGCGTCTTCGGCGCCGAGCGCGCGCTGCGCGCAGCGCGCCACCCAGCCTTCGGCGCGCGCGCCCTGCCCGGCCGCGAGCAACGCGAGCACGAAGTGCACGTCGTTGAAGGCGTAGTAGCCGGCGCCGGCCTCGTCGTCGGGCCAGCCGGCGACGAGCGCCGAGGCATGGGCCGCGACGTCCTCGCCCAGCAGGTCGTGGCGATGAC
>DAINPV010000069.1:0-14279 GCA_036743315.1 bacterium | reverse complement strand
GTGGAAGGCAATATGCCGCGCGAAGTGTTCGGCGTGCGCGGGCTCGACTACGCGCTGCATCTGCTGATCGGCCTGACGCTCTACAGCCAGGTGTTCGGCGCGGTGCTGCTGCTCGCCGGCGCGTTTTTTCTCTTTCTTTTGCCGTGGCCGCGCCTGGATCATCGCGGCGACAACAACAGTCTGCGTTTGGCGCTGGCGGTGACGCTCGCGGCGATCGGCACGATGTACGCCGCTTTCGCCATCAACAAAATGCTGCCCGGCTTTCGCTCGCCGCAATCGATTGCCGGCAACCTCGGCCTCGCGCTGGCCGCGCTGGCGGCGGTGTTTCCCGTCTTTTGGCTGCTGCGCCGCCGGCGGCCCGCCCTTCACGGGGCGACGCGCACGCCCGGTCTGTTGATCGTCGCCGGCGGGGTGGAGGCGCTCGCGCTGATTATGTTCGCCGGGCTCGGCGGGGCTGCCGCGCCGACGGCGCCGGCGTCGACCGTGACGGGCGAGGGCGCGAACGTGCTGCTGATCACCGTGGACACCCTGCGCGCCGATCATCTGAGCGCTTACGGCTACGCGAAAATCAAAACGCCGCTGATCGATTCGCTGGCCGAACAGGGCGCGCTGTTCACGCGGGCGATCGCCGCAGCGCCATGGACGCTGCCGTCGTTGGTGTCGTTGCACACAGGCAATTCTCCGGCGGTGCACCGGCAGTTCTCCGACGAATCGTTTCTCGACCCCGGCATTCCCACGCTGGCCGAAGCGTACCGGGAAAAGGGCTTCATGACCGCAGCGATCGTCAACAATCCGTTCACCAATCCGGCGAAGGGACTCAACCGCGGCTTCGACGTGTACTGGCACAACGAGGTTGGACGAACCGCGCCGACGTTTCAGGGATTATCGCTCTACAAATTTCTTTTTCCGTTGCACGGCGTGCCTTATGCGGCCGAGCGCATGACCGACACGGCCGTCGATTTTCTGCGCCGCCACGGCGACCGGCGGTTTTTTCTGTGGGTGCATTACCTCGACCCGCACGCGCCCTACGGCGAATGGTATATCGATCGCTACCCGGATTACGATCGCGAGTACCGGGGCGACACGCCGCGCGTGATTAACTATGACCTGATCAACGTGTACGAAGCCAACCGCGAGGTTCCGTCGGACGAGGAAATCCGTCACTGGCAGGCAAGTTACGACGCGGAGATCATGTACCTGGACGCGCAACTGCGACGCTTGCTGGACACACTGGCCGAGTTGAAGCTGGAAGAAAACACGCTCGTCGTGCTCACCGCCGATCATGGCGAGGAATTCTGGGAGCACGCCTACCTCGGCCATGGCTGGACCTTGTATCAGGAAGTGCTGCATGTGCCGCTGATCATGCGCTATCCGCCGCGCATCGCGCCGGGGCAGCGCATCGACACGACGGTCAGTCTGCTCGACGTCGCGCCCACGGTGCTGGCCGCGTCGAACGTGCCGGCGCACCAGGGATTGCAGGGGCGCAGCCTGTGGCCGGCGCTGAGCGGCGAATCGTTCGAACCGCGCCCGGTTTACTCGCATCTGGAGTGGCACCAGATCGTCTTGCGCGGCATCCACAACGACGAGTACGATTTGATTCGCAATTTGCGTACCGGCCGCCTGATGCTGTTTAATGTGCTTGACGATCCCGCTCAACAGCACGATGCGGCCGCGACGCACGGCGAGATCACGGCCGACCTGGACGGGCAACTCGACGGGCGGTTCATCCAAAGCGCGCGGGTGCGCAAGCGTCTGCCGCTGACCGGGAAGAATCGGGTGGGATTGGAGAAAGTGGTTTTAAAGCGAATGAAAAACCTGGGCTACATCGAATAGCGGGAGGAGCATCGTGAGCGCATTGCCGTTGCCCAAACCGTTGAAGCCGGTGGAGATTCATCTCCGGGCCGGTTATCCGATTCTGTGGATTCTGTCTTGGGAAGAGCGCCGGGTGGAAGGCCACCTGTGTTTGCTGTCGGCGGCATTGAAGCAAGACCGCACGTTCTTCACCTGGTCGATCAACGACGGCTTCGCCGGCGGCGCGGAAGCGGCGAGCGCGGCGGCGGGCGATCCGCTGGGCGCGCTGAACTTCGTTCTGGGCTACGACGGACCGGCGCTGTTCGTGCTCAAGGATTTTCACCACTACGTGCACGACGATCTGAAGGTGCAGCGCCGCCTGCGCGATATTTATCAGGCCGCGCAAAACACGCTCAAGACGGTGATCATCCTCGCGCCGCGGCTGACCTTGCCGCCGGAGTTGGAAAAGGAAGTCACGGTCATCGACTACCCGCTCCCCGACGTGGACGAGGCCGAGCAGATCGTCGTCGGCGAGTTGGCGACGCTGGGCAAGAACATGGGAATAGCCGAGGAACGCCACGAGCGCGAATCGTTTTTTCAGTTGTTTCTGGGCCTGACCGCCGACGAAATCGCCTTCGTCACGCACAAGATCGCGCATCGCTACCAGGAGTTCACGGTGAGCGCGATCGATCAGATCATCGACGAGAAGCGGCTGATTCTGCGCAAGACCGAAATCCTCGAATTCTTTTCGCCCGAGGATAAAATGGAGCACGTCGGCGGTCTGGAAAACTTCAAACGCTGGGCGGCGATCCGGCACAAGGGCCTGTCGGAGGACGCGCGCAAGTTCGGCCTGCCCATGCCCAAGGGCGTGCTGATCACCGGCATTTCCGGTTGCGGCAAGTCGCTGGTCATCAAGGCGCTGGCCGACCTGTGGCGGCTGCCGCTGTTGCGCCTGGACATGGGTCGCGTGTTCGCCGGGTTCGCCGGCACGCCGGAGGAATCGATGCGCCGCGCGATCCTGACCGTCGAGGCGGTCGCGCCGTCGATTTTGTGGATCGACGAAATCGAAATGGGCGTCAGCGTGTTTTCCGACTCGATCGAATCGGGGGCGACCTCGCGGATTTTCGCCAGTTTCCTGACCTGGATGCAGGAAAAGAAAAAGCCGGTGTTCATCGCCGCCACAGCCAACGACATCGATCGACTGCCGCCGGAGTTCATCCGCAAAGGCCGCTTCGACGAAGTGTTTTTCGTCGACCTGCCCAACGTGAAGGAGCGCGAGGAGATTTTCCACATTCACCTGTCGCGGCGCGGCAAGACGGCCAGCCAGACGAGCATCGAGGGGCTGGCGAAAAGCGCGGAGCACTTCACCGGAGCGGAGATCGAACAGGCGCTGATCGCCGCGATGTTCGAGGCGTTCAACGAAGGGCGCGAATTGCAGATCAGCGACATCTACCGCGCGATGGGCGGCATGGTGCCGCTGGCGATCACGATGAAAGAGCAGATCACCAAGACCAAACGATGGGCCGACAAACGCGCCGTGCGCGCCAGTTGACCTTCGTCTTTCCGCGTGCGACCAACGCCGCTCAGTCTTTTTTCCCCGCCCGCAGGGCGAACGCCCCCACCACCGAAGTGCGCGTGACTTGCACCAGCAACGTGTTGAGCACCGCGCCCGCGCCGGCGAGCACCGGATCGTACCCGATGATCGCGAGCACGGCAGTGTAGCCCAACGCGCCCGCGCCGATGCCGCCGGGGATGAAGCTAGCCAAAGCGGCGGCGATGGCGAATAAGGAGGCGGTCACGCTGGCGGTCCAGGTCAGTTCGGGGATGATCGAGCCGACGACCAGATAATTGCACGTGACATCCAACAACCAGGTGGTCAGGGTGATGCCGAGGTTGGCCGCGAGCAGACCGCACCGACCGAAGCGGGCGACGGCGTCGCGGAAGGAGGCCAGCGCCTCGCGCAGACGCGTGGCCAGGCGGGCGCGGTAGCGCGTCAGAAAAGCGATCGCCAGATCCAGGCGGATGAGCGCAACCAGCAAGACGATCAATCCGGCCGACGCCAGCAAGCCCGCGGTCAGTCCGGCGGTGCGGTACACGGCCGATTCGGCCGGCGCCAGGCGGCCGAGGTTGATCACGGACAACGCGAACAGGCTCAGCACGACCAGCACGTCGAGCATGCGGTCGATCACCACGATCGCGTAGCTGGTGGCGGTGGAAACGCCATGACGGCCGAGCCAGACCGGCACGAAGACTTCGCCGCTGCGGCCGGGCGTCAGGTTGGCGAAAAAGGAGTTATAGACGTAGGCGCGCGTCGCCTGGAGGTAGGAGAGCGGCGTGGGCGTCGCGGCGAGGAACAACCGCCATTTGATCCCGCGCATCAGCAGGGAGAAAATGAACACCGTTGCGGCGATCGCGATGTTCGCCTTGTGCGCTTGCCGCCAGGCCGCCAGCATGTCCGCCGGGCCGATTCGGTAAATCAGCAGGCCCAACAGCGTAAAGCCGACGAAGAGCAACAACCAGCGGACCGGCATGCGGCGTGACGATGAAGGGCGGGCGTCGGCGGGCAACCATTCCTCCGAATTTGTTGGGGCAAATGGAGTGACATAATAGCATGTTGCGATTTGTTTTTCCCGCCCGGTTTTATCCCGCTTTTCCGCAGGGTCGCCTTGTCGGTCGACGGGCGCCTGACGCCGGGATAAACCTGTTGTGGCAAGGGCGCTTGGACGCTCTCCGCAATCGACCATCATCATGAAAATAAATTCTAAGGGACTTCGAATCTCCATCCGATTTAATTTTATCCGAATTGAGGCAATCGTGTGTGATGACGGTTGAATTCCGGGGGGTACGATGGCGACAGGTCTTAAGTTGCGCGTGGTGACCGATAAGGAAGTCGTTTATCGATTGATCAACCGTTCTTTGACCAATCACGACGATATCTCCCTGTTGGAAGGTTCGTTGGATTTCGCTCAGGTCGCCGGACTGAACCCGGCGGATCTGCCCGACGTGTTCCTGGTCAGCATGCAGGACAAAAAGCAGGAAATGGCTTCGGTCATCCGTATCGCCCACCAATTGGAGCGACCGGTGTTCGTCTACACCGATATGATGGACGATCCGAAGTACGGCGCTTATCTGAAAAAAGCCGGCGCTTTCGACGTGTTGGAAAAGACCATGCCGGGCAAGACGCAGGGCGACGGCTATTTTCGTCATTTGGGCACCAAGTTGGCGGCGGTGACCCGCAGCGCCCATACGGTGTGGCGGCAGCGGGAAAAAAGTCGCGATGGCGGCATGCTCATGCGTCCGCAGGTGCATAAGCTGCCGGCGACCGGCATCGCGTCGCGCGTGGCGGAGGCGATTTGCCTGGACGGCGACGATCCCAGGCTGTTGATCAAGTCGATCGGCGGGCTCAAACGCTTGGCAGGCATCGTGCTGCTGATTTGCCACCGCATCCCGACCGAGAAGTTCAAGGCGGCGTTCGATCTGCTCGACGCGGAAATTCCCTATCATCTGGTGCGCGCAAGCTCGGGTCTGCAGTTGAACGAAAACACGGCCGTGATCGCGCCGCCGCTGCATCCGCTGACGGCCGGAGCGAATCATAAAGCAGTGGTCGGCGAGGAAATCGAGCCGCAGGCCAAAAACGATTTTTCACAGCTGTTGCGCTCGGTGGCCAATGAATACGGCAAAAAGAGCGTCGGCGTGATGCTGGGCGGCGACGCGGCCGGCGCCTGCGAGAACGCGGACGAAATCGCCGCCGCCGGGACTGTGGTCTTCGTGCAGCTTCCCGACGATCAGCCCGGGTCGCCACCTTCGGGCAACACACGGATGCTGGCCGGAGCCATGCTGCCCTTCGCCCTCCGCCGCCACCTGGAAAAGCTCCTTGCTTGACACAAACCCACGCTGACGATACAACTTCTTCGCCTCAAACCACCAACCTCCGAGGAGTGCGAAGATGGTCGACGTCGGCAAATTCAAGACGATTTATACCGGTTCGGTGAAAAACCTGCGGCTGAAAAAAGCCGTTACGGCGAACAAGCCCGGCGTGCTGCTGTTCGAGTTCACCGACGACTATTCGATTTTCGATTACGGCAAGATGCCCGACCGGATTCCGGGCAAGGGCGCGACCGCCGCGATCTCCTCGGCTTACTTTTTCGAGCGCGCTTCTTCCGCCGCCGCCTGGAAGGAATTGGCCAAGGCGGAGGTGTGGAACACGTTGCGCCAACCGCAACTGCGCGACGAACTGCTCGCCTCCGCCGCCTTCAAACTGCTCAAGCGCGCGGGCATGCCGACGCACTACCGCGGCATTCTCAATCACAAGGGGCAGACCGTCACGCTCGACAAGCTCACCGAGCCGTCCAACGTCATCGAGGTCGCCGCGGTGAACATCGTGCACCCGCAGCCGCTGCCCTTCGGCGGCGTGCGCGTGTGGAACTACAACCACATCCACCCGGCAATGAAGAACATTCTCGTGCCGCTGGAGTGCGTGTTCCGCTTCGGCATGCCGACGGGCAGTTCGCTGACCAAGCGCCTGGAGCGCATCCCCGATTACCACAAACAACTCGGGCTGAACAAAACGCCGCGCGAAGGCCAAATGTTCAGCCGGCCGGTCGTCGAATACTTCAGCAAGCTCGAACCCGCCGACCGCTATCTGCCCTACGAGTGGGCGCTGAACATCGCCGGTCTGACCAACGAGCAATTCCTGACCGTCACGCATTACACGCTGTTGCTGGCGATGTTCCTCAAGCACGAATTCGCCAAGGCGCAGGTGACGCTGTGGGACGGCAAGTTCGAATTTCTGCGCACCGACGCGATCACGCTGGGCGACGCGATTACGCCCGACGAACTGCGCCTGACCATGCGCGGCGTGCAGATTTCCAAGGAGCCGATCCGCCAGTACTACCGCAAGCACGAGCCGAAATTCGTCGCCGCGATGGACCGCGCCAAGGACATCGCCCAAAAGGTCGATAAGCCGTTGGCCAAGATCGTCAACGACGACCTGAAGTGCCCGCCACCGAAAATGGATCCGAAGTTCCACGCCGCGGTCGCCGACATGTTCATCGGGCTGACCGAAGCGGTGTGCCGGACCGGCCTGTTCGGCGCGGCCCCGTCGCTGCCCAAGGTGATGAAGACCTTCGCCGAGTTCGGAATCGCCTGATGGCCTGGCCGCTGGGATTCGATCCGGCCGCGTTGGACCTGTCGATCGACGTCGACGGCCAATGGCGCCATCAGGACGTGACGATCACCCATCCGCGGATCATCGCGCTGCTGTATCTGTCGTTGGAGAAGCGCGGCGAGGATTATTTTATCTGCGCCGACAACCTGTGCGCGCCGGTGCGCATCGCCGATTGTCCGTTCGTCGTGCTCAGCGTGCGGCATCTGGAGATGGGCGTGCAACTGCTGCTCACCGACGGGTCGTACGAGTTACTCGCACCCGAAACGCTGACCATCGACGTGCGCAACGTGCCGCGCTGTCTGGTCAAGGACAAGCTGCACCGCGCCCGTTTTTCGCGGCAGGCGTGGAACCAGCTCGCCGAGGCGATTCGCGCCGACGGGGAAGAGGGCTACCTGCTGCGCGCCGGGGTGAAGGAGTTTCCCGTGCGGCTGCTCGACGAGTGATTACGAACGCACGCGGAACACGCCGATAATCCCGGCGAGGCCGAACAGCGCGTGCGGGCCCCACGCGGCCAGCAGCGGCGGCAGCGTGCCCGAACGGCCCAGCGCCAGCGACAAGCCCAGGACGATCCAGTACCCCACGCCGATGACCACCGCCACACCGATGCCGAAGGCGACGCCGCCCGCGCGTCCGGAGCGGATCGCCCAGGGAATGCCCAGCAGCGCCATCACCACGCTGATCAGCGCGAAGCTGACCTTGCCGTGCAGATCGACCACGTACTTGCGGATGTCGTAGCCCTCGGCGCGCAACTCGCGGACGTAGGCGCGCAGTTCGCGGAAGGACATCTGCTCCGGGTCGCGCTGGTAGACTTTCAAATCTTCGGGCGTTTCCGGCAGCGTCAGCTTCAGGTCGGCGAAGGGCGCCTCGGCGGTCAGCGCCCCATTGACGAAAGTGCGCCGCGTGCCCTTGTCGGCGACCCAGGCGTCGTTGACCCACTGCACCGCGTCGGCGTCCAAGCGCTCCTTGAGGTCGAAGGCGTCGTCGAAGCGGTAGAGGGTCACGTTTTCCAGGCGCATCAATTCCGGCTCGAAACGGCGAATGAAATAGATCGCTCCGGGGCTTTTGTACCACAGGTTGACCTTTTTGATTTTCACGCGCCATTCCTGCTTTTTGATGTGGACCTTCTGTACGTACTTCATTTTCGTGGTCGCGATCGGCACGACGAACTCGTTGATCGCGAAGGCCGCGCCCGCCAGCAGCACGGCCAGCACGACGATCGGCGCGACGATGCGCGGCACGCCCACGCCGCCGGCTTTCATCGCGGTGATTTCGCTGTTCTTGGACAACAGCGCCAGCGTCAGCAGCGTGCCCAGCAGCACCGACACGGGCACCAGTTGGAAAACGATCGTCGGGATCTTGTAGAGAAAATACAGCAGCACGTGGATCATCTGCGGGTCGCTTTTAAAGAAGTTCCCCGCGCGATCGATGAAGTCGAAGAGCAGGTACACCAGAATCAGCCCGAACAGGCAGTAAGCGAACAGCTTGAGGAATTCGCCGGCGATGTAGCGCGTCAGCACCTTCACGAGCGTTTCTCCCCGTCCAGGCCCAGTTTCGCGCGCAGCCAGCCGCTGGCGCGTTGCGCGCCGTAGTGCGCGACGTCCAGCAACCAGATCGGCGATTCGTCCGACTTCTTCTTCAGCAGATACAGGCCCAGCGCGACGCCGACGATCAGGGGCGTCCACATCGCGATGAGCGGATGCAGCACGCCTTTCCAGCCGAGGTTCTCGCCGGCGCGGAACAGCAAGTAAAACGCGCACAGCACGACGATGCTCGTCGAGAAGCCGCGGCTGCGGCCCGAGCGCGGCGGGCTGACGCCCAGGGGCAGGGCGATCAGGCCGAAGACCACGCAGGCGAAGGGGAAGGCGAAACGGCGGTGGTACTCGACCCAGGCGCGGCGCATCGCATAGTCGTCGTTTTTCGTGCGCAGCTCGGCGATGTGGTCGCGCAGTTCGGGCAGGGTCATTTCCAGGTAGGTGCGCTTGAGCTGGTCCTGGCCCATCGCCGCGGCGAGGTCGACCTCGAGGCGGTATTGCTTGAAGCGCACGGTTTCGTAGATCGTCTTGTCTTGCGGATCGAGGCGGTGGATCGCGCCGTCGTACAGGTCCAACGCCAACGTCGCCTCGCGCGGGCTCTGGCCGAGCTTGCCCCGGCCGGCGGTAACGACCAGCGGTTCGCCGGCGGCGCGTTCGTCGGCGAGGAAGATGCCCTCCAGCAAATCCTGTTCGGGCACGACGTGATGCACGTAGAGCGTCATGTCCTTGAACGAATCGTTGAAGACGTGTTCGACCACGCCGATGGTCGCCTTTTCGCGGCCCAGTTCCAGCAGCATGTTGCGGAAGCCCTGCTTGCCCCATGGGTCGCCGACCAGCGCGAGAAAGGCGCAGGCCAGCGAGGCGATCAGGCTCAGCACAAGCACCGGCGGGTATAACTGCCACAGGCTGATGCCGCCGGCCTTGAGCGCGGTGATTTCGCTGTCCGAGGACATGCGGCTGATCGCCATGAGCACCGCGAGCAAGAAACTCATCGGCACGGTGAAGACGAAAAACGGCGGCAGGATGTACAGCAGCAACCGGCCGACGTCGCCCAGGCCCACGCCGTAGCTGACGATCAATTCGGTGAGTTTGAGAATCTGGAACATCAGCAGAACGAACGTGAAGATCACCAGGCCGATGATAAACGGCCCGAGCACTTCCAGCAGCAGGTAACGAAACAGGGTGCGCTTCATCAGCGGGAATCGTAGTGCATTCGCCCGCGCCGCGAAAGGGGCCGATCAATATTCCGAGACGCCGGCATACTGCTCGAAGCGCGTGTATTCGTCGAGGAAGATCAGCTTGACCGTGCCGGTCGGACCGCTGCGCTGCTTGCCGATGATCAACTCGGCGACGTCGGGCTCCTCGGTGTCCTGGTTGTAGATTACGTCGCGGTAGATGAACAGGATCATGTCGGCGTCCTGTTCCAACGCGCCGGACTCGCGCAGGTCCGACGGGCGCGGACGCTTGTCGGGACGGTTTTCCAATTGGCGGTTGAGCTGCGAGAGGGCCAGCACCGGGCACTTGAGTTCCTTGGCCATCATCTTGAGCGTACGGCTCATCGTCGAAATTTCGCGCTCGCGGCTGTCGTAGAACCGCGACGAGCCGAGCAACTGGATGTAGTCGATGACCACCAGGCCCAGGTCGCCCTGTTCCGCGCGCAGCCGGCGCGCCTTCGAGCGGATCGAGGTCGTGGTCGTGCCGCCGGAATCGTCGATGAAAAACGGCGCTTCGGCCAGCAGCGCCGCCGCCTCGGCCAGCTTCTGGTACTGGTCTTCGGTGGTGTGGCCTTTGAGCACCGAGCCGAGGTTGACGCGCGCCTGCGAGCACAGCAGGCGCAACCCCAGTTGCGCCGCGCTCATTTCCAACGAGAACAGCAGCACGGGCTTTTGCTCGGCGACCGCGATGTTGGTGGCGATGTTCAGCGCCAACGAGGTTTTGCCCATCGCCGGACGCGCGGCGACAATGATCAACTCGCCGGGTTTGACGCCGTTGGTTTTATGATCCAGGTCGCCGAAGCCCGTCGAATAGCCGGCCAGTTTGCCGCCCGCGGTCATGCGTTCGTCGACGAAGGCCAGCGAAGCGTGGATGATCTCCTCCAGCGCTTCGTAAGGCGACTGCACCACGTCGCGCGCCACGTCGAACACCTTCGCCTGGCTCTGGTCGACGATCTGCGCGGTTTCCAGGTCGATGCCCTGGTCGTCCTTGCCCTCGTAGACCATCGCCTGCATTTCGAAGGTGGCCGTCAACAAACGGCGCAGGGTGGATTTGTCGGCGACGATGCGCGCGTACTGCTCGATGTTGGCGGTTGTGTGCACCTCGTCGAGCAGGCGGTCGATGTACTCTTTGCCGCCGATCTCGTCGAGCCAGTTCTGTTCCTTCAGGTGCTGGCGCAGCGTGATCGGGTCGATCGGATCGCCGCGGTCGTACAGCGCGGCCATCGAGCGGAACAGCCGTTGATGGGCGGGTTGATAGAAGTCTTCGGGGTCCAGCAGGTCGCGCACCTGGTCGAGCGCCTCGTTGCGCAACAGAACGCCGCCCAGGACGGCCATTTCGGCTTCCTGGCTATGGGGCGGCACCCGCCGCTCCACGGCGGCGTCGGACGACTTGGCGACCGGGCGTACCATCCACGCTTCCTTTCGTCAGCGAAGGGGGAAGCGACTATTCGGCGGACTCTTCCGGCGTCTCTGCTTTGGGCTCGTCGTCTTCGAAGGTCACCGGAGCGCCGGTCGGCGTCGGCGCGGCGGCCGGCGCGGGCGGCGCGACTTCGTCGGACTCATCCGCCTTGACCCACACTTTGATTTCGCTGGTGATTTCAGTATGCACCTTGACCGGCACGGTGAACAGGCCGGTGGTGCGGATCGGCTCGACCAGCACGATCTTGCGCTTGTCGATGTCCAACCCGGCTTCGGCCAGTTTCTCGGCGATCATCGCCGCGGTCACCGAACCGTACAGACGCTGCTCCTCGCCGACCTTGGCGACGATCTGCACCTGCGTCTTCGCGACCTTTTTGGCCAGTTCCTCGGCCGCCAGCTTCTCGCTGCGGCGTTTGGCGTCGATCACGGCCTTCATGTGCTCGAGCTCTTTCATGTTGCGCGTGGTCGCCGTGACGGCCAGTTTCTTGGGAATCAGATAGTTGCGGGCGTAGCCGTCTTTTACGTTGACCACGTTACCGATGGCGCCCAGACCGGGCACATCCGCATTCAAGATCACCTTCATCTTTTTGCCTCCGCTAAACTGTGAACAGGCTCCGGGCGCCTATTGGTTTTCCTCGTCGTTCGATCGCGGCCGGGGAACCAGCGCGCGACCGCGAAAATCGGTCCAGAATTCCATCAAGCCCAGGGCGGCCACCATCGGCACGAGCCCCTGGGACAGGACGATGAAGTAGGTCAAGCCGCGCAGAAAACGCGGCAACCGCCATCGTTTCAAAAAGAACGACATCACCGCAAGGCCCTGAATCAAGTAGGGCGCCAGGCCGATGATGAGCAGGTTCAACGAAACGTAAAAGATCGACATCACGCCGCCGGTGTCCTTCTTGAGCAGGTTGAGAATCAGGTAGGGCAGCAAGCCCAGACCCGGTCCCAACACGGCCCAGATCGCCGCGTCCGGCGCGCGCCAGCGGTTGAGTTCGAGACCGAACAGCACCGGCAGCGCGTTGCGCACCAGCAGGAAATTGACCAGCACCAGCACCGCCGCGGCGATCACCGCCAACGACGGGGCCAGCCGAAACATGCCCCAGACCCACATCGCCTTGGCCGCCTCCAGTTGCTGCACCCGGTCCAGTTGGGCGCTGCCCACGCTTTCGGTGAGCATCCGGGTGTAGACATCGAAGGACAGGCGAATCTGATCGAGCACCGCGTACGCCGTTTCCAGCGGGGAGACTCCGGCGAGCAGTTGCGCGAGAAAGAAGATCCCCACCGTGCCCAGCAAGAAAATCGACGCCAGGCCGGCGAACAGGGTTTCCAGCCGAATCGGCCGGCGGCCGTAATGCCAAAGAGCCAAACCGACGCCGCCCATGCTGACCGCGATCATCGCCGCGCCCGTCGGCCCGGCGGCGAACCCGGCCAGCGCCACCAACGGCGCGATCATCAACAGACCGCCGCGCGGCCCATGGCGCACAGTGAAGAGCGCCACCGCGGCGGGCAGCACCAACAGGGCGGCCGTGATCATATTGACCGCCAGCGCCAGGGCGAACGAGCCGCTCATTCGGTCAAACGGTCGACGCCGCGTAGGGCATCAGCGCGATGTGACGGCTGCGCTTGATGGCCAGGGTCAACTGCCGCTGATGTTTGGCGCACAGACCGCTGATCCGCCGCGGAATGATCTTGCCGCGTTCGGTGGTGTAGTGCGAAAGCATCTTGGCGTCTTTGTAATCGATCGTCTGCGTGGCGTCGGCGCAGAAGCGGCACACCCGCCGGCGACCGAAATTTTTCTTGCCTTTGTTCATTACAATCCTCCATCCGGCCCGTCGGACCGGCTGCATTCGTTAGAAGGGGATTTCGTCGTCCTCGATCGGCGGCGGTCCGTCATTCGATGAGTCGCTTTTGCCCGCTGGGCCGCCGGCGCGGCTGCCGCCGCCGCTGCCGCCGGCGCTGTCGCCGCGGCCGCCGAGGAATTGCACGGTGTTGGCCACGACCTCGACCTTGGACCGCTTGCGTCCTTCCTGGTCGTCCCAGCGCCGCTGCACGAGCTCGCCTTCGACCAAAACCGGACGACCCTTGGCCAGGTACTCGGCCGAGTTTTCGGCGATTTTGCCGAAGACGACGATGTCGAAGAAGCTCGCTTCCTCTTCCCACCGATCGCCCTTTTTCACCCGGCGGTTGACCGCCAGGCTCAGGCTGCAAACCGCCGTGCCGCCCCCGGTGTAGCGCAATTCCGGATCGCGGGTCAGGTTGCCCATCAAAATCACACGATTGAAACTCGCCACCGTTCTTCTCCTTTGACTGATCCGACGATCAGCCGCTTAGTCGTCGTCGCCTTCGTCGCCCGCTTCGTCGTCGCCGCCGAAATCGTCGTCGTCGCGTTCCTTGTCGCGATCTTCTTCTTCTTCCTCTTCGGCGTCGTCATCGTCGTCGGCGGACGCACTGGCCTCGACCACCGCCAGATCGGCGCGCGCTTTGTCGGCCTGCCATTTTTCCCGCGCGGCCTTTTCCTCTTCGAGGTCGATCTTGTCGGTCAGCTTGACCGTTAAGTAGCGCAGCACTTCCTGGTTCAGTTTCAGGTTGCGCTCGATCTCGCGGATGTGGCTGGGTTCGCCCAGGAAATGGGTGAGAATGAAGATGCCTTTCTGGTATTTCTTCACCTCGAAGGCCAACTTCTTTTTGCCCCAGACGTCCTCGTTGACCAACATGCCGCCTTCGGACTCGATGACGGAGTTGATCTTGTCGCGCGCGGCCGCCGTCTTTTCCGGGGCGCTGTCGTGTTTCAAAATGTAGAGAAGTTCGTACTTACGCACTTGGCGTCCTCCTTTCGGGTTACGCCCCCGACCGACCATGGGCACGGGAGCAAGGAGTTAACCCAAAGAAAAAATGTTGTACTCCCCAATGGGGAACGCATTACATACACAATACCGAGCCGTTTGGCAAGAGGGGTGATCAATACCCCGATCGTCGGCCAAGAACAAGGGCCGGGGATGTCTAAGCGGTTGTCACAGGTCTTTGCGCTTGATGTTCTGCTCGACTTGTCGATCAATCACCTTCCGGTAAACGCCGCGTCACCCGCTCGCGTGCGAAGCGAATAGCTTCGTGAAGCTTCTTTTCCAGCAAATCACGCGGCGGCAAGTCGGTGAGATA
>DAINPV010000068.1:0-14411 GCA_036743315.1 bacterium | reverse complement strand
CGACACCCACGCCCGAACCGCGCGGCGACGTGCCGTTGGCGGTGCGCCTGAGCGATCAGGTCGTCATGCGCCAGGTGGTCGATCCGCAAGTGGCCTACGTGATCACCAGCATGATGCATAGCGCCGCCTCGCGCGGCACGGGCGCGCGCAGCAACCAACTCGGGCGCCCGCTGGCGGGCAAAACCGGCACGACCAACAACTACGCCGACGCGTGGTTCATCGGATATTCGCCGCAAATCATCGCCGGCGTCTGGGTCGGCAACGACAACGGCGGCGTCTCGTTGGGCGGAGGTGAATCGGGCAGCACGACCGCCTTGCCGATCTGGGTCGACTTCATGCGCATCGCGTTGGCCGATCTGCCCAAGGCCGCGTTCCCTGTGCCCAAAGGCGTTTCCTTCGCGCGCATCGATCGGCAAACCGGCCTGCTGGCCCAGCCGGATGCGCCGGGCGAGGAGGAATGCTTCGTCGCCGGCACCGAACCGACACAATACGCGCCCAGTTCCGTGCAACCGGACGCGAACGACTTCTTCGAGTTGGAGTTCGAGGGGGAGTAAACCATGCCCGAACCGCTGCGGGCGCCCGTGTGGATGCTGGTGACGTTGCTCGGCCTGGGCTTCGCCTTGCAGATGTACGGATTGGCCGACCGTTCGCTCAATACCGACGAGGTGTATCTGGCGCTGGCCGCGCGCGAGGGACGCGTCGCCGAGGCGGTGGCGGCCGACGTGCATCCGCCGTTGTACCCGCTGATCGTCCAGGCGCTGGTCCGCCTGCGTCTGCCGGAAATCGCCTGGCGCGCGCTGTCGGCGCTGGCCTGGCTGGGCGTGGCCTGGTTCGCGTTCATGCTCGGACGACGCGCGGGCGGCGATCTGGTCGGCCTGATCGCGCTGCTGTTGCTGCTCACCTCGCCGCAGGGGATCATGCTCGGACGCCTTGCGCGTTCCTACGCCGTGGCCGCGCTGCTGGGCGCGGCGACGATTTACCTTTTCCTGCGTCTGTTGGAGGAACCCTCGCCGCCGCGCGCCGGGCTGTACGGCATCGCCGCGCTGCTGGGCTGCTACACTTTCTATTACAACGTTTACCTGCTCGTCGCGCTGGGCGCGGTCGGCCTACTGCGCCGCAAACATAACGGCTGGCCGGCGGTGATCGCCTCGGCCGCCGCGGGCTTGTTGTTTGCGCCGTGGACCTCGCTGCTGCTGGTGCAGGCGAAACACGGCGGGCTCGGCGCCGGGTGGATCGTCTGGAGCCCCGCGCCGCTACGCATCGTCCGCCGCTTCGCGCAGGCGCTGGCCGGCGGCGGCGTCGACGGGCTCGAACCCGGCCTGCGCGCCGTCGTTCCGTCTCTTGCCGGCGCGGGAACCACCGCGATCGTTCTCGCGCTGTTCGGCCTGGGCGCCTGGCGCTTGTTCGCCTTCCGCAAACAGGCGCAAGACCCCAACGCCTGGACGCTGCCGCTGATCGCCGCCCTTTCGGTGGGATTGGCGCTGGCGGCGCATTACCTGATCGGCGCGTTCGTCGCCGTGCATTACTTCACCGTGTTCGCCGCCGCGCTCGCCCCGGCGCTCGTCGCGCCGCTGGTCTTCGCCCGCCGCCGCACGTTGGGCGGCATTTGCGTCGGCCTGCTGCTGGTGCTGAACTTCGCCCAGTTGCCCGCGCTTTATCGCAACGCCGGCGAGCCGCTGCACGAGGCAAGCGATTGGATCGACGGACACCTGTCGCGCGACGATCTTGTGCTCGGCGTCGCCTGGTTCGCCGTCGACGGCTACCGCTGGTACGGCCACGGCTGCGACTCCCTGGGCGTGCCCTTCGACCTGCGCGGGAATCTGCATGTGCCCCGGGCGCAGGCGGGCGTCGCCGACGAGCGCGACCTGCCCATGCTGCGCCGTCGCCTACGCGACCGCGACCGCGTAGCCGTGCTGCTGTCGCATGAAACGTGGCGGGGAACCGACCGCGGCAAGGCGCTGGTCGGCCGCGCCCTGCGCGAGGAAGGATTCACGCCGGTCTCCGGCAACGGCTGGCCCTTCGGCGCGCCGCAGCCCACCGTGCGCGCGGTGATCTGGCAACGGCACTAACCCGCCAACATGCGCGCCAGCGTCTTTTCGACGATCGAGTTCAGCAATCGATACGCCTCGGGCGACAGATGCAGACCGTCGGTGGTGTAATTTTCCTGCAGGCCGCGCGAGCCGTCGCCCAGCGCACTTTGCACGTCGAGAAACTCGACGCCCAGTTTCGCGCAATGCCGGCGCAGGTTCGCATTCAGATCGTGCAGCAGTTCGTTGCTGGCCGCCACGCTCATGCCGGGCAGCGGGTTGCGCACGGGCATCAATGATATGACCAGCGGCTCGATGCCGTGGCTTTGCAGGCGCAGCGCGACGGCGGTGACGTCGAGCGCGACGTAATCGGCGCGGTTCCAGCTCGCCAACCGATGGATGAGAAACATGTCGTTGATGCCCACCAGGATCACCGCGACTTTCGGCTGGCGGGCGATGACGTCGCGCACCAGCCGCTCGTGCACGCCGTTGATCGTGTCGCAGGCCACGCCGCGATTGTCCGCCACGAATCCTTTTTCCAGACGCGGCAGCGGCCGCCAACCCTCGACCAGCGAGTCGCCGATGAACACCACGTCCGGATTCTTCTCCGCGACCTGATCGGCCAACGCGAACTGCTTGTGCCGCGTCAGGGCATGCTCCTGACAAGCGAGCGGCATCTCGCCCGGCAACAAAATCGGCGTCTCGACGCTCGGCGGCGCGTCGGCTTCCTCCGCCGCGGGCGCGGGCCATGCTGTCCACAACAACGCCAAACCGATCACCAACACTCGAACGAATCGCCGCATCGCCTTCCCTCACGCAAATTCGCCCCACTGTAGCACAAGGTCCCTGCTTGCCAAAAAGCGCCCGGCTCCCTACAATTTCGCGAATCGACGCCAAGGGAGATCGTCATGTCTTTGCCGTATTACCGCCTGGAAGATTTTCTCGCCGCGCTCGACGAAATGGAGCGCCCGCTGACCGTGGTCGCGCACCAGGACGACGAATGCACCTTCTCCGGCGTGCTGTCGCGCAGCGCCGACCGCATGGGCATCCTCTGGGTGACCAACGGCGACGGCCTGTATTTCCTCACCGACCTCAGCCCGTATCCCTACGGCCGCATCCGCATGGCCGAGGCGATCGACAGCGCGGCGGCGGTGGGCATCCCGGCCGAGCGCACCGCCTGCCTGGATTTCTCCGAGGTGGAAATCTACCGCCGGCTGATGTACGTGACGCTCAACCATCGTTCGACGACCTGGCTCAAGCCGTTCTTCCAGACGATCTACGATCGCATCCGTGAATACGTCTTCGACTACAAACCGCAGGCGGTGTTCACCTGCGCCTACCAGGGCGGCAACCCCGAGCACGACCTGACGCACTATTTCACGCGGTTGGCCGTCGACGACTACGAGCGCGACAGCGGGCAGATCGTGCCGTTCCTCCACGTGCCAATGTACGAGTACACCGTGCTGGTCGCGTTGCGCTTCAACCCGTTCTACCGCGGCCTGCGCTGGCGCTATCACCTCAACGACCTGGAGAAGGCCAACAAGATGCGCCAGTTCGAGGCCTACCCGTCGCAGCTGGCTCTGTTCGAAAAATTCCGGACGATCGTCAAAGGCGTGGGCTTCCTCGGCCTGTTCACTCGGGGCAAGCCGCTGACCGCCGAAGAATACCTGTCGGTCGAGGAATGGGGGCCGGTGCCGGAGGATTGGGACTACCTGGCCAATCCGCACAAACTCGACGCCGCCAACTACATCGGCGATCACTTCAATCGCGTGCCGGTCACCTTCGCCAAATCGGTGCGGCCGATCGTCGCGGCCTTCCCCCGGCGAAAGTAAGGTTTTTCCAACCCGATTGCACAGTCGGCAGCCCGGACTCCCTTCTCCCCGTGGGAGAAGGGTCGGGGATGAGGGCTTGTCGAAAAAAATAATCCGTGATCGGTGGTTCGACAAACGGGGATCCGCCGGCGGCAAGCATCACCTGCACCACTTTGGGGTTTGCTTAATTTTGCTCCAAATTATTCCAGGGCTGAAGTCCCTCGCTATTGACCTACGCCCTGCGGGCTTGAAGCCTCTTGTCGACATACATAAAAATCACAACATTCCACACGCGACGGCGCCGGCCAAGACCGCACACAATGAATGAAACATAGGTCCAGGGATTATCTCTGGCAGGTCCGGGAATGATCCCAGGTGGAGATTACAACCCGCTCTTCTTGATGAGTTCTTCGCCGGCGGCCTGGGCGATGGAGCGCTCTTTGTCGATGAGTTTGCGCATTTTCGCCGGGCCGACCAGATTGATGACGGCGGTTTCCAGCGCGCGCATGTCCTCGAACCAGTTGTTGGTCCAGGCCAGTTCGTCGGTGAGTTCCTCGACCTTCTCGCGCAGGTTCACCACGAGCTTTTCCACATCGGCGCCGCTGCTTTTTTCGGTGACGGTCGCCTGCAGATCGTAGATCATTTCGCGCGTGGTGTTGCCGATCTCTTCGAGCTTGGCGGTAATGTGGCCGGTGTTTTTGGTCGACTGTTCCTGAAACGCCAGCACGGTGTCGCTCTGCTTTTTCAACTCGGCGATGCCGTCGCCCAGCGTTTTCTTCTGGCGCGCCTCGGTCTCTTCGAGCTTGTTGCGGATATTGGCGAAGTGGGCGCCGATCAGATTTTCCAACCGGTTCACGCGCCGCTGACGCAACAGGATCAGCGCCGCGAACACGGTCAGGAGAAACAACCAAAACAGTGTAATGATGACTTGATGATTTTGCACTTTCGCCAACACCGCTTGCAACGCTTCCATCACAACGTCCCCGTAATGCGCAGTCCGACTATCGTCCCAACAGTCGTTCGATGAACGACTTCTTCTTCGCTTTCTTTTGCTCTTCCAACTTGATCAACCGCAGTTCGCGCAGCGCCTCGATGCAGTTCGGATTGCAGATCAACGCCTTTTCGTACTGCTTTTCGGCGAATTCCTTGAGGCCCTGCGTTTTGTAAATCGAACCGAGGAACAGATACGCCTTCTCCGACCGCGGATTGATCGTGATCGCGCGGTTGAGCGCTTCGCGGCCTTGAAACTGCAGATCCGAAGGCGACTCGCCCTGGAACAGTTTCGCATCCTCTTCCGAGATGCCCTCTTCGTAGGGAATATTGTACATCGCCCAGCCGTAGTGGGCGATATACTCCGCTTCGTTGCTCGTGATTTCCATCGCCTTGCGGAATTCGAACGCGGCGCGCGCGTAGCGCTTTTCCTTCATGTATTGCTTGCCGTTCTGGAAGTTCTGTTCGGCGATGATGATTTTTTTCACGCCCTCGATGCGCACGTCGGTCTTGGGTCCTTCCTCCTCGCCCGCAAGCTTGTCTTTGTACTGCGCGATCTTTTCTTGCGTGTTGAGTTCCTCGTAAGCCTTGGCGGCCAGACGGAAAATTTCCTCGACCTGGGCTTTGATTTCGGGACTGGCCAGGCCGAAGAACCGGTCAGGGTGAAACTCCTTGGCCATGCGGTGATAGGCGAGGCGCACCTCGTGTTCGGTCGGATTTTCGCCGACGCCCAACACGTGGAAATAATTGCCGTCGGTTACCCGGGCGTAAACGTCGCGCACCTTTTTGCGGATTTCCGCGTCGGCGGCCTCTTCCGGTTCCGCCGCCGGTTCTTCCTCGTCGAGCTCCTCCACCTCCGGTTCCGCCTCCTTGACCGGCGCAGGCTCGACCGGCTTGGGCGCGGCGGCCGGCTTGGGCGCGACAGGTGCGGGCGCGGCTTTGGGCGGCGTGGCGGGCGCGGCCTTGGGCGGCGCGGCGGGCGCGGCCTTGGGCGGCGCAACCGGCGCGGGTTGTTCGTCGGTTTCGACGACCAGCAACTCGGGCTTGTCCAATGGCGCGTCGATCAACTCGACCATCTCGGTGACGATCAAGGTATAGATGATTTGGTAAGCGCGTTCGAGCTCGATGTCCAGCGCGTTCAGCACCTCGTCCACCTTGTGCTGCCCGTCGATCTCTTCGAAAATCGCCCGCTCGCGCTGGGTCAGTTCCACATCCTGGTAGCGATAATGCAGATTGGAGCCCGGGCGCAGGTATTTGCCGCGCCACTCGTCGATGATCGGCATCAGGCGATCCAGGTCGAAATGTTCCTCGACACCCATGCTGATCACGTTGGCCGTGCTCATATCCAGCGTGGTGATGTCGCCCTGCACGTCGCGGTTTTCCGTGAACTTGAAAACGCCTTCGCGCCAGCGGAAAATCTCGAACAGTTTTTCGCGCATCTGCATGCGCAGGAACCGCACCAATTCATGCGGCGTCAGCGCGCCCATTTCGATCAGGATGGTGCCCTGCAGGCGGTTGGATTCCTTCATCCGCTTGACCGACTCGTCGCGTTCTTCCGGCGTGATCTTGCGCTTGCGCACCAGGAAGTTGCCGAAGTATTCGTCCTCGAGCGTCGTGCGCACGCTGACCGGGTATCCTTCCTTGACCGCGACTTCCTTCTCCGCGTCGTCGTTCTTCACCAGCAGATAGCCGCTCTTGGCCATCACGTACACGGCGTGCAGGATCTCGGCGAAGCCCATCGTGGAGAAATCGCCTTCCAGACTGACCTGGGAAACGGCCTTCTCGACCACCGGCGCTTCGTCGATTTCTTCGTCTGCGTCCTCGGTCACGACCGCGCCGGCCTCGCCGGGTCCCAGCAGACCGGAAACCTTATCCAGCAGGCGCGACAACTGGAACGGCTTTTCGACGAAATCGTCGGCGCCGTATTTTTCGCGCGCGTCCTGCTGCATTTTGTAGTTTTTGTACACCGCACTCATCAGGATGATGGGCGTGTTGCGGCCGGCTTCGGTTTCCTTCAGCTTTTTGCAGACATCCCAACCGTTCATCCGGGGCAGGAGCACATCCAGCAGCACCAGGTCGGGTTGAATCTGGCTGAATTTGGCCAGCGCGTCTTCACCGTTGCGCGACACAATGGTTTCATACCCCTTCGAGCTGAAGGAAGCATGCAAAATCTGTCCGATATTTCGATCGTCGTCGACTACTAAAATACGTTTGGGCATTGGCCCGCTCCTGTTGAGTATTCCGCCATTGCCGGGCAATCCGACGGTCTGAATCCGGTGAACATGCTATTTTATTCATAATGCGCCGATCGCGCAAGCGATCAACTTTTCGCAAACAAGGCCGGCAGCGATTTTTCGTACGGCGGCCGGGCCACTCCTTTTTCGGTAATGATCGCGGTCACCAGTTCGGCCGGCGTGACGTCGAATGCCGGGTTGCGCACCTTCACCCCCGCCGGGGCGATGGCCACCTGCCCGAACACCTTGGTCACCTCCTCGAACGGCCGTTCTTCGATCGGAATCCGCGCCCCCGACGGACAATGCAGATCGATGGTCGACAACGGCGCGGCGACATAAAACGGCAGGTCGTGCCGCGCGCACATCGTCGCCACCATGTAGGTGCCGATCTTGTTGGCCACGTCGCCGTTGGCCGCGATGCGGTCGGCCCCGGTGACGGCCAGGTCGATCTCCCCCGCCGCCATCAGATGACCCGACATGTTGTCGGTGATCAGCGTCGTCGGAATGCCGTCGGCCATCAGCTCCCAGGCGGTCAACCGTGCGCCCTGCAAAAACGGCCGCGTCTCGTCGGCGTAAACCATCAGCACCTTGTCCTGCGCGTACGCCGCGCGGATCACCCCCAGCGCCGTGCCGTAATCGCCCGTGGCCAGCGCGCCCGCGTTGCAATGGGTGAGGATCCGCGCCGGTCCGGCGATCAGCGCCGCGCCGTGGGCCCCCATCGCCCGGCACGACTCGACATCCTCTTCCCAGATGCGCTGCGCTTCGGCCAGCAGCATCTTGCGCACCTCTTCGGCGCCCCGCGGCCGCACGTGCGCAAACACGCGCTTCATCCGCTCGACGGCCCAGACCAGGTTGACCGCCGTCGGCCGCGCTTTGGCGAACAGGTCGCACAACTCGGCCCAACGCGCGTCGAGTTCGTCGTCGGCCGCCTGCTGCGCGCCCAGCGCCAGCCCGTAGGCCGCCGTATCGCCGATGGCCGGCGCGCCGCGCACGACCATCTCGACGATGGCGCGCGCCACGTCCTCGGCCGCGGTCAGGCGCAGATAGGTTTCCTCGGTCGGCAGTTTGCGCTGATCGATCAGCACCACCGCGTCGCCGTCCCAACGAATGGTGGAAAAGGCCATCGGATTCTTCCCTTCTTCTTTTCGGCGGTCCGAGTTTCTTTTGCCCGCGGCTTGCTGTCAACCGGTCGGCCGCGACCGCGCGACCGGCATCAACCACGACAGCAACAGCAGGTAACCGAACGACGCGGCCGCGGCAGCCGCCGTCGTCGTCCGCGACGGAAAATACCTTCGTTCGGGCGCCTGCGCGGCGTCGAGCACCAGAATCGTCGCTTCGTCCATTTCGGCGCGCGTCTGCCACCAGGCGGCCAGCGGCGCGATCTCGGTCAACGCGTCGGCCAGCGTCGCTTGCTCGCGCGTCAGCCGCCGGTCGACCAGTTGCCGCCGCGCCAGCTCGTCCAACGGCGGCAAAAACGGAACGGCGCCGGCCGCCAGCCGGTCGACCGCTTCCGCCAGCGCCGCGCTTTCAGCATGCAAACGCCGCGCGGCTGGATGATCCGGCGACGCCATACGCAGCAACATCGCCCGCGCGGCGTCCTTCTCGAGGCGCGCCGTCCACATGTCGCCCCAATAGGCCAGCGCGGTGTCGACCTGCAACGCTGGCGTCACCAATTCGTTTTCCCGCCGATAGGCGGCCAGTTCGTTCTCGACGCCGGCCAGTTGTTCGTCCAGCGCCGCCACCTCGCCCTGCAGCGCCCGCCTTTTCGCTCCGGCGTGCTCGGCGAAACTCCGCGCCGCCACCCGCTCGCCGTGGCGAACGATCGCGTCGGCCAGCGCCGCCGCTGTTTGCGGATCGCCCCACTGCGCGGTCACCCGCAGCACACCGGTGGCGCGGAACCAGTCGACGAACACCAGTTCGCGCCAGACCTTCTCGTATACGGCCGTCGGCGTCGGCGGTTCGACCCGCCAACGCGCCCGCGTTGCGTCCCACCGCCCGGGAAACAGCAGCGGCAACAAGCCGAGTTCGTCGAACGCCGCATACAGCGCGGCCTTGCTGCGCAACGCATACCAGACGCGCAACGCTTCCTTGCCGCGCGGCGCACCGGGCAGGTCGCTCACCGCGGCGGCAAAGGGCGCCTGCGCCGCGAGCATCGAAGCTGCGGACGATTGACGATCCGCATAGACCATCACGTGCGTCGCGGCGCGATAGGAACGCGGCAACAACAGGCAGACGCCGTAGGCGAGCACCGCGGCGAGCAATCCGAACGCGACCAGCCGCCGACGATAGGGCCACACCGCGCGGACCAGGCGCATTGCCGGCAGCGGTTGCGCCCTTTCGCCCGCGTGTTTCGCCAGCGCCTGGGTCAGGCCCATCGCCAGCCACGCCAGCAGGTTGGTCGGATAATTGTGGTAGGTGATGCCGAACACGCCGGTCAGCGCGTAGCCCAGTTGAATCGCCAGCAGCGTCGCGGCCGTCCGGCCCACGATTGTGCCGCGATGATCGCGCGCCAGGCGATACGCTAGGCGAAGGTGCAGCGCCAACAGCGCCAGCAAAAAGCCCAGGCCGATCAGGCCCAGGTCGGCCAGTTGCACCAAAAAGCTGTTGTGACCCGAAATCGCGCCGGGTACTTTGAAGTCGATGGCCACCTGCCCGACGCGCCCCGGCCCGACGCCCCACAGCGCCTGCACCGGTCCGGCGAAGACCATCTTGAGCAGCGCGAGCCATTCCTCGAAACGCCCGACGTTGCGGTAGTCGGTGACGCTGATCATCGACGCCAGCCGGTCGAAAACGCCTGCGGGCAGAAACGGCAACGACGCCAGCGCGCCGGCCGCGCCCAGGCCGAACCACCACGCGCGCCGCCGGTCGAACCAGGCCAGCACCGCGAAGCCCACCGCCAGCGCCAGGTACACGCGCCGCGACAACGTCATCGCCGCCTGACCCATCGCCAGCAGCGCCAGCGCCGCCCACGCCAGTTGCGCCCGGCGCGTTTTCGCGGCCCAGGCCAGACCCGCGCCGCCCAGCACGATCGGCAGCAAAAACAGCGCCAGGTAATTCGCGCCGGTTTCGTCGCCCAGGCTCAACCGCGCGCCGGCCCAGGCGTCGGCCTCGCCGAAAAAAACCCACAGCCGCCCGGCAAGCAATTGCGAACCGGCGATCAGCAGTACCGGCAGCGCGAGCAGAATCCACCCGCCCAGCAGCAAGCGCACATCGCGCAGGTCGCGCACCGCCGCGCGCGCCAGCAGATAGAACACGGCGAACTCGATGTAGATGCGCCACGACCAGAACCCGGGCAGCAGCGCGGTGGGGGAAATCAAATGGACCAGCAGCCAGCCGAAGTAGGCCAGAAACAGCCACGTCGCGCGGTCGTCGACCAGCAGCGGTTCGTCGCGCCGCGCGCCGCGCCAAACGATCGCCACGAACACCAGCAGGTGCAGAATGTCCTTGCCCATGCCGATCGAGTTGAAGCCGCCGCTCATTTCGCTGCCCCAGCCCAGCAGCGCGGGCAGCAAGGAAAACGGCACGAAGGCCAGCAGCGCCACAATCAGCAGCCACACGTCGCGCGCCCGGCTCAGCGCATAAACCGCGGCCGCCGCCGGCAACGCCAGCAGTACGCGCGCGTCGACCAGCAAGGCCGTCGCGCCGATCGTCGCCACGGCGCCGGCGACCAGCCACGGTCCGACCGCGCCGGCCGTCCGGATATCGTGCGCCTGCCTCGCTGTTTCGTTCATTGAAAAATGTATACCATGCGCCTGCGCCCTTGACCAATCGGCTCGAACGCGAACAATGGAAAAATGGAGGTCGCCATGAATCGTCTGTCCCGCCGTTGCCTGCTTGTTCTATGGCTGTTGCTGCTCCTCGCCGGTTGCGGCGCGAACGATGACGATGACAACGATGCCTCGCCGGCCGCCGATGACGACGCGCTCGACGACGATGCGTCCGTCGACGATGACGATACGCTCGACGACGACATCCTCGACGATGACATCCTCGACGATGACACATCCGACGACGATACGTCCGATGACGATACAATCGACGACGACAGCGACGATGACGACGCCACGCCTTACTGGGAAGACGGCATGGATTTCGGCCCGGTGTCCATGGACGAATACCGCCTCGTCGCCGACCAGGGGCTCTCGTCCTGGGAAACGACCGCCGGTCTGGCCGCCAAAGATGCGTTGCTGACCAGTCAAAGCGTCCACTGGGTCGCCGCGCTCGACGTGGAAAGCGGCCTGTATTACCTCTGGCACCGCGCCGGCGAAATGATTTTCGAACGCACCATCGGCGAAGACGGGCTGGAGATCGCCATCGTCGATCAGGTGGGCGACGATCCGTTCCCCAACCAGGATCCCATGTTCGCCGCCGGCTACGACGCCGAACTGGCCTTGTACGAAAATCCCCTCGGCGTGCAACTGCCCGACCTGGGTTACGCCGCGGACGATCCGCGCGTCGGCTGGATTCCGCTGGACCACTACAGCTATCCCGATGCCTTGGAGCGCATCGCGCAGATCTTCGATTCGCCGCACGGGCCCGATCTGGCCTTCGGTGTTTTTCCCTGGCAGATGGGCGGCGGCGGCTCGCACGGCAACCTGGGCGTGTTGCAAAGCCGCGCCACGCTGTTACTGGCCGGCGCGGGCGTCGCGCCGGGGCTGCTGGAACAATCCGCGCGGCTGTCCGACATCGCGCCGACCGCCCTCGCGCTGTTGGGCGTCGATCCGGTCGAGGGCGTCGACCGGCGCGGCCATCGCGTAACGTCCAATCTGCTCACCTGGCAGGACGGGCGCGTGCTGACCGAAGCGCTGACCGATCCTTCCGTCCAGGGGCTGGCCGACAACGTGGTCGTGATTCTCTTCGACGGCCTCAACCCCAACGAGCTGTACCACCATTACGAAAGCCCCGACGGCCTGGACCTGCCCAACTTTTTCGCGCTGCTGGACGAGGGTGCGTTTTACCGCGGCGGCGCGATCGTCGGTTGGCCCAGCTACTCGTTCCCCGGCCATTCGACCATCGGCACCGGCGCGAGTTACGGCCACCACGGCCTGTGCACCAACAACGTCTACCTGCGCAACGACGGCGACACGCTCTCGGTGACTTGGCTGACCGACCGCCTGGAAAACATCCTCGCCGACCCGGCCGCCGAGCTGGAATACGTCATGCAATTCTTCCATGACGAACGCGGCGTCGAAACGCTCTTCGGCGCGACGCACCGTACTTTCGGCGATTGGGACCTAGCGCACCCCGGCACCTGGGGCGACGCCTACGTCGGCAGCGTCAACGAGCCGACCGTCATCGACGCCGACTACAGCGCCTTCGCGCTGCTCGAACTGGTTTCGCCGCTGTGGCCCACTCCGACCGACGGCAGCCCCTTCGACGCGCTGGCCGATCTGAGCGTACCGTTGCAGTTCGTCGCGATGATGAACGATCCGACCCATCGGCCGCCGAAGCTGGTCTACGCTTCGTTCTTCGGCACCGACGGCGAAGGCGAAACCACCGGTCCGCACAGCGACGCGCTGCGCGAAACGCTGCAGCAGATGGACTACTACCTCGGCGCGATCCTCGAAAGCTACCGCCATCAGGGCCTCTACGAACGCACCGCGTTTTTGATCGTCAGCGACCACGGCATGGAATTGCAACAGCCGGACACCAAAGATCCCTGGCTGCCCAAGCTCGACGCGGCGGGGTTGCGCTACACGGCCACCGGCGGCACGGGCATTCTGTTTTTGCACGTGTTGCGCCTGAGTTCGTCGGTCGACACCTTCACCGGCGGCGAGGAAACGACCTTCACCGTCACCGCCATTAATGACGACACGCTTGCGCCGCAGGCCGGCGTGGCGCTGACGCTGACCGGCGGTACGTGCCAACCCTGCACCGCGCAGACCGACGATGCGGGGCGGGCCGACTTTACCGTCACCCCGACGACAGGCGAAACTATGCACCTGAGCGCCGTCCACGACGCGTATTGCCCGGCGGCGCTGGCCTTGACCGTCGTCGCCCCGGAAAGGAACTGATCGGCGTGAAATTCATTCTGGCCCAAAGCGCGGGTTTCTGTTTCGGCGTGCGCCGCGCGGTCGACATGGTGCTGTCGCAAAGCGCCTCGAAACAGGGCTCCATCGCCACCTATGGCCCGCTGGTGCACAATCCGCAGGTGATCGAACTGCTGCAACTGCGCGAGGTCGCCTGCGTCGACAACCTCGAAGATCTGCGCGAGGGCCTGGCGGTGATCCGCAGCCACGGCGCGTCGCCCGCAGCCTTCGAAACACTGCAACAACGCGGGCTGGAAATTCTCGACGCCACCTGCCCGAAGGTGCGCGCGGTGCACAAACAGGTGGCGAAGGCGGCCGAGGAAGGCCGGCACGTGATTCTCTTCGGCGAGCGCGAACACCCCGAGGTGCTCGGTCTGGTCGGCGAGGCGCGCGGCAAACCATGCCATGTCGTGCTCAGTCCCGCCGAGTTCGACGCGCTGCAGTTGCCGGAAGGAACGCCGCTGGCGCTGGTCGCACAGACAACCGCCAACCGCGGCCGTTACGAGGAGTTCATCGCTCACGTGCAGGCTCGCCACGGCGACGTCGTCGTGCGCCGCACGATCTGCGCGGCCACCGAACTGCGCCAGCAGGAAGTGTGCGCGCTGGCCGACCAGGTGCAGGCGATGATCGTCATCGGCGGACGCAACAGCGGCAACACGACGCGCCTGGCGGCCATCAGCCGCGACCGCGGCCTGCCCACCTGGCACATCGAAACGGCCGACGAGCTGGCCGCCATCGACTTCACGCCCTACGAACTGATCGGCGTCACCGCCGGGGCCAGCACACCCAGTTGGATCATCGACCGCGTCATGACCCACCTGCGCGAACTGGAAGAGGCCGACGCCAACCCCGTGCTGGCGCGCGTCAAACGCCTGCTCGAAGCGCTGACCAGCCTGCACATCACCACCGGCCTGGCCGCCGGCTCGCTGGCCTACGTCGGCGCCGTGCTCATGGGCCTGCACTTCCGGCTCGATTTCTTCCTGCTCGTGTCCTGCTACGTGCTGGCGATGCACGTGCTCAACCGTTTCACCGAAACCGGCGTCGACAAATTCCGCGACGATCCCAAGCGGCAGGAAATCTACCGCCGCCACCGCATCATCCTCTGGGTGCTGGGCATCGTCCCCTTCGCCGCGTCGATCGTGCTGGGCTTCATGCTGGGCGTATGGCCGTTTCTGGTCGTGCTGGTCGCTTCGATTCTCGGCCTGCTCTATTCGGTGAAGGTCGTCCCCAAAAGCTGGATGGGCCTGTTCGGCTTCCGCCGGTTGAAAGACCTGGCCGCGAGCAAGAACGTCTTCGTCGCCTCGGCCTGGGCTCTGGTGA
>DAINPV010000067.1:0-14463 GCA_036743315.1 bacterium | reverse complement strand
TGCAGGTGGGGACGGGCGACGCCGCGGCCGCGGCGTCGCCCGTCCCCACCTGCAACGGATAGTAGACCAGATCCCAGGTGTTGAACGGCTGCAGGATCATCGCCGTTTCCAGCGGACTGTACACCAGCCACCAGAACTCCGCCCAGGTCTCGTTGCCCGCCGGCGGTTGAACGGCGAAGGGCTCCCCTTGCGCTTCGCCGTCTTCGTCGATCTTAAGCATCATGATCTGCTGTTCGCTGGTATCGCTTTCCCGTCGCTGCCAGACCAGGTAGCCGTCATGCGTCCATTGCAGGTTGGCGTAAAAATGCGCGTTCGGTTCCGAATAGACATCGCCATGGCAGGTTTCATCGAGGCTGACGACCATCACCGAGCTGTAAAAATCGTGATTGCACGCGACTTCGGGACTGGTGTAACCGTCGCAGAAACCTTCGCGCAGATAGGCCACCTGCGAGCCGTCCGGCGAGAAGACCGGCTCGTAGTTGTTCCAGGAACCGACCTGGTCGCCCATGATTTCCAGAATGTCGTCGATCGGGGCGAGGTTCTTCTCGTTCAGGCCGTCTTCGTCCACGACGTAGATGCTGCATACGTTGGTCACATCCTCGCACCCCTGGAAGGCAAGCGTCGGACCGGCCGGGCTGGCGCTGGGCGCGACGTACAGCGGCGGTTGATTGTCGGTCAGCATTTCCACGTTGCCGCCGTCGGCCAAATCCGCGCCGTAAATGGCGTATTCATCCGCTTCGCCTTTGGTGATGGACACGAAATACACGCGCTCGCCGGCGGAATTGACCGTCGGGTGAAAAATGTCGTTGCTCTCGCCGATCGGCGTGACGATCAACGCTTCGCGCGGATGATCCAGATCGCAAAGATCCACCACCGAATACTGACCGTTGAAGGAATCGGAAACCACGATGTCGGTCGCGGACGTGAAATCGACCTGGGCGGTCAGGTCGTCGCGATAAAGCGTTATGGTGTACACGCCGCGCGCCTCGTTTCCCGGCAAGGTCGCGATCAAATGTTCGTTGTCGATCAGTTCGACCGCCAGGTCCGTCTCGTCGCCCTCGCTGTCGATCGCCTTGGCCGTCGTGTCGGCGTCGAAGCAACCGCCGGTGAGGGCGATCTCCGTCGCTGTCGCCGTCCAGGCGCAGGCCGGATCGAGGCCGGCGATCGTCAGCGCTTCCCCGTCGCATTCGCGCAGGTCGTCGTCATCGTCGTCGTCGTTGCCGGCGTCATTGTCATCGTCGTCGTCGGCTGACGAGCAAGCGACGACCATGAGGGTAAGACAAATCAACGACAGCCAAACGGCCGGAAAACACTTCATTTTCATGGCGCTCCCCCTTTCAATGCTTATAACGATTTTCAGTCGAAACGCCTTCGTTCCGCGAACGCCCCCGGCGTTCGGACGAAAAACCAAAATGGCGATTTCCGATCGCTTCAACGATTCGAGGCGAACTTGACCGGCACGATGTACTGCAGGTTGCTGTACGCGCCGGTGGAGCCGGTGAAGCCCAGGCGCACCAGGTTGTTGCCTTCCAGATTTTCGTCTTGGAAATTGTCGTCGTAGGACAGCAACGGCGTCTGCAGGTCGTCGAAGTATACTTCCAGCAGGCCGGCGGCGGCCGTCCAGCGCACGCGGAAGTCGTGTTCCTGGCCGTCTTCGACGTTGGCCAGCGTGACGATCGGCCGGTCGCTGTCGTGATGGTCCGCCGAGCCGTCCAGGTCGACGGTCAGGTGATCGTCCGCCGGATCGCTCAGGTCGCCGCCCAGGTGCTCGCCGTCGTTGGGATAGGTGTCGATCTCGACGCCGATCGACGGCGTGATGCCCTGGTAGCCCAGACCCTCACCCGTCTGCGCGGTCACGTCCTCAGTGGCGATGATGAACACGATGCCGTCCGCGCCTTCTTCGTCGCGCTCGCCCAGGTAAACGCTGAACTTCAGGTCGAAGTCGATGTCCAGGTCGAACGAAGCGGTGTAGAAAGCGCCGCCGACCGTCTCGGCCGTGTCGGGGGTCAACACGATGCGGTCGCCGTCCCAGGTCGCCGCGTCGACCAGCACCCATTCGCCGTCGCCGCTGTTGTCGACATCTTCCTCGTCATCCTCGCCGGCACACGACGACAGCAGACAAAATGCGGCGAACGCCGCCAGCAAAAGCACCAACAACCAATTTTTCATTTCCAGCTCCTCAACATGAAAAGTAATGTCATTTGCCATTGTACATTCGTCCCCGCGCCCTTCCCTCACCGAAACCGGGCGTGACGCCCGCCGACAGTTTCCGCATCCGGGCGGCAGGAGAAATTTCATCCGATGGCGAACGCGCATGTCCGCTCAAGAACCCTTGAAATTAAAGGTCTTTTTTCAAGCAACGACGCTGCGGGATGAAATATTCTTACCGGAGCATAATACAATCCGCGGCAGGAGGGTAGCGGTAATTTTCCGTTCGGTTTATCGCGCCGAAACGAATTCCACGTAGATCACCCGGTTGGACAATTCGACCGAAATGCTCTCTGCCGTCGCGCTCTGGTCGAGCAACTTGCCTTGCTCGTCGAACACCCGGTAAGAAACCGTGCCGGGCGGGCACGGCAACTCGATCGGTTGCGACTGCCACTGGCGACCGTCCCAACCGGCGAAGCGAAATTCGTCGCTCGTTTCGTCGATGAAGGCCAGGCCGTAGACGCCCTCGGGCAGGGCCAGCGCGGTCGAAAGATCGCCGGCGAAACGCGACTCGCCCAGCACCGTCGAGAGCGTTTTGACGACGGTGAAGGACGGCTTTTCCCGCGGACCTTCGGGCGCGGACGGATAGGTGAACAAGCCGAAATAATCCTCGGTGGGCAAGGTGCTACCCGGCTCGCGGTCGTAAAAGGTGTACCAATCCAGCGCCTCGATGCCGTCGGCGATCGCCAGCAGCGCTCCGCGCGCCAGCCAACTCGCCTGCGCCCGGTCGCCCACGATCAACGACGGCCAGCCCCACTCAGTGAACCAGATCGGCTTGTCCGGCGCACCCAGCGTCGCCAGCCGTTGCCGCGCGACCTCCACCTGCCCGGGCATGCTCGGCCAGAACTCCCACTCGCCCAGGCGCCCGGTCCATTCCGGCGAGGTCGTCTGGAGGAAGGTGTACGGATGAATCGCCAGCACGTCGAAATAGTCGGCGATGTCCGGATGATACTCGTGCACGCGCTCGAGAAAGTAATAGAGCCCATTCCAGAGGAACGAAGTCTCGAAACAAGAAAGCCCGCCGAACACAACCTTGGCATCGGGGCAGGCGTCGTGAACGGCCGTGTACGCGGCCTTGAGCATCTTGCCGTAATGATCGGGGTCGGGTTCGGGCTTCCAGAAAACGGCGAGGTTCTCCTCGTTCCAGATTTCCCAGGAGTCGATTTGCCCGCAGTAGTGCCCGGCGACGGCGCCCGCGTAATCGCCGAAATCCGCCGGCTCGATTTCCGAGGCGTAGCCCGACGGATACGCCCAGTCCACGCCGTAGCACAGCCGGCCGTCGAACTGCAGCCCGGCCTCGAGCAGCAACTCGACGAACGGGTCGGAATAGTCGAAGGTGAATTCGTCCTGCACCGGCTCGACGTCGGGCCAGTCGATCGAAGCCCGCACCCGGTACAAACCGGCTTCGAGCAGCTTTTCGATCTCGAAGGCGCGCTCCTGGTTCGCCTCGGGTCCGTCATACATCTGCGTGGCGATGCCCATGATCTTGTTGACCGGCAAGCCCTGTCCGCTCAAGTCCGACCAGATGCCGTCCGGACTCGTATCGTCGTCATCGTCGTGGGCGTCGTCATCGGGCGCGGCGTCGTCGTCCTCGTCGTCCGGCTCGGCGACGTCATCGTCGCCGGGCGCGGCATCGTCGTCGTCATCTGCCTGCCCTGAGCTTGTCGAAGGGTCGCCGCACGCAATCGCCAGCGCCGACATAGTCAGCAAACAAAGCAGGAACAGCGGAAGCCGCGTCTTTTTCATGGCCAACCCATGGAGGAAAAATTTTTATCGTCCACACGGATACGCCGGCGGAAAATCCTACTGCCGGGCAGCGGCGAAAGCAACGAAATTCGGCGTCAGGTTGCGGGCCGGAATTGCAGGCGCAGGGGCTTTTCCAAGCGGCATTCGCGCAGCAGCGCTTCGTCGTTCATGATCGCTTCGGTCGGGCCGTCGGCGGCGACGATCCCCCGGTGCAGCACGATGGTGCGCGGGCACAGATCGAGCACCAGATCCAGGTCGTGCGTGGCGATGATCTTGGTGTGCGTGAAGGTCTGCAACATCTCGATCAACAGCCGGCGGCCGCGCGGATCGAGGTTGGACGACGGTTCGTCGAGCACGAGGATGTTCGGCGACATCGCCAGCACCGTGGCGATCGACGCCGCGCGTTTTTCGCCGCCCGACAGCTTGTAGGACGGCCGATCGATCAAATGTTCGGCCCCGACCGCCGCCAACGCTTCGCGCACGCGCCGTTGCGCTTCCGCGGGCGGCAGGCCCAGGTTCAGCGGCCCGAAAGCCACGTCCTCGCCCACTGTGGGCATGAACAGTTGATCGTCCGGGTCCTGAAAGACCATCCCCACCGTACGGCGGATCACCGGCCGCGTTTTTTTGTCCAGGTATACGTCGCCGATCAACAGCGAGCCCGCCGCGGGCAATAGGCAGCCGGTGAGGTGCTGCAGCAGCGTCGACTTGCCCGCGCCGTTCGCGCCGACCAACGCCACCGCCTCGCCGTGCGTGATGCGAAAGGAAACGCCGCGCAGCGCCGGCGTGCCGTCCGGATAGGTGAAATGCAGCTCGCGCGCCTCGACCAGATGATGGCTCATGACCACCACCCCAACACGGTCGCGCCCAGCCACCGCGACACGTTCACCCAGCGCAGCGCGACGAACAACGACGTCCAGCCCAGGACGAAAACGATTTCGCGCCCGCCGAAGCGCGCCGGCCGCAACGCGGGCATCGCGCCGGCGAAGCCGCGGCAGCTCATCGCCTGATGCACGCGCTGCGCGCGATCGAGCGTGCGCAGCAGCAAATGGCCCGTCAACGAACCGAACTCACGCAGGCTGGTTCCCCGGCCGCAGGAGCGTAGCGCGCGAGCGCGCACCAGGCTCATCGTCTCTTCGACGAGGACGAACAGGTAGCGATGCAACAACAGCAACTGCACGACGAACGCGCGCGGCACGCCCAGCCGCCGCAGCGCGAGGCACACGTTGTTGAAGCCGGTCACCGCCGTCAGCGCGAGCGCGGCCGCGACCGTCAGCGTGAAGCGCAGCAGAATCGAGGCGAAGGAAATCCAGCCGCCGGAGATAGGCAGCCCGCCGATCATCAGCAGCGGCTGCCGGTCGAGCAGCGGATTGAAGATGCCGATCAGCACGGCGAAGGGCGCGGCGAAAAGGATCTTGCGCCACAGCCAGCGGCCGGGTACGTTGCCGCCGAGGCACAGCGCAACGGGAAAAACAACGAAGGGCGTCAGTGCGGAAAGCTCATAACGATCGAACGAAACGACCGTCACCAGGAAGGCCAACGTGGCCAGCAATTTGGCGCGACCGTCGAGGCGATGCAGCGGCGTATCCTGCCGCGCCAGCCGGTCCGTCTCGCCCAGAGCGAAAAATTGCGACTCGATCGCGCTCATGCATGCTCAGCGCGTGCCGGCGACGACCGCCGCGCGACGCCGCCGCAACGCCAGCGCCGCCAACACTGCGAGGGTCAGCGTCAGCAAACTGCCGACCAACCCGGCAACGCTGGTGCCAGCGCTCACCGCCGGCCAGGCCTCGGCCTCTTCCGCCGCGCCTTCCTCTTCACCCGCAGGGAAACCGTAGTCGGGCAGCAGCGCGGTTTTCTCCTGCACGCCGGCCAGCGATTCGTGGACGCCGGCGGCCGGCGCAGCCAGTTCCTCGCGGCCCGAGGTTTTAAACATCGACCACTCCAGGCCGTCGGGCTGCCCCGAAGCGAACCAGGAGAAAACGACGCCGGTCAGCACCGTCGCCGCGGCCAGACCGACCAGCACCTTACGCAACGACAACGGGCCGACGGGCTTTGCCTGGGCCGCCGCCGCGACGATCTCCGGACGCGCCTGCCACACGAACAGCACGACCGCCGCCGTCGTCAGTCCCTCCACGATGCCGATCGCCAAGTGGATCGGCTGCATCAAAAGCACGAAGGAGGAAAACGGCAGCGCGGTGATGCCCGACAGCAGTGTTTCGAGCACCACGCCGAACGCGCCCAGTTGCAGACCGACGACCGCCGCCAGCAGCGAACCGCCGACGATCCGCCCTTGCGTAGGATTGGCGGCCGCCAGCGGTTTGAAAATCAGCGGATAGGCGACGAAACACGAGAAAAATCCCAGGTTGAAAATGTTGCAGCCCAAGGCCAGCAAGCCGCCGTCGGCGAAAAACAGAGCCTGTACGGTCAGGACCGAGGCCATGGCCAGGAAGGCCGCGTGCGGCCCCAACAGCACGGCGAGGATCAAGCCGCCGCCCAGGTGCCCGCTGGAGCCGGTGGCCGGAATCGTAAAGTTGATCATCTGCGCCGCGAAAACGAACGCAGCGGTCACACCCATCAACGGAATTTTTTTGTCGTCGGCTTCCAGCGTCAATTTACGCGAGCTGTAAACGATCAAGCCCGCCGTCGCCGCCCACATCGCGCCACCGACCGCCGGGGAAAGCAGAGCATCGGCCATATGCATGTCACACTCTCCTGGATTCGAGGATTTTGCCCGGGAAAATCGTCGTCGCCGATTTTCCGCCCGTCGGCGTATATTACGAATTTCATTTTCGTAACACTATGTGGCAGGAGAGTCAAGATTCGATCGGGCGAAGATCGGCCGCCGGCCGGGGATCAATTCGGTTTTCCCGCCTGTTTTTGCGAATAAATCGAAGACGTTAAGATCCCGTCGCGAAGCGGCAACTATCGACACAAAAATCCTGAGTATGTTACATTGATCTGCCTTTTCTATATAGTGCGAGAAATGAAACGAATCAGTCGCCTGAAACAAAAAGCAAAAAGCCTCGGCATTGGCTGGAAAGCGGCCATCTCCGTGGCAAGTCTTTTCTTTTTTCTTTTCCTCCTGGAATTGGGGATGCGCGCGTTCGGCGCGATTTTTTTATCCCGGGACGCCGATCTTCACACCGTTCATCTCTGGCAGAAACTGGCCGGTAAGGATGGTTCGTCTCTGACCACCATTCTATGCGTCGGCGATTCGTTCACCTACGGCGGCCGGGTCGATCCCCAACAGACCTATCCGGTTCTATTAAGCAATAAGCTCAACGATCCCGCCGCCGGCAGGAACTACCTGGTCGTCAACAAAGGAATATGCGAAAGCAATTCACGAATTCACGCGAAGAAGTTGCCCGCGTGGCTCGATGAGTACCGGCCCGACATGGTGATTGTGTTGTCCGGTTCGGCCAATCGCTTTCATCCCGTCCTTTTTCGCGACATCGAGGAAGGTAACGCGCAAAAGATCATTCGTTATCTCATCACCGAAGTTCGGGTTGCGAAGCTGTTTCGGATTCTTTATCTGACGGCGAAAAGCAAGTTGTTGTTTATCGACATGGATGACGAAAACCGAATCAAACAATTCCAAAAGCAAAACAAGTTCGACCTGGTGGTCGAGTATGCGTTGCGCGGTATAAAAAACAATCCGTACAACATAGATCTGCTTTACCACATGACCAAGGCTTTCGACCTACAGAGCCGTTACAGCTCGGAGGAAATCTTCCGGGAACTGGATCAAATCCGGCAAGAACGCCCGTTCCTGAACAAGCAGGCCGACTTCATGGGCTATCTCGACCTGTACCGGGACAAGCAGCGTTATGAAGCGTCGGTGACCGATTGGCTGCGCGGAGATCTGGAAACGATCGTCACGCTGTGCCGGGAAAAAGGGACGACGCTAATCTTACAAAATTATCCGGTGAATTATCCGCTGGCCAACGACGTCCTGCGGGAGATCGCCGAAAAGCATTCCTTGCCCTTCGTGGACAATCTCGCGGTCTTCGAAACCTTGACGCCGCGGGAAAAATACATTTTTGACGACGATCATTGCACGATGGAAGGACACGCCGTCATGGTCGATAATATCGCCCAGAAAATTATGACGATGCAAAAGGTGGAACCATGAACGACAAACCGGAAGAGAAAATTCAGAAGCCCGGCGACGATCAACTGAAGTTTAAGAACAACCGCGAACTGCTGCTGTTCCTGTTCATCGCCATCAGAGAAAACCGCAAGTGGTGGCTTCTGCCATTGCTGTTCGTGCTGGCGATTCTTTCGGTTTTCGTTTCGCTGACCGGCAATACCACGCTTCTGCCGGCGATATACGCGTTGTTCTGATGAAAGCCGCCGCCCCGCCCCGGGAACGACTCCGCTTTCTCTTCCTCCGTGCTTACGAACAACTGCAAGGCGGCGGACCGGTGCCGCCCTTGGGAATATTGTATCTGGCGGCGACGTTGCGGGAACGATACGGCGAACGCATTGACATCCAATTCGTCGACCTCGGCCTGACCACCTTTGCTGAAGCAATGGCGATCGTCGGCGGGTTTCGCCCGCGTTATGTCGGCATCAGCGCGATGAGTTGCGAAGATGCCCTGTTGCATCGGCTCGCCGGCAGCGTCAAACAACTCCGACCGGAAGCGGCGGTGATCGTCGGCGGTCCGCACGCCTCCATCCTGCGCGAACGGATGCTCGAAGACGAACACATCGACGTGGTCGTCGTCGGCGAGGCGGAGCGGACGCTGATCGAATTGATCGACACTCTCGAGGCGAACGGCGATCCGGCACGGGTGCGCGGCATCGCGTATCGCCACGATGCGCGGCCGACCTTCACCGGAGAGGCCGAACCGATCGCCGACCTGGACGCTTTGCCCTTTCCAGCGTGGGATCTGATCGACTTCGACCGTTACGCGCGCCGTCCGAACTGGAACGGCCCGCTCAAAGAAGAACGTTTCGCCGAGCTGTTCACTTCGCGCGGCTGCCCCTACGGATGCGTTTTCTGCCACAACCTGTTCGGCAAAAAGATCCGCCTGCGTTCGCCCGAAAGCGTGCTGGCCGAAATTCGGCACGTGCACGACCGGTTCGGCATTCGCGAGTTTCACGTGCTGGACGACATTTTCAACGCCGACGACGCACGCGCCCGGCGCATCTGCGAATCGATCGTCGCCGCGGGCTTGCACCTTTCGCTGGCGTTTCCCAACGGCCTGCGCGCCGACTTGTTGACCGCCGAGTTGCTCGATCTGCTCGAACGCGCCGGCGCCTATAAGATACATTTCGGCTTCGAAACCGCTTCGCCGCGTCTGCAACGGGCGATCGGCAAGAATCTGGATCTGCCGCTCGCCATGCGGATGATCGACGCAACGGCGCGGTCCGGGATCGTTACGGGCGCCTATTTCATGTTCGGCTTTCCCGGCCAGACCAAAGAGGAAATGCTCGCCACGGTGGACTATGCCGTGCATTCACGGTTGGATTCGGCTTACTTTTTCAAAGCCACGCCGTTTCCCGGCAGTTCGTTTTTCCGGGTCGTGCAAGAGGGTGAAAATCGCCCGGAGAATTTCGCCGATTGTCATTTTTATTCGCGCAATCGATCCTATGGCGAGATGGACGCCAATGAACTCAACGCGTTGATTCTCTCGGCGCAACGGCGTTTCTATTTTCGCTTCGATCGCCTGTGGCAGGGTTTGCGCAAAGCGCCGAACAAAAGGCGTTTCCTGAAGAACCTCGTGACGGCGGCAGCCTTGGTGCTGCAGTCGTTTCTGTTGCGCCAATTGTCCCCGGCGGCGGGAAAGGAGAAGCCATGAGACGGTGGTTCGCCAACATGCTTTGCGCCATCGGCGTGTTGCTGCCGTGGCGGTTGCGGGTCTGGTACGCCAACGCCCTGGGGTGGTGGGCGCAAGGCGTGTACTGGCTGTACACGACCCTGGTTAAAACGATCGTGAAACACCTGACCGCGGGAAATAAGTCCACATGAAACGGTTGGCGGTATTGTTTTCCGGCGGTACCGATTCCACCGCAGCGACCGCGCTCGTCGCGCCGGAGTACGATCGCCTGCACTTGCTGACGTACCGCCATTCCGGCCTGGAGCATGTCGAAAACAGCCGCACCAATCTGGCAGCGCTGCAGACCCGCTTCGGCCGTGACAAATTCACGCACGAGATCTTCGACATCGATCGGCTGTTCAAAGCCGCCACCTATGCCGATTATTGGTCCGGGCTGCGGCGTCACGGCTTTTTCGCCCTGGCGTCCTGCGGGTTCTGCAAGCTGGCCATGCATGTACGCACGATCGTCTATTGTCTGGACCACGACGTGACCGAGGCGGCCGACGGCGCAAACATCAACATGTCGCATTTTCCCGCGCAGATGAAGGAAGTGCTCGAGCCGTTGCGCGACCTATACAGGCAGTTCGGCATTCGCTATACCAATCCGGTGTTCGATTACGATTATCCGGAAAACCTCGATTGGTTCGATAAATTGGGTCTACGGGCGCTGACCGGCGAAACCGCCGCGATCAACCCGGGCCATAAGGGAACGACCACGGGACAGTTGTTGTTCGCGCAAGGCATTCTCCCGGCCGAAAACGTGAAAGGCACCGCCCTGGATCGCCGCATGCAGGCGCGCTGTTTTCAATTGACCCTGCTCAACCTGTTCGCGCTGGGCAGTTACATTCCCAAACACGGCATGGAACAATACCGCGCGGAAACCGCGTCGTTCTTCAAGAAAAAAATCGACTGGTTCCGCGTCCGTCTGGAAGAGTATCGACAGCGCGGCGACGACAGCGAACTCGCGCGATGGATCGACCGATGAAACGTCCGATGAACGCCCGGCAGCGGCAGGCGACCTCGACGGCGGCCAAGGCGATCAGCCTGGGATTCGCCGTTTTTTTGTTGTTGCTGGTGGAGATCGTCGCGCGCTTGGTCCTGCCGGCGACGCACCTGGACAACATTCTGGCCGTATTGCGGCGCGATCCCCAATTGATGTGGCGCAACAAGCCGAATCTTCACACCCGTTTTGCCGGAACCGCCGTGTTCACCGAAAGCCATGGATTTCGCGTAGGCCGGCGCGGCGAGGAGATAAACAAAGAAAAGCAACCGGACGTGTCGCGCATCGTCTGCCTGGGCGCCTCGCCGACCTTCGGCTGGGGCGTCGCCTACGAGGAAACATACGCGGCGCGGCTGGGGGTGTTGTTGCGGCGCGATCACCGGATGGAAGTGGAAACGATCAACGCCGGGATGATCGGCTTCTCTTCCCATCAGGGCGCGCTGTTGCTGGCGAATGTCATCCGTCCGCTGACTCCCGATCTGATCACCGTGTCCTATGTAATCAACGATGTGGATCGATACCGCTTTTTTTACAACGACGGCGGGGCCGACAAAAACGTCGCGCCGCCGGGTCGTTGGACCGTCGGGGTGTTTAACGCGCTGGATCGAAGCCGATCCTTCACCGCGTTGGGAAAAATGTCGGCCGCGGTCTTGCACCGCCGTTCAAGTTTCGACGGCCGGCCGGTGGAAGTATATCGACCACGGAGCGTGCGCACGCCGCCGGAAGACTATCGCGTCAATTTGCGGCGGATTGTGCAACTGGCGCGAAACGCTTCCTGCCGGGTCGTGTTCGTCGCGATGCCGGTCAACCTGCCGGTCGCCCCGCCGTTGGCGGAACAAGATCGACAAGCGGCACGGCAATGGTTGGACAAAGGGATGGCGCTGGTCGAAGCGAATCGCTGCCGTGAGGCGATCGAACCCTTGTCGGCGGCGGTGAAGGCCGATCCGAACTTCAGCGAGGCGTTCTATCAACTCGGCGTTTGTCGGCGACGATTGAACGAACCTCTCCAGGCGAGCGAGGCGTTCGACGCCTTGATGAAAAGCGAGGCGAACCGTTGCGGCGCCGCCGGGTTGCAGTACAATCGCATCATGGCCGAGGTCGCCGCGGAAAACGGTATCCCGCTGGTCGACGCCGCCGCGGCTTTTCGCGCGCACCAAGGCGATTACCTGTTTCTCAGTCCCGAAGACGACCCGATTCATCCCAACGCCCAAGGCCATGCGTTGATCGCCGCGTTGCTTGCCGCGACCTTTGGTCCAAAACCATAACGAAGGATCGACTGTCGTTGCTTCGGCAAAGGACGAGATCAGGATCGAATCCCGCCGTTCGTTTCGGATCGGGCGAAAACATTGTTCTCCGTTTCGTGGATCGATCTTCCCCGGACCTGCTACTGTTTATCCGCAGTTTTCATCAAAAACACAAGGTGTGTGACAGTGCTGGGGCGCTCGGCGGGTTGACTTTAGGCGCATGCCGGCGGCAATAAGCCTTTTATACGCGCGTCCCGAGCGTTATAATTCTCGGCGCCCGCGCATCATCCCCCTGACGATATCTTAAAGTTTGTGCTACATCTTTTTTATCGATGAACACGATGGATGGGGAGTCGCGATGAAACTGCTGATCGTCAGCCCCGCGCAAAAGCAGAACGACGGCACGCCGTTGCGCGTGAAGAAAGCCTTTCTCATTCCGCTCTCGGTGTACCTGCTGGCGGGCCTGACGCCGCGCGAATGGGACATCCGGCTGATCAACGACTACACCGACGACATTCCCTTCGACGAGCCGTTCGACCTGGTGGGCATCACCGCCACCACGCTGCATTCGGCGCGCGGCTACGAGATCGCCGAACGCTTCCGCCAACGCGGCACGAAGGTGGTGATGGGCGGCTTTCACCCGACGCTGTTTCCGCAAGAAGCGCAGGAACGCTGCGACGCGATCGTCTGCGGCGAGGCGGAGCTGGTGTGGCGGCAGGTGCTCGACGACGCGTTGCACGACCGGTTGCAAAAGGTCTATCGCGCCGACCGGTTCTGCGACCTGGTCGACCAGCCGGCGCCGCGCTACGATTTGATCGACCAAAGCAAGTACATCAACAACGTGTTCGCGGTCGAGTATTCGCGCGGCTGTCCCTACAATTGCGAGTACTGTTCGGTCACGCAATTTTACGGCAACAAGTATCGCTTCCGCCCGCCGGCCGAAGTCGTGCGCGACATCCAAGCCAGCAAACAGCGGTTCATCGGCTTCGTCGACGACAACATCGCCGGCATCCTGCCCAAATCGGCCGAACTGTTCGAGGCGCTCATTCCGCAGAAAATTTTCTGGATGAGCCAGGTGTCCATCCGCCTCGCCGACGACGAACGCGTGCTCGCCCTGTCGGCGCGCTCGGGTTTCCGCTACGCGATCATCGGCCTGGAAACACTGGACCCGCGCAACCTCGCCGAGGTCGGTAAAAAGAACGTCAACCACGTCGAGGAATACGTGGCCAAGACCAAGCTCTTCAAAAAACACGGCATCAGCGTGTGCGCCAATTTGATGTTCGGTTTCGACCACGACACGCCGGAGACCTTCGACAAAACGTACCGCTTCCTGGTAAAGAACCGCTTCATGCCCAATCCGTACATCATCACGCCCTACCCCGGCACGCGCCTGCACGAGCGCATGAAGGCCGACGGGCGCATCCTGCACCACGATTATTGGAAGTACACGTCGTACCAAACGGTCTTTGCCCCGCAGCACTTCGCGCCCGAGCAATTGGACGCGCTGTTTCTGAAATTTTATGGCGACAGTTTTTCGGTCGGCAATTCGCTCAAGCGCTTCTTCCACATGTTGCGTTTCAAGTTCGGCTTCGGCCAGTTTATGACGCAACTGGCGCTGCTGATCAACAGTCTGGTCGTGCGCAAAAACGTGAAGAAGGGCATTCTGCCGTATTATTGAGGCGCGCTCACCAGGTCGTCGGCCAGCGGCCGCGCACGGCCCGTCCGACGTTCAACCCGACGACCAGCGCCGCGAGGCGAATCGCGAAATCTTCCTTGAAGTTGCTCCAGCGCATCGTCGGCAGCGTCCGCCGCCAGTTGTTCTGCAGGTTGAACATGCGTTGCGCCAGCTTGAAGTACAGCTCGTTCTGCTTTTCCGGCGACCAGTTTTTCGGCTGATACACCGTCTCGTACGAGGTGTAGCGGTTCCAGTCGTAGGTGAGAATGCGCCCGTCGGCGTGCATGCGGTCGTAGAGCTTGGTGCCGGGGATCGGCGTGAGGATGTACAAAAACGGAATGAGCTTGTTGCGTTCCAGAAACCGCGCTGTCTCCTCGTAGTGTTCCTCGGTCTCCGTATCGAAACCGAACATCATGTTCGCGCCGACCATCACGCCGCGCTGCTGAAATTCGCGGATGCGACGCTCGAACTCGGCCACCTGGTTGATGTTGCGGTGCACCTCGGCCAGCGCCTCGGGGTGAATCGACTCCACGCCGATCCAGCAAAAACGCAGCCCGCTTTTCACCGCCAGGTCCAACAACTCCGGATCGTCGGCGAGGTACATCGTCGATTGCGCCATCCAACGCACGTCGAGTTTGCGCAGCGCCGTAAACAGCTCGCGCGCGTGCTCGCGGTGGCCGCTGATGTTGTCGTCGACGAAAGCCAGGTAGCGGCTGCCGGTCGCCTTGGCGTCGCGCACCACGTCGCCGATCGGCCGCAGTCGGTGCTGTC
>DAINPV010000066.1:0-14527 GCA_036743315.1 bacterium | reverse complement strand
TCTTCAAATGTTCCAGGTAGTCGTCGTCGGTCAGTTTGAAATGGATCGGCGTCACCGAGATATAACCGTCGTGCACCGCCACCATGTCGCTGCCCTCGATCTCGACGAAGCCGCGTTCGAGCCCGGCGATCCAGTAATATTTCTTGCCGCGCGGATCGACCTTCTCTTCGATCTCGTCGCCATACAGACGATTGCCCAGCCGTGTCGCCCGCACGCCTTTGATGCGTTCGACGGGCAGATTGGGCACGTTGACGTTCAGCAGCGTACCGGGCGGCAGATGATTGTCCAACACGACGCGCGCGACCTTCGGGGCAAAGTGCGCCGCCCCGGAAAACTCGAAATCGTGGAAAGCATCCAGGCTGATGGCGAAGGACGGCACGCCGATCATCATCGCTTCGAGCGCGGCCATGACCGTGCCGCTGTAGGTGATGTCCTGCGCCATGTTCGCGCCGTGGTTGATGCCCGCGGCGACCAGCGCCGGGCGGTCGTCGCGCAGCAGACCGTTGAGCGCCAGGTGCACGCAATCGGAGGGCGTGCCGTCGCAAGCGTACCAATTGGGCCGCACCTTCTTGAGGCGCAAGGGACGATCGAGAGTGAGACTGTGGGCCGCCGCGCTGCGGTTGCCGTCGGGCGCGACGACGATCACCTCGCCCAAGGCGCTCATTGCCTCGGCGAGGACGGTGATGCCCGTCGAATTGAAGCCGTCGTCGTTGGTGACCAGAATGCGCATAGATCTCCTGTTTCGCCGTGTTCACGGCTTGCGGGCGATGGTACCGAAAAGACCGGTATGTCACAAGTCGAAAAATCAAAATGTAGGCGCTCGATGCGAAATACTTCCCACATTTGGCGGTCGAGCGAAGTTCAGGCCGCGAGGAAACAAACTTGTTCAACCTGCCGATCTCCGCTACTATTTGCCGATAATCGCCAGCAAAGATCGCCGATGACCAAACCCGACGAAAACAGTTTGCTCAAACGCATTCAGGCGCTCGGGCCGTACGCGCAGGACCTTTCCCTGCTCGGACTGGACGTGACCTCGTTCGTCGATCAGCCGCTGGATTCGGCGGTGATTTTCGACCTCGTGCGCCCTTATTTCCCAGGGGACGGCGCATGGACGGCGCTGGATGCGGGCTGCAACGCGGGGCTGTTTTCGTTCCTGTGCCGCCGTTCCGGCGCGGCGCGTGTGGTGGGCGTCGAGTTCGACGAACATTTTTTACGGCAGGCGCGGGCGATGCGCGAGTACCTGCACATGGATGTCGAGTTCGCCGCGCTCGATCTGGAAACCGACGAACTGCCCGCCGGCGCGTTCACCATCGTGCTGGCGTTGGGCTTGCTGTATCACCTGCGCGATCCCTTCGCCGGATTGCGCAAGCTGGCGGAGAAAGCGGACGACTGGCTGTTGATCGAAACCGAGGTCGCCCGCGGACAGGATCCGCGCGATTCGCTGGCGGTGACCGGTCGCTATCGCGACGACGATTCGAGCCATTGGCTGCCCGGCGTCGCGGCGATCGAGCAGACGCTGGCGCAATGCGGCCTGACCTGCGTGGAGGCGCGGCGCATCGACCGCGAGCGGTTCGGCGCGGCCGATTACGCGACCGGTTTGTCCGAGGAGATGCTCCCCAAGGGCGAGCGCTGGTTCTTCGCGGCGCAACGACAAGACGCAGTGAAAACGCTCGCGCCGCCCGCGTTTCAACCCCCGCTGCGCGCCTGGTCCTTCGCTCATGACGAGCGCGAACTGCTCATTACGGCGTCAATCGAGGCAAGGCAACCGGGGCAAGCAACCTTGACGCTGCATCCGTCGGCGAATCCCGACATCTGTTTGCCGCTGTGGTCCGGCGAATTGGCGGCTGGACGACATGCCTGGCGCGCACCGGCGACGATCGCGTGGGCGGACCGCGAGTATCGTCTCATGCTGCAATGGGAAAACGACCAGGTGATGTTGCCCAAGTTTAATGGTGTGACGCCCGCCGACGAGGATAGCGCCGGTCCCTTCGCGCAACAGGTAAAATGGGATGCCCGCGAAGTTGTGGACGACTCGCCGGCAAGTATCGGCGACCTATGGTTGCTCGACGGCGAGCGGCGCACGGAACGATTTTCCACTTACCGCACGCTGCGCCTGCGCACACGACTGCGCTTTACCGAAACGGACGCGGTGATCGTCACGTTCATCCTGCGCCGCGCCGACGAAATCGACGCCCTCTTCAGCTTCCGGCGGGAAATCCGGCCGCCGCGCGGCGTGGGCGAAATCACGTTGCGACTCGACGGCGCATTGCTGCCGCCGGGCGAATACGTCGCTTACGCTAAAACCGCCGCCGCGGAAGACAGTAAAATCAAACGTGAGTATCTGCCGCTGACGTTTTCCGATCCGGCGCGGTTTTTCATCGACAACGATTTGACGAACACGCCGGCGCAACTTAGGCCGAACGTTACGACCGGCCGCGCGCCGCTCGACGATTGGCCGACCATCGCGCGAAAACTAGGCGAGCATGCGCCGGAATTTTTCGAAACGTTTTCCGCAACACCGCCGACCGGCACGTTGGCTTTGGCTACCGCGCTGCTGTGTTGGGATGCGTTCAACGAGACGGAATTTCCGGCGACGGTTCTGCGACGCTTGACCGCCCGCGCCGATCGTTTGTTGCTGCTGGAATGCGCCGCCGCCCCGGAATTGCGCGATGCACGCGCGGTGCGGCAATTGACGGCGAGCTCCTGGCTGGCGGGCCATGAGGCGGTGGAGCAGATGCTGCACAAACTCGCTTTCCGCGTGCTCGCGAAGGACGCCTATCGCACCGAGGACGGCGAGCGAACCGTGTTCGTCGCGGAACGCGAAGCGCCCCCCGCCGCCGCGGTGAAAAGACCGCGTCCGCTGTTGCTGGTGGGTAAGCACGCAACGCCGCAAGAAATCGCCGGCCGGCACGGCGAGGACTTGCATGTCCGACTGTCGGTGCAGGCGCTGGAGGACATCGAGGCGTTGAGCGGCAAGTTCATGCTCACCGATTGGGGCGGCTATTGCGTGTACACGCGTTTTCTGACGCCGGATATGGCGCAACTGCGCCGCCCGTCCCACCTGGCGCTGACCTTCCCGACCGTGCTGCTGCCGCCGGATCGTTACATGCTGGAAATCAACTTTTATCATCACGATCGGCTGCTGCCCAACGCGCACCGCCGCTTCCCGGTGACGTTGTGCGGCAACGAACCGAATTTCGCAGGTTTGATCCGGCATGAATATCGCCTCGGCAAACCGGAGCGAATCGGCGAATGCGCTGCCTCCGCTTTCCGCATCGAAACGGTTGAACTGACCGTGCCGGATCGGCCCGATCAACATTGGCCGGAGACGGACGATCCCCTCGCCGTGCGGATGACATTTTCGCTGCGCGAGACGACGCCCGCGCTGACGTTGCGTTGTCAACTTCGCGATCAAACCAACTGGCTGTTGCTGACCGGCTACAACAATCAACGAGCCGGCGTTTCGTTGAGCGACTTGCCGCCGGGGCGGTACGCGTTGACTTTCGCCATCGAGCGACTGCGCTTGATCGCCCGCGATTATTTCCTGCAGGTGTCGGCATGGACGTCGGACGAACCGGCCGCGCATTGTCTGGACAAGCGCGTGACGCGTTTGAAGGTCGCCGGCAAGCCCGTGGCGGAATTCGGCGTGTACGCGATGCGCCCCGTTTGCGAATTCCGGGACGATTAAAAGAAAAAGGGACCGAGTGGCCTCGGCCCCTTCCGTCGTTCGGGGCGACTGGATTTGAACCAGCGACCCCCTGAACCCCATTCAGGTGCGCTACCAGACTGCGCTACGCCCCGGAACAAACGACGACCCTTCGCCGGTCCGCGACGAAGGGTCTCTTTTAATAGCGAAATCAGTATTCGTTTTCAACCAGCTTTTTGAGTTCGAGCAAGTCTTTTTTGATCTTCTTCATGACCTCGAGGTATTCCTCTTCCGAAAAGGTCATCGCAAGTTGCTGACTCTTGCCGGTTTTCTTGCGGCTGCGCTCGGCGAGTATTTTTTTCGCGCCGGCGATAGTGAACTTATCGTCGTAGAGGAGCTTCTTGATCTCGAAGATCAGCTCGACTTCTTTGCGTTTGTATAGACGCTGATTGGATCGGGTCTTTGAGGGTTTGACGATGTTGAATTCCGTCTCCCAGTAACGCAGGACATACGGCTTCACACCGGTCAACTCGCTCACTTCGCCGATCTTGAAGTAGAGCTTATTCGGGATCTGGCTGGAGTCCGCAATCGGCCTCGCCAAACCGCCATCCTCCAAAAAAATTCAATACAAACTTACTTCGGCTCTTTCAGAGCATTCCGAAGCACCTGGCTCGGTTTAAACGTCAATACACGGCGCGCGGAAATTTCGATCTCTTCACCGGTTTGCGGATTGCGGCCGATGCGCGACCGCTTTTCACGAACGATGAAATTGCCGAAACCGGAAATCTTGATCTTCTCACCCTCTTCCAGGGTGTCTTTGATGATGTCAAAAACCAGTTCGACGATTCGCGCAGATTCTTTCTTCGAAAACCCCACTCGCTCATATATTGAATTGATCAAATCCGCCTTAGTCATGTGACCGGCCCCTCCTTCGAAAAAAACGCCTGTTACTTGTACCAAATAATCAGTTCCGAATCAAGCCTTTTTCTTTCCTAATCAATCGGTTGGCTTTCTTCGTTCAACTATTCTCTCAAGGATGCGCCGAAACGGTGTTGAAGCGCATTCAGGATTTTGCTCGTCAAACGCTCCCCATCCGCATCAGAAAGGCTCTTAAGGATGTCCTGATAACGCATTGAAAAGGCTACGCTTTTCTTTCCGTCCGGAACACCCTTGCCGGTGTACAGATCAAACACTTTCACCTCGGCGATCTGCTTCGAATTGACCTGTTTTATCGCCTCGATCATTTGATCCACCGGGGCGTCGGCATCGACCAAAACAGCTATATCCCTGAATATCGGTGGGAATTTGCTGATCGGTTCGATGGCCGGCACGGTCCGGGCCAAGTCGGCCAACCGGTCGATTTCCAATTCGCCGGCAAACACCTTGCCCGCGGTATCGAAGGCCTCGAGCACCTCGGCGTTGATTTTACCGATGATGCCCAATACCCTTTCTTCGAATTTCACAACGGCGCAAACGCCGGGCAAATAGGGACCGGTTTCGGCGGGCCGTTCCCACGTAACCGGCCCGATGCCCAACGATTTGAGCAACGCCTCCACCACTCCCTTGAGATCGTAGAAGTCTACTTCATCGGCGGGAAGATTCCAAGCGACTTCATGACGGCGTCCGCTCAACAGCAAACCGAGGCGATGCGGCTCATCGGGTTGCCGTTGCGGATCGTCTTTCGGGAGAAACACCCGGCGCGCTTCGAAGACCTTCACGTCGGGCACCAGCCGCGCCTTGTTGTAGGCGTAAACGCGCAACAGGCTGGGCAGCAAGCTCGTGCGCAGCACCGACAGATCTTCGCTGAGCGGGTTGGCCACGCGGATGCCCCGGGGCGCGTAAACGGCATCGAGCTGTTTTTGCTCCAGGAAACTGATGGAATTGAGTTCGATCAGCCCCATGCCCACCAGCAGACGGCGCAGGTCGCGCAGGAAGCTGCGCAGCTTCCACGGGCGATTTTCCGCGTCGGCGCCCTTGTGCAGCGTCTCGGGAATGAGGTCGTAATTGTAGAGTCGCGCCGTTTCCTCGGCGATGTCGGCTTCGCGCGCCACGTCGACGCGGAACGGCGGCACGCGCACCAGCAGGTCGTCGCCGTCGTTTTCCACGCCGAATTCCAGCGCGGTCAGTAAGCGGGCGATTTCCTCGCGCGACAATTGCAGGCCGATCAAGCCGTTGATTTTATCCGGCCGGACGCGCACGACCTTGGGCTCCCAGGGCGTGGGATATTGGTCGATATAACCGGGCACGACCTTGCCGCCGCCGAACTGTTCCATCAACCGTGTGGCGCGATGCAGCCCGTAGCTGACGGCTTGCCGGTCGATTTCGCGTTCGAAGCGGTAGCTGGATTCGCTCGACAACCCGATGCGCTTGCTGCTGCGGCGGATGCCGGTCGGCTCGAAAAACGCCGATTCGATGAACACGTCGACCGTTTGGTCGGTGACCAGGCTGTTCAGGCCGCCCATGATGCCGGCCAGCGCGACGGGTTTGCGGCCGTCGCAGATCAACAGGTCGTCATCGGTCAGCTTGCGCTCCTGCTCATCGAGGGTGGTGATGGTTTCGCCCTCGCCCGCGCGGCGCACGACGATTTTCTTGTCGGCCAGGAAGTGATAATCGAACGCGTGCAACGGCTGGCCGCACTCGAGCAACACGTAGTTGGTGATGTCCACGATGTTGTTGATCGCGCGCACGCCGGCGGCTTCAAGGCGGTTGGCCATCCAATCCGGCGACGGCGCGATGGCGATGCCCTTGACCAGAATGCCGGTGTAGCGCGGGCACTTCACCGGATCTTCGATGATCACCTGCATGTACCGGTCGATCTCGCCGCCGACCGGTTCGAAGGCCGCCTCCGGCAGCTTGAGCGGCTTGCCGGTGCGCGCGGCGATTTCCCGCGCCAGACCGATCGCGCTGAGGCAATCGGGGCGGTTGGGAGTAATGTTGATTTCATACACCCAATCGTCGAGTTCGACGACTTCCTGCACGGGACGACCCAACGGCGCATCGTCGGGCAGATACCACAACCCGCTGTGATCGGCGCTGACGCCCAGTTCGGCCTTGCTGCACAGCATGCCGTAGCTGTCCACGCCGCGCATTTTGATTTTCTTGACCTTGCCCTCGGGCAACTGCGCGCCGATGGCGGCGAAAGCGCCGATCTTACCGGCTTGCGTATTGGGCGCGCCGCAGATCACCTGCAGCGTCTGTTCGCCGTCGAAGACCTGGCAGATGGTGAGTTTGTCCGCTTCGGGATGCGGCTGCACCGCTTCGATCCGCGCCGTAATGACGCCGCTAAACTCGCCGCCGATTTTCTCCAACCCCTCGACCTCGTGGCCGAGCATGGTCAGCTTGGCCGCCAGCTCCTGCGGCGTTTCCGAAAAATCGACATACTCTTTCAGCCAGCGATAGGTAACACGCATGGTATCCTCTAAAACTGTCGCAGAAAACGCAGATCGCCGTCGAAGAACAGGCGGATGTCGTCCACCGCGTAACGGAACATGGCGATCCGCTCGATGCCCATGCCGAAGGCAAAGCCGGTGACCTCTTCCGGGTCGTACCCGACCGCCTGGAACACCGCCGGATCGACCATGCCGGCGCCGAGCAGTTCCTTCCACCCGGTGCCTTTGCACACGGGGCACACCTTGCCGTCGCGACTGCCCGTGCCGCGGCAGGCGAAGCAACTGATGTCCAGTTCGGCCGACGGTTCGGTGAATGGGAAGAAACTCGGCCGCAACCGGATTTCGGTCTGCGGACCGTAAAATTCGCGCACGAAGAATTTGAGTACGCCCCTGAGATCGCCCAAGGTGACGTTCTTATCGACCAGCAATCCCTCGACCTGGCTGAACATCGGATAGTGGGTCGCGTCGATGGCGTCTTTGCGATAGGTCCAGCCGGGGGCGATCATGCGCACCGGCGGCCGGTGGCGCTGCATCACCCGCACCTGCACGGGGCTGGTGTGGGTGCGCAGCAGCAGGCCGTTTTCCAAAAAGAGCGTGTCCTGCTCGTCGCGAGCCGGATGATCGGGCGGGAAGTTGAGCGCGCCGAAGTTGTGCCAGTCGGTTTCCACCTCCGGCCCGTCTTCCCAGACAAAGCCCATCTTCTCGAAAATGGCGGAGATTTCATCGAGGGTTTCGGTCAACGGATGCAAGCTGCCGCGCGCTATTTTGCGCCCCGGCAGAGAAACATCGACCCGCTCGGTCGCCGCTTCGCGTTCGCGTTGCCGGCGCACGATGCGGGCCTTGTTCAATTCCACGGCCTGCTCGACGGCGTCCTTGGCCTCGTTGACCAACTGGCCGATCAGCGGCCGTTCTTCCGGCGATACATCCTTCATGCCGCGCAACGCGGCGGTCAGGCTGCCTTTCTTGCCCAGCACGCCGACGCGAATCGCATCGAGCGCCGACAAATCGGCAGCCTGAGACAGCGCGGCAACGGCCTCTTGACGAATTTGCTCAATCTGTTCCCGCATGGCTACGCATTCTTAGCCATATCCACAATCTTGCCGAAGCCTTCCGGATCGTGGATGGCCATATCGGACAGAACTTTGCGATCGATCTCGATGCCGACTTTCTTCATGCCGTGAATCAGGCGCGAATAGCTCAGGCCGTGGGCATGCGCCGCGGCGTTGATGCGGATGATCCACAGTTTGCGGAAATCGCGCTTCTTGTTGCGTCGATCGCGATACTGATACACCATCGCCCGGTTGGCGGTCTCTTTCGCGGAGCGGAACAGCTTATGGCGGCCGCTGCGATACCCGCGGGCGCTGGAGAGAACTTTTTTGTGACGACGGGAAGTTTTAAATCCACCTTTTGCGCGTGGCATAGTCTTTCTCCTTTTTCTCGTGGTCCGGTTTTACACGCCCAGCATCTTACGCACACGGCGCTCGTCGGCCGCGCTGATCAGCTTGCCTTTGCGCAACTGGCGTTTCCGCTTCGTCGTTTTTTTGGTCAGAATATGACTTTTCATACTGCTGGACCGTTTGATTCGCCCCGAGCCGGTCAGCTTGAAGCGCTTGGCGGCTCCGCGATTGGATTTCACTTTCGGCATCGCAACAATCTCCTTTCACACTTAAAACCGCACTCCGGCCCGACGTCCCACAGACGAATCGGCCAACGATGGAGCGAGGTTCTTTTCTACGGCTCTACTTCTTCGGGCCAAGGAAGAGGAACATGTTCCGGCCTTCCATCTTGGCTTCGCGTTCGACCAATCCGACGTCCTGGATGTCCAGGGCGATCCGGTCGAGAATCGCCTTGCCCAGCTCGGAATGGACTACCTCGCGGCCGCGAAACATGATGGTCGCCTTGACCTTCATCCCCTTTTCCAGAAACTCGCGGATGCGTTTTACTTTAGTCTGGAAATCATGCTCGCCCGTCTTGGGGCGCAGCTTGATCTCTTTGATCTGGACAACCGCCTGATGCTTCTTGGATTCGTGCGCCTTTTTCTCCTGCTGATACTTGAAGCGCCCGTAGTCCATGATCTTGCACACCGGAGGCGTCGAATTGGGCGACACTTCGACCAGATCCAACCCCTTTTCGATGGCGATTTCCACTCCGCGTCGAGGATCGAGTTCCCCTAACGAATTGCCTTCATCGTCGATGACGAGCACCTTGGCGGCGCGGATCTTATCGTTGATCCGATGAGTCGGCGCGGTCGGGGGCCCAAACCGTTTGTTGTATCTCGCTATGGCTCATACCTCCTTGCCCACAATACCGCCGGCAGCGCCGTCCCGGGCGCACCCGGCGCCCTTGCCCGCAGATTCGAACAAACCGGCTGCGACGATATTGGGAAACAATATTAAACTAAAAAGAGCGTCACGGCTTACCACGGCCCGACGACGCCCTTCTCCCGGCGAGAAAACACAAATCTTCTGTCTTCCGGGATCGGGGTGCGGTTCCCAGCGAACCGGCTTGAGCCTTTCGGCCCTGCCGTCATGCGGCAAACCCTTGTCCACATTCACCCACGCATCATCGTGGGGATTCTAACATAGGCACGGTGGGAATCGAACCCACGGCCCCTACCGCGTCAAGGTAGTGCTCTAGCCCCTGAGCTACGTGCCTCCAGCAAGGGAGTAGAGATTTACAATTGAATGCTTGTGCCTGTCAAGCACTAATTTCTCCTGATTTCGCACTTTTCATCACGGTCGATTGCGCCGCGGTAAGCGGTCTAATAATCAGCGGGCGAACACGCCCAGGTACGCCGGTACGCGCATGGTCGAACGAATGGTCAGCGATTCGCGCGGATGATTCAGAAGCATTTGCGTGCTCGTGCCTCCGTCGCAGTTGATCGCCCGCCATAAGGCGAAGCCGCCCTCGCTTTCGGGTTTGGCAAGGAATCCCGCCAGCTCCGGCAGCGACAAGCCGCCGAGCAACGCATCGGTCGCCGCGAGAATCACCCGCCCCTTCTTATCGACGCCCACCGCGCTGCGGCGGGTGACGATGTTGGCGTTGCGGAAGCGGTGTTGCGCCTCGCCGTCGGAGATCAGCCAGGGACCGGCCTGAAACGCCTGCTCCACCTTCGGTTCGGTGAAGTTGGTGCGATGCACCAAAAAGGCGCGGTTGTCATGCAAATAAAAAACGCCATGATGGATGTTGCCCTCCTTGCGCATCGGCGAAATCCGTTGCTCGTCGCACACCAGCAGACCCATCACCTTAAAGTCCGGCTCGAAATAGCTGGCGTTGATCAGCGCGATCGCACCCGTGCTTTGCGCCAGCGTCTCGATGTCGGTTTGCGGCAGTTGCTTCGCCGGTACGTGGATCATCCGCAAGCGCATTTTTTCCGGATCGACGCGCAGGGCGATCAGATTGAAGCGCGACAACAGACGATCTTTGCGGTTGAATCTGGCGCGGCGCAATTCCAGTCCCGGTTGCAGGGTTATCCAGTCGCCGGCGCTTTTAAGCACCAACGGGCGCGTTTCGTTCTTCCGCTCTTCGAGGTAGCTCATCACCCGGTCGGGCACATCGTTGGGATGCGGCAGGTAGACAAACATGGCGGCGCCCGTGGCCACGAGGAGTATAACGATCATCACTCCATAACGCACGGCGCGTTTCACTCGTCGGCCCCGCCCTGATACAACTCGCTGGTTTTATAGGCGGCGACCAGGCGGCGCATCAGCACCTGGATGATCGCGGCGGCGGGCACCGCGATGAGCATGCCGAACAGCCCGGCCAACTCGGCGAAAATCAGAATCGCGAAAATGACGACCACCGGATGCAGGCCGAGTTTGTCGCCGACGATCTTGGGCGTGATGATGTTGCCCTCCAGCGCCTGCGCCACGCCGAAGACGATGAGCACGCCCAGCGGATGCTGCCAGTCCTGGTATTGTAGAAAGGCCATCACCAGAGCGGGCAGCACGCCGACCACCACGCCCAGGTACGGCACGATCGCGGCGAAACCCGCGAACAACCCGATAACCAGGCCCAGCGGAATGTCCAGAATCAGCCACAGGCCGATCGAATACAGCGTGGCCAGAATGAGCGCGACAATGATCTGCCCGTGCAGGAAGTTGCTGATGATCTCGTCGACCTGGCGCATGAAGGCGAGAAAGCCTTCGCGCCAACGCGGCGGCGCCAAATCGACGATGCGCGCGTTGATCTTGTCGATATCGCGCAGCAGGAAAAACCAGGCCACCGGCACCACGACCAGCGTCAGAATGAAGGTGATCATGCCCAGCAGGCTGGAAACCGAATTTTTCACCATCAAGCTCAGCGGCGCGTAGAATTTTTCCGTTACCTGCTTGACCGTTTCCTGATTGGTTTGCAGCAGGTCGAACACTTCGTCGCTGTTGCGCGGCAACTGCAGGCGGAACGTACTTTCGATCCAGGGCGCCACGCGCTGCGAAATCGTCTCGGCGTAATTGGGCATGTCGCGCCCGAGTCGCTCGATCTCATTGGCGATCGCAGGCACGAGAATCAACTCGGCGAGCACGATCACCAACACCAGGAGGATGGCGAACAACGCCACGCCGGCGGTGCGCGGAATGCGGCGGGCTTCCATCCGATCGACCAACGGATCGCAGATGTAAGCCAGCACCCAGGCGACGGCCAGGGCGGTCAAAATGGAACTTAAGCGGTGAATCAACCAGAAGAACAACAGCAGCGCCGCCACCAGGACGGCGAACTTGATCCATTTGTTCGCCCAGATTTCCCGCAGAAAACTCATTCGACCTCCGGTTTCTCCGGCTTCTTCAACATGCGGACGGTGACCGGTTTCATTGCCGCCGAGCTGATCACCTCGATCAATTCGGGCAAATAACCCTCGGCTTCCAGCCGCAATTCGTGAACGCCGTAGGTCAGCGCCAATCCGCCGCGTTCGGCAGTGAAACGCTCGGCGCAGCCGATGTAATCGCCGTCAAGAAAAACCTTCGCTTCACCCGGCGTGACGTCCAGCGGCACGCTGACGGTCGGTCGACCGCCGTTGATGCGCGCCAGCGGCACGGCGCACCCGTCAAGCAAGATCAGCACACAGAAAAGTATTCCCAGTCGTTTCATTACAACTCCAGTTGGTATTGTAGGTGATTGCCGCGCCGGCCGATGAAGCTCAGATGGAAGCTCGTGGCGCGTGCGTTTTCCAGGTCGGCCTGCAATTGCTGGATCGGGCCGCCGTAGACGACTTCGAAGGTCACGCGGCCGCCGCTTTCGAAGGCGGACAATTGCGCCTTTTGCACGTAGGGTCGATTGCGGATCAGCGCCTGCAATTCCTGGAAGTAGCTGTAATCGCCGACGCCCAGGATTTCCAGTTGGACCGCCGAATCGCCGCTTTCGCCGATCAGGCCGTGGCCGGTGAAGGCGTCCATGATCCGGCCGAACATGCCCCGCGCCACTTCTTCGGTATGCTTGGCGCATTCGTTTTCGGCCGGGTACTGATAGCTGAAGGATTGCACGAGCACGCTTTGATCGGCGTCGATCAACTTGACGCGCACCAGACGATCGCACGAGGCCGGTTCGACCGGCTGGCCCGGTTTCTTGACGGGTTCCGGCCGCCGGTCCTCGACCTCGGCCAACACCAGCAGACGGATGCCCTGCACCGCCATGGCGCGGCTCAGATCCTGGTAGTTGTTTTTCTCGGCCGCGCCGGTAAAGGACGGCGTGCTCAACAGCGCCTCGGACTCCCGCGGAGGCAACGGTTTCTGGTTGGCCAGATCGAACCGCTCGGCCAGCGCCGTCGACAACTCGCCGTCGAAGGCATACCCGCCCGGACGACGATGGTATGTCAACAGCAGCAACTGCGGCTTTTCCTGCTCGCGCGTGTCGACCACGACGATCGAGCGTACCTCCTCGCGCAGGGCGTCGACGCGGATGCGCGCCTCAAGCACGAGGTGATAGTTGGTCTGCTCCTCGTCGGCCTGCAGAATGGTGAAGCTGGCGACGAAGCGTTTGGGCGACTTGAGAATGCGCTTGTCGATTTCCTGTTCCTTGAGCTCCAACTCCTCGGGCGGTGCGATGTGGCGCAACGCCTGCTGCAACGCCTCGGCCAGCGCCATCTGCGTAGCTTTCGCTTTGGCGGCATCCACGTTGAGCTGAGCCAGCGGGACGGTGGCTTCGCCGCTGAAGATCGCCAGTTCGTCGGCCGCCGCCCAGGCGACACCCACCAGCAAGACGACGACGATCCAGATGCGCTTCACGTCAATTCCTCCTCGGTCTTAAAATCGTTGAGGTATTCGGCCAACGTCGTTTCCATGCGCGCCTGAAAAACGATCCGCTCTTCTTCGACGCGCTCGTACACGATTTGCGTTTCGGATCTAATTTTATGGATCAGATCGACGCGGTAAAGGGGGATGGCGCAGACGACCAACCGCCGATGTTCGCTGAGTTGTATGCTCAGTTGGTCCAGCAGCTCCGCAAGGTTGTCGCCGGTCATCGCGCTGATCGCCACGCCGGGCCGGTGCGCGGCCAGCGCGCGGCCGAGCCACGCGCGATCATCCAAGCGGTCGATTTTGTTGAACACGGTGAGCACTTGCCGCTTTTGCACGCCCATTTCGTCGAGCACCTGATGCACCGCTTGTATCTGTTCGTCCATCTGGGGGTGCGACGCGTCGATCACGTGCACCAGCACGTCGGCCAACGTCACTTCCTCGAAGGTGGCCTTGAAACTTTCCACCAGGTGGTGCGGCAGTTTGCGGATGAAACCGACGGTGTCGATGACGATCGCGCGCACGTTGCCCGGCAGGCGCAGTTCGCGCGCGGTGGTGTCCAACGTGGCGAACAGTTGATTTTCGATGAACACGTCCGCGTCGGTCAGCGCGCGCAGCAGGGTCGATTTGCCGGCGTTGGTGTAACCGACCAGCGCGACGGTCGGAACGCCGTGTTTGCAGCGCTGTTTGCGCTGCGCGGCGCGATTGGTGCGCACTTTTTCCAGGCGGCGCTTGAGGGCGGCGATTTGCTGGTGAATACGCCGGCGGTCGACTTCGAGATCGGTTTCACCGGGGCCGCGCGTGCCGATGCCCGCGCCTTGCCGCGATAAGTGCGTCCACATGCCGCGCAATCGCGGCAGCAGATAATTCAACTGCGCCAACTGCACCTGCAGCTTGCCCTCGGCGGTCTGCGCACGTTTGGCGAAAATATCGAGAATCAACCCGGTGCGGTCCATGACCATCACGTCGAAAGCTTCTTCGAGATTGCGCTGCTGTCCGGGCGTGAGATCGACGTCGAAAACGACGGTCCGCAGCGGGATTTCCTGCGCAACGATGAGCTCGGTCAGGCGCTCGACGCTGCCCTTGCCGATGAAGGTGGCCGGTACGGGGCGCTGCGCTTCGACCAGGACGCGCGCGACCTCGACGGGGGGATGCGCCGCCCGCCACATCGCGCGCCGCGTGCCGCAGCCACCGGGAGGGTCGGAGCGGGCGTAGAGCACCTCGCCGGGCCGTCGGTCGAGCCCGGTGACGAACCCGAGCGTGCC
>DAINPV010000065.1:0-14912 GCA_036743315.1 bacterium | reverse complement strand
GCCCCAAACGAGCGGCGTGTTCGGCGCGGCCCGACGGACGATGGCCGCGGCCCGCAAGCCCCATTCGATCTGCCGTCCGGTCATCGCGCTGATGCCCACGAGCACCGCGCTCGGAGCCGATTCGCGCAACTTGCGTTCCCAAGCGGGGTCGAGCCGCTGATCCAGCAGCGCCACGTCGAAGCCGGCTCGGCGCAACGGGCGCACCAGGTAAAGCACCGACAACGGCAACAGGGACGAGACGTTTTTAATGTCCCAACCGGTGCGGGTGTACACGAGAATCACGAGCGGCTTTGTCATCGCCGCATTGTACGCGACAAGACAAGGCGCTAGCAAGTTAGCTGAATCATGCTACAATCCGCGCATGCAAAATTCCGCGGAAAAAAAGCCGTCGCGCGCGGTGACCGTCCTGGGTTCGCTGCTGGCCGCGCCGTTTATTCTGTTGCTGTTCGCGGTCGGCGAGAACGAATACCTCGCCGCCGAATGGGGGCGCTACGTTGCCTTGGGCGCCGCGTTGTTCGTCGCGCTGACCTACCGCATGCTTACGCGGCGCAGCGGGCACGAGGTTTCCTGGGTCGCCTTCGCGCTGGCGCTGTACAACGCGCACATGAGCCTGGGCGGTTATTTGTACCTCGGGTGGAAGGCGATTCCGGCGATGCTGGCGCCGGTTGCGCTCGTCTACTTGGTCTTCCGGCGGCGCACGCGCTGGTGGCGGGTGATGACCGGCGTGACCATCGTCGGGCTGGTTGGCCTGGTGCTGGTGATGATGAACCGCGATTTCACCTTCCTCAACAAAAAGAGGATGTGCACGGCGGAGAATCGCGCGGTCGGCGAGTTGGTTTACACCGTCGTGCCCAACCCGCTGCATCCATATGATTTCGGCGGCGTTTCGGGCGAAGTAACGATCGGCGTCGGCTACGGATTTTTACGCCAGTCGTACCTGCTGCGGCTGGACAACATGACGCTGATCAAGGGTGACCCGATCAATGACGGCGTGCAGCGCGTCACACCGCATCCGTCCAGGCCGTTGTTGGCCGCGCCGGCGTGGGGCCATTGGGGCGACAACGAGAGCGTCTATCTGATCGACCGCAACACCGGCCAGGTGGAAACGCAAGTGTTCGTGCCCGGTTGCCGCAACGCCTTCGAGGTGGCCTTCGCGGGCGATTTCATGTATGTGCTGTGCGAAGTCAGCCATTCGCTGCATGAGTTGAGCGCCGCGCCGCCCTACGAACAGGAACGGTTGCTGAAACTGCCCGGCGCCAACAGCTACGATCTGGCGATCGACCACGAACGCATGCTGGCTTACATCACCGATTGGCTCAGCCCGTATCTGCTGGAGGTCGACCTGCGTGAAATGCGCGTGGTCCGCAAATTGTGGATCGGCTGGTCGGCGTTCGGCATCGAGTTCGGCCCGGACAACCTGCTGTACATCGCCCAGCCGCTGCATGGGCGCGTGCGGGTCGTCGACGGCCGCGCGATGCGCGTCGTGCGCTCGATCGACGCCGGGTACGGCCCGCGCGATCTGGATTTCGAGGCGCGCCGCGGCCTGCTGTTCATTGCAAATTATTTCGACGGAACGATCGACGCGGTGAAGCTGGCCGACGGAACGCGGCTTGCCCGACTGCAAGTGGGGCGGTTGCCGCGCGGCATCTGGGTCGATCAAAGCCGGGATCGCCTTCTGATTGCCTGCGGTTGCGGCATCCGGCTGGTCGAATTGCCGCGGTGGCTCGGACCGGCCCCGGAAGCCGCGAAAAAGACCGACAATTCGCCCGCAAACCCTTGACGTTTCGCGTCACAAATGGTTCATTAAACCGGATTCCAATTTGTATTTTGTATTCCCGTAATCGAGGGGCTGTCGTTGACAGATCTCCATTATTCGCAAATCGCCAAATGGCGCGAAGAAATTGCCCGCGTTCCGGAAAAACGGCTGTATCATCGGCTCGCTGAAGCGTTGCTGAAAGTGGGGCGTCCGCATGACGCGCTGGACATCGCCGCAAAGGGATTGTTCATTCACGACACCAAATATTGGGCGTGCGTGGAAGCCAAGGGTGCGGCCGAAGTGGCGTTGGGCCGTTATCCAGACGCGGTGTTGACCCTGCGGCCGTTGACCGAGCAGGTCGCCAATCCGGAAAACCTGCGCCTGTTGGCGATGGCGTTGTACGGTGTGAATCAAGATGAAGAGGCCGCGAAAATCTGCAAGCGCATTCTGCAGGGCAATCCGTTCGACGCGTCGGCGCAAAAGCTGATGAACAAGGGCCGCGCGGCGTTGCCTGAGCCGATCGCGCAGGATGCGCCGTTGCCGGAAAGCAAGGACGCGCCGCACGTCGAACCGCCCATCGCGTCCGTGCCGGAACCGCAAGAAGAACCGGACCGGGAGCCGATCGAGGATGCGGAACCGGCGGCGCACGCGAAACCGCATTTGCGCATCGTGGAGAACGAACACAAGGACGTCGACGTGTTCGGCGAGGAAGAGCCGGCGCCAATCCAAGCGCCCGAGGAAGTCGACGTGTTCGGCGTCGAATCGCAGAGCGCGCCGGTCGAGAAAATGGCCGCGCCGGAACCCGCGTCCGCGAGCGAAGCGCCGACGGAAGCGCGCGCGGACGACAGCCAGGTGCTGCACCATGTCGGCGCAGGCGATCGTCCGTTCGACGCCGACGCCGCGCCCGAGGCCGAAGCCGCGCTCGACCGGCTGTTTTCCGCGATGTCCGACGCACCGCCGGCAATCGCGGACGAGGAAACCCGCTTCGCCGCGCCTGAGCAGGCCGACGACGCGCAGGCGGCAATTCCCCAGGAAGAACTGGGTCACGAATACGATCCGACCGAAGGCATGGAGGCCCACGTCGAGGTGGAAGAGACGAATGTGTTCGGCGAAATCGGCGGCGAGCCAAGCGAGCGGGAGACGCCGGAGTCATCGCCGTTGCCGCCATCGCCGGCAAGCGAGAACGTAGTCGATGCTGACCGGAAAACAGCCGATGCACCCAAGAAGAAGGGGTTCTTTCGTCGTGTGTTCGGTTCACGGCGTAAGCGGAAGGAGAACCGATAATGCCTCGTGTATTGGTCATTCACGGACCGCTGATGAATCACATCGGCGAAGCGGAAACGGATTTATACGGCATGGAAACCTACGAGGAAATCAACGCCTCGTTGCAGGCCATGGGCGCGGCGGCGGAGGTCACGGTCGACGTTTTCCAATCGGCGATCGAAGGCGAGTTGGTCAACGCGATCGCCGAAGCGCGCGGCAAATACAATTTCATCATCATCAATCCGGCGGCATATTCACATACCAGCGTGGCGATCCACGATGCGGTGGTTTACTGCGGCGTGCCGACGATCGAAGTGCATCTGTCGAGTCTGGCCAACCGCGAACCGTTCCGGAACCAGAGCACCATCAGCCGGGTGGTGGCCGGACGCATCGAAGGCTTGGGCGCCGAGAGTTATCGGCTTGCACTGCGCTACGCAATCGAGAGGCTGGTGGGACATGAATGATAGGCTGACCAATCTTCGCAAGGTGATCCGACATCTGAACGCCGACGGTGCGCTGATCTGGAAGCTGATCAACGTACGGTACTTCGCCGGCTTTACCGGCACGACCGGCGTGTGTCTGGTGACGCCCAATAAAGCGCTGTTCATCACCGATTCGCGCTACACGGTGCAAGCCCAGCAGCAGGTCGTCCCCCATGGTTTCGAAGTGACGACCATCCGCGACCGTAACCGTGAAATCGCCGACTTGGTTCATGACCTGGGGCTGAACAGCTTGGCCTTCGAGGATCAGACGATGACCGTCGCCGAGCACTATGAATTCACGCGGCTGCTCGAGGACGTCGATCTGGTGCCGGCGGGCGGCCGCTTCGAGGAAATCCGCTGGTTCAAGAGCGCCGACGAGATCGTGAAAATCCGCAACGCCGTGCGTGTGCAGGAAGAGGCGATGGAGGCGGTGCTGCCGTTGATCGTTCCCGGCGCGGTGGAAAGCGACATCGCCTTCCAGCTCGAAATGGAAATGCGCAAACGCGGCGCGTCGGGTCCCAGCTTCGACACGATCGTCGGATCGGGTTCGCGCGGGGCGATGCCGCACGGCGTGGCGTCGGACAAGGTCATTCAGGCCGGCGAACTGGTCGTACTCGACTGGGGTTGCATCGTCGACGGTTATTGCTCCGACCAGACGCTAACGGTGAGCGTCGGCGAACCGAGCGATCCGGACGCGAAAAAGGTCTTCGAGATCGTACGGCAGGCACAGGCCGCGTCGATCGCCGCGACGGCGCCGGGCGTGGCGATGACCGAGATCGACAAAGCCGGGCGCGACATCATCAACGCCGCCGGCTACGGCCACACTTTCGGTCACGGCACCGGCCACGCGGTGGGCCTGGAGATCCACGAGGAACCGCGCGCCAATACCGTGAGCAAAGCGACGGCGCAGCCGGGCATGGTGTTCACCGTCGAGCCGGGCATTTACCTGGACGGGCGCTTCGGTGTCCGGCTGGAAGATATTGTATTGGTAACGTCCAGTGGCTGCGAACGGCTGACGACCATGCACAAAAACTGGCGTTCCACCCGGTAAATCGACGCGATCAGCGTGCGGCAACGGTTGATTTACGGGAGGCGATCAAGTACCGTTTGGTTCTGTGCGGAAGCATGTTTTCCGCAGCGAGCGAGCGGGAAAGACCGGGGCACACAATACGTACAGGCGGCGACTGAGTGAGCGAACCGCGGCACGGGTCGTCGTCCACTCATTTTCTGTTGAGACGGGGGAATCGCGTTGGCAAAAGATGCGAAGACAAAAAAGGGCGGATTGCTTCAAAGACTGCGTTCAACCAAGCAACCCAAGGCCGATCCGGAACTCGCCGCTCTGCTCGACGAAGTGCAGGACGATCCGACCGACATGCGCGCGCGCAAGAAGCTCGCCGACTATTATTTAAAGAAAGATGACAAGGTTCGCGCGCTCGACCAATACCTGACGGTCGCGGAAACGTACGCCGAGAAGGGGTTCTATCCCAAGGCGGTTGCGGTCTACAAGCAGGCCCTGAACATCGACGCGAACATGATCGAGGTCTACCTCAAACTGGCGACGCTCTACCACAAACTCGGTTTGATGCCCGAAGTGGTGGAGCAGTACCAGAAAGCCGCGGGCATTTACGAACGCCAGGGCAAGGATCGCGAGGCGCTCGACATCCGCCGCATGCTGCTGGATCTCGATCCGACCAACGTCGTGGGCCGACTGAAGCTCGGACAGCGTTACCTGGAGAAGGGGTTCAACCAAGAAGCGGTCAACGAATTCCTTCGCGCCGCGGATATTTTCGAAAAACAAGGCAAGACCGCCGAACTACAGAAACTGCTCGAAGGCGTGTTGGATCGCGGCGTCGAGAACTTCGACGTGCTTTATCGCCTGGTGGAGTTGTACCGCGAGCAGGGCAAGCCCGAACTCGCGCTGGCGCGTCTGGCCAAGCTGACCGGCGAATTGGCCGGCAGTTCCAGCACGTTGGAGATGACCGCCGAACTGGCCATCGAACTAGGCAAACCGGCCGTCGCCGCGAAAGCGCTGGAACGCGCTGCAGGCCTTTACCAACAAATCGACCGCCAGGACAAAGTGCAGGATGTCTGCTGCCGTCTCCTCGAGATCGATCCCGAGAATGAGTGGGCTGCCGAAAACATTTCCGCCGAACCGGTTGCCGTGCCGGCGCCGGTTGAAGCTGTCGCCGAGGAACTTCCGCTCGAAGAGGAAATCTCCGTCGAAGAAATGCCGGAAGAGGAGATCGCGATCGAGGAAGAGATCGTCGTCGAAGAAATGCCGGAAGAGGAGATCGCGATCGAGGAAGAGATCGCGCTCGAAGAAGAAATCTCCGTTGAAGAGATGCCGGAAGAAGAAATGGCGATCGGGGAGCTTCCGGAGGATGAACTCACGGTCGAAGAGATCCCGGACGAAGAAATGATGATCGAGGAACTTCCGGAGGAAGAACTCGCGGTCGATGAGGAAATCGCGGTCGAAGAGATGCCGGAAGAAGAGATCGCGATCGAGGAAGAAATCGAAGTCGAGGAAGAAGAGTACGAAGAGATCGTCTCCGAAGAGGAGATCACTGAAAGCGAAGAACCGCTGACGGATGGTGAAGCCGAAGCGATCGAAATCGAGGAATTCCCGGTTGAAGAGGAACCGGAGATCGAGGAAGTGGCCGTCGAGGCCGAGCCGGTCGTCGAGGAAGTCGTCGAGGAAGTGGCCGAGGAAGAGGAAGAGCCCGCCGCGTTGGACCTGGGCGAGATGAGCGAAGAGGAGGCCGCGCAACGGCTTGACGAAGCCATCGACATCTACCTGAAGTACAACCTGCGCGACAAGGCCATCGAGTACCTGGAAATGGCCCTGGACCGCAATCCCGATTCGCTGGCGATCATCGAAAAGATGATGACCGTCTACCGCGACGGCGGCGACCGGGAAAAATCCGGCGAATTGCTCAACAAGCTGATCGACCTCGCACAGGAGCAGGGTCGCACCGACAAACTCGAAAATTATTTATCGCAGTTGGTCGAGTTCGAGCCCGAAGATCTGGCCGCCGCGTTGCGCCTGGCCGAGCATTACGTGACGAGCGAGCCCGAACGCGCGGTGGTGCATTTTTTCGATGTCGCCAACCGCTACCGCGAGCATGGCGAGTTCGACGACGCGGAGCGGATTCTGCACCGCGTGCTCGAGTTGGATCCGAACAACGAGGGCGCCTATCAGGAACTGTTGGATATTTACGAGCAGACCGGGCAAGCCGACAAGGCGATCGGGCAGCTCTTCCAGTTGGCCGAATCGTCGCGCGAGTTCGGCGACACGCTCAGCGCCGAGGGCTATCTGCAACGCGTGCTCGAGCTGGCGCCGATGGAAACGGCCGCGCACGAAAAGTTGTTGGCTCTCTACGAACGTAGCGGCGACAACGACAAGCTGGCCGGGTTGCTGAGCAAGTTGGCCGACCGGCATCAGTCCGCCGGTGAAATGGAAACGGCGCAAACCTATTACGAGCGGCTGCTGGCGTTGCTGCCGGACGATCTGACCGCGCGCGAGAAGTTGAAAGACCTCTTGCTGGACACCGAACGTAACGATGCGGCCATCGAGCAGTTGTTCGCCATGGCCGCCGTCGCGAGCGATCGCAACGATCGGCAGTATGCGATCGATGCCTTGCACGAAGTGCTGGTGCTGGACAGCAACAACCTGGCGGCGCACGAACAGTTGCGCGACTTGTTGCTCGCCCTGGGCGATCGCGACGGCGCGATCGGCGAAATCATGACCCTGGCGAAAGTCGCGCTGGACAACGACGACGTCGACTCCGCTCTGGCGCAGCTCGATCAGATTCTGGCCATCGATCCGCGTCACGAAGCCACGCGACGCCGCAAGATTTCCATCCTGCGCGACCATGGTCGCGGCGCGGAAGCCGTTACCGAATTGTTCGGCGTGGCCCGCGCGATGGAGCGCAACGGTCAGCTCGACAAGGCCGAAGGGGCGCTCAACGAAATCCTGGCGATCGATCCGGATGCGGCGCGGGCGCACGAGTCGCTCAAGGAACTGTACCTGCAGTCCGGCCAATCCGAGAAGGCGTTGGGCGAGTTGATGAAGCTGGCCGAGAACGCCGAAAAACAGGGCGACAACGCCACGGCGCTCAATTACCTTGGCGAAATCTGCGGGCTGGATCGCGACAACATCGACGCGCGTCGGGCGATTGCGCGCCTGTACCTGGCCGACGACAACGTTTCCTCGGCCGTGTCGGAGCTGCTGGCGGTGGCCGACATTCTGGCGCGCGGCGCGGACAACGACGCGGCGATTGAAACGCTGCGCCAAGCGCTGTCGTTCGATGAAACCAATGAGGTGGCCATCGAGCGGCTGGTGGCGTTGCATCTGGCCGAAAACGATGTCGACCACGCGGTCGAACTGCTGTTGGAGGCGGGCGACCGCGCGAAGGAACACGGTCGCTTGACCCAGGCCGGTTCGTATTTCGCGCAGATCGTTCAAGCCGCGCCGGACAACGCGACCGGCCGCGAACGCTATAAAGAAAAACTGTTGGATACCGGCCGTAACGCCGAAGCCATCGAGCAGTTGTTCGCGCTGGCCGAGTTGTACGCGCAGGCCGGCGAAACCACGCTGGTCGAGGAAACCTACCGCGACATCCTGGGCATCGACCCGATGCGTCGCGACGCCAGCCTGGCTCTCAAGGATCATTACCTGAATGTCGGCCGCCTCGAAGCGGCGATGGATATTTTGTATTCTTTCGTCGGTCTGGAACGCGCCGAGGGCAACCTCGACGAGGCCAAGGCGTTCGCGCAGGAGATGCTGGTTATCTCCGAGGACGACCGGCGGGCGTTGCTGGCGCTGACGGAAATCTCCGTGCAGACCGGCGACGCGGCGGCGGGCGCGGAAGGCTACCTCAAGCTGGCCGAGATGTCCGAGCGCGACGGGCAAGTCGACGATGCGGAAAGCTTCTACGGCCGCGTACTCGAGCTGGATCCGGCCAATGTGACCGCGCATCAGCAGACCAAACAATTGTTGATCGCCCGCGGCGACAAGAGCGGTGCGATCGAGCACATCTTCGCCCTGGCCGATCTGGCGGTGCGCGAGGGCGACACGATGCGGGCCGAGACCTGCTACCGCGAAGTGCTCACGCTCGACGAGGACAACGAACCGGCGTTGGAGCAGTTGGTCAGTCTGTTCGTCGCCGCCGGCGAAGGCGAGAAGGCCATTCCCGAAATGTTCGGTCTGGCCCGCACGGCCAACGCGAAAGACGATTTCGCCAAGGCGGAAAAGTATCTCAACCAGATCCTCGATCTGGATCCGGACAATACGCAGGCGATCGAGTTGCTCAGCCAGGTGCACATCAACGCCGGCGACACCGGCCAGGCGGTCAGCGAACTGTTCACGCTCGAAGCCGCCGCCGACGCCAAGGGCGATTACGAGGGCGCGCTGGATCTGGTTGGCCGCATTCTGGAGTTGGAGCCGGACAACCTGTCGGCGCTCAGCAAGAAAGCCGACCTGGAAGAGGTGCTCGAGCGCGAAGGACAGGTGCTGGACACGCTGCTCACCCTGGCGCGCGTGCAACAGGACCGCAATCTGTATGATGACGCCGAGCGCACACTGCGCCGCGTGATCAAGCTGGATAAACAAAACCAAGCGGCGCACGAAAAACTCGTCGATCTGTTGCAGCGCGAGGAAAACAAGCGCGGCGTGATCGACGAACTGTTGCGCTTCAACGCGCCGGTGCTCGAGGGCGCGGACGACGAGGCGATCGTCGATCTGGCCAACCGCATTCTGGCGCTGGATGCGAAGTTCGAACGTGCGCACCGGTTGCTGGTCGACGCGTACAAGCGGCAGGGCGACACCGCCGGGGCGATCGACGAACTGTTCGTGCTGGCCGATCTGGCCGAGCAGGACGGGCGCACGGCCAACGCCGAAGCGCTCTACAAAGAAATTCTGGCCGTCGACGACACCAACGTGATCGCGGTGGAAAAACTGACGGCGATCTTCACCGATGGCGGCCGCGCCGACGAGGCGGTGCGTTTGCAGCTGAATTACGGTGATGCGCTGCAGGCCGGCGACGAGGGCGCGGCGGCGCGCGAGGCTTACGAGCACGTCCTGCAGTTGGATGCGCAGAACGAAGACGCCCTGCGCAAGTTGAAGGAAAGCTATCTGGAAGAGGCCGATCTGGCCGAAGCGGTCGAGGTGCTCTTCCGCGCGGTCGAGGTCTTCGACGCGAAGGGCCAGGACGCCAAGACGATTGCCGCGTTGGAGGAAATTCTCGACCACGACGAGCGCAACGAGAAGGCGCTGGCCGAACTCAAGGCGCGCTACCTTGCCGGCGGACAAACCGACAAGGCCGTCGAACTGCTTTTTACCGCCGACAAGAAGATGGGCAATCAGTGGACCGACGCGCGGCGCATCGCGAACATGGAAGACGTCCTGGGCATACAGCCCGGCAGCGAACGCGCCCTGCGGCGGATCATGGAATTGCAGGAAAGCGCCGGCGAAGCCCAGCAAGTTATGGCTTCGATGTTGCGACTGGCGGAAGTGCACGCCGCGGCGGGCGATCACGAAGCCCTGGAGAAAGACTATCGGCAGATCCTGGAGCGCGACGCCGAACACGTCGAGGCGCGTCGTCGCCTTTGCGATCTGTTCCGCGAGCGCGGCGACGTTGAGGCGTTGACCGCCGAGTTGTTCGTTCTGGCCGATCAGCTGCGCCGCCGTTCGCAGTTCGTCGACGCGCAGCAGGCGCTGATGGACATCATCGACGCCGGCGTGCACAAGGAGCGCGCGCTGCATCAACTCGCCGATCTGTACGGCGCAATGGGCGACGCGGACAAGCAGCGCGAAGCCCGCTACGACCTGGCGACCAATGCGCGCCAGAGCGGTGACAGCGACGCGGCCGAACAGATTTATCTGGATATCCTCCGCGAGAATCAGGAAGATGTGCCGGCTCGCGAGCGGCTTATCGATCTGTACGCCGAACACCAGCGCACCGGCGAGGCGGCGCAGCAGGTACTGATCCTGGCCGACAAAGCGCGCAAGGCCGGCGACGTGGAAACGGCCATCGAGCGCTACAACCAGGCGCTGCTGTACGATCCGTCGCAGACCAAGGCTCGCGCGCGGCTCAAGAAGTTGTTCCTCCAGACCGAGCGCACCGACGAGGCCGTGCAGCAGTTGCGCGCGCTGGCCGACGCAGCGCGCGAGGCCGGCGAGTTCGAGGCGGTCGAGGATTCGCTGCGCGAGATGCTGCAGTATCAACCCGACAGCGTCGAAGTGCGCAACGAACTGATCGCCCTGTACGAGGACACCGAGCAAAACGACAAGGCGGCGATCGAACTGTTGGCGATGTCCGACCGCATTGCCGAGGCCGGACAAGCGGCCGAGGCGCTGACGCTGGTCGAGCGCGCGGTGCAGTTGCAGCCGGACAGCGAAGCGGCGCAAAACCGCCTCAAAGACGCGTATGTCCACGCGGGCCAAACGGCGAAGGCCATCGCATCGTTGTTCCACCTCTATGAAATCGAAGTACGCGCCAACCGCCGGCACAGCGCGGAAAAAGCGCTCCGTGAAATTCTTGCGCTCGATCCGTCCAACACCGAAGCGAAAGAGAAGGTTTTCGACCTGTTCAAACTCGGCGCAACGGTCGAGGAACAGATCGCCGATCTGTTGGCCCAGGCCGAGGAAGCCACCACGTTGGGTGACCGACAAACGGCCGGGGAGATTCTCAACCGCGTGTTGTCGATCGATCCGGAGCAGGCCGAAGCCCGCGTGCGGCTCAAATCGCTGTACGCCGAACCGGCGGCGGCGCCCGGACCGGTCGTCGAGCATCCGGCGTCCGTCGAGGCCGAAGCGGCCGAGGTCGAGGCCGGCGTATTCGAGGACTTGGATCTGACCAAATCCGCCACGGGCATCGAAGAGGACATCGCGATCGATTGGGGCGAGCCGGAAGCGGTCGACCGAATGGTCGATGCGGATAAGCTGCGGGTCGACGCCGCGGTCGAAGTCGACGTGTTTGAAGAAGTCGGCGCAGGGGATGTGGAGTCGGTTGATGTGTTCGGCGAAATGCCGGGTGAGCGCGCCGCCGAGCCGAAGGCGGTCGATGTTTTTGCCGCGGACGAAGCAGCCATCGAGGACGAAGCTGTCGCCGCAGCGCAAGAAATCACGGCCGAAGCCGAACCGGATATCGAAGTCGAACTCTACAGCGAGCCCGCGCCGGCGATCGAGGCTGAAGAGGTCGTCGCCGGACCCGAGTCGATGATCGAGGAAGATTTGTTCGCCGAAACCGTGCCGCAAGAAGTCGAGGTCGAGGCCGAATCGGTCATCGAGGAAGACCTGTTCGCCGAGGCTGCACCGATTGCCGAAGCTGAGGAACTCGTCGTCGAGGCCGAACCGGTCGAGGAGTTCGAGCAGGCCGCCGCCGATCTGTTTGCCAAGGCCGAGCGGATCGAAGAGCCCAAAGCCGAAGAAGGCGTCCGGATGGCGCGGACGGCCGCGGTGATGTTCGACTCGGTTGAAGTTTCCAGCGAAGACTTCATGGCCACCGGCGAAGTGCCGGTCAAGCCGATCAAAGAGAAGGCGGCGGTCGAAAGCCGCATTCTGGAAGAGTTCCGCGAGCCGGAAGCGACCGCACCGACGGTCAAAGCAGAGGAAAGCCTGGCCGATCTGCTGGGCGATCTGGGTCTGGAGCCCAAAGCGGCGTCGATCGAGGAACCCACAGCCGAAGAGGGCATGGGCGACTTGATGGACGATATCTTCGGTAAGGTCGAGAAACCGGCGGTCGCGGCGGGCGACTCGCTCGACGATCTAATCGGCGGCTTGACCGACGAAACGCCCGCCGAAGGCGAAGCGGTCGACGATATTTTCCAGTCCTTCGTCGACAGCCTGGGCGATCAAGCGCGCGGCGGCACAACCCAATCGCACTACGAACTGGGCATCGCCTTCCGCGAGATGGATTCGATCGAGGAAGCCATCGCCGAATACGAAAAAGCGCTGGCGCTGGATGCCGGCGAGTTGGCCTTCGAAATCAATTATGAACTGGGTCAGTGCTACGTCAGCCTGAACAAATACGACATGGCCGCCGAATACCTGGAAAGCGCGTTGAGCGAAGGCACCGACGACGAGCAGGCGATGTTGGATCTGACCTTCGACCTGGCCGTGTGCCTCAAGCAGATCGGCGAACTGGACGAGGCGAAGGAGTACTTCATCAAGGTCGACGCGAAATCCAGCAACTACCGCGGCGCGAAGGCCGAAATCGCCGAGTGTGAAAAAGGCAAGAAGAAGGGCAAGAAGAAGAAAAAAGGAGACGATGACGACAATATCGGGTTCCTATGATGAACTACCTTGATTTCTTCGGCCTGCGCCGCGAACCGTTTTCCAACGCGCCCGACCGGCGCTTCTATTGGAACGGCGAAGCGCATCAGCAGGCGTTGACCAAACTGGCCTTTGCGCTCGAGCAACGGCGCGGCCTGAGCGTGGTCACCGGGGGCATCGGCACCGGCAAGACCACACTGGCGCGCCGTTTGTTCGAAAACCTCAACGATCGCCGCTACCACAAAGCGCTGCTGGTGGTTATCCACTCCGAGGTGACCGCCGACTGGCTGCTGCACCGCATCGCCCAGTTGCTGGGCGTGACCGATCCGAAAATGAACAAGCTCGAAGTGCTCGGCCAGATCTACGAGCGCCTGCGCCAGATTGACGAGGAGGGACGGATTGTTGCGCTGCTCATCGACGAGGCGCAGATGCTGGGCACACGTGAATTGATGGAGGAATTCCGCGGCCTGCTCAACATGGAAGTGCAGGAGCGCAAATTGATCAACTTCGTTTTCCTCGGCCTGCCGGAAGTGGAAGATAATCTGCGACTGGACGAACCGCTGCGCCAGCGCGTCGCTGTGCGCGTCAAACTCAGCCATCTGGACGAAGAGGAAGTGCGTAGTTACATCGCGCACCGCATCAACATCGCCGGCGGCAAGAAGGGCGTTTTCGCGCCCGATACGGTGGTGCGCATCCATTATTTCAGCAAGGGTGTGCCGCGGGTGGTCAACGCCATCTGCGACAACCTGCTGCTGGAAGGATTTCTGACCAAGAGCAAATCGCTGACTCCGCCGATGGTCGACAAGGTCGCGGCCGAATTGGATCTGCGCCCCGAGGACGATGATCCGCTGGCCGCGGTGCTGGGACATCGCGCCGACACCAAACCCGCCGGGCGCGCCGCCGAGTGGAAAGAGGTCGATCTGGATAAGGTGCTCAGTTTTCTAGATGATTAAAAAAGTACGGGCCGTGGGGGAGCACGGCCCTGATTTTGCCTCAATCACCGAGTCGCAGGCCAAGACCGATGACCAAGGACTTTCTGAAAAATCTATGCTAGGGACGACGGAGCGGGTTTGGGTCTATTGTTCTGAAAAAAACGTGGTTCCGTTGAGTCGGGTCGGCTTATATGTGAGGATCTCGTCCATTGCTCCTCTCCGCCCCTAGCATTATTTCCGTTTCAGAGATCGATCGGCTTGTCAGCCTTTCTGGCCTTGATACATTGCAAACCAGGGACCAAATTCAAGGCCAAGTCCGCGTGAAATGCCAAACTATTTGAATTATAGCAAAAAATATTTTTCAGTGTTTTCAAGGAACTGAAAAACTTTTCGAAATGAAGGGGATCAATTGATATTCAGTCTTGATAGCCTGCTGAATATTCAGCGCATCCGCGGATAATTTTGCGCTTTTAGGTGTTGTGCAACGCGTCGATTCGACTACAATATCGAACCAATGGATACACGCAAAGAGATTCATGAATCCGGTAAAATCATCGGTTGGCCGCAAAACAAGGTGCGCTGGCTGATCTATTATTACCTGGTCGGGACGATTGTCGCGTTGTACACGGTAATGGCCGAAGAGCACTTTTTCGCGTGGAACCTGCCGCGCTTGGCAAAAGTGCTTTATACGACGGCTTTTTTCCCGATCGGTTTCGCCATCTTGACAGCGTTTTTGGCGCATAGAAAGAGCGCGAAGTCGTGAACGCACGCACGTGGGCCGCGCGCAACAGCCAACCGATTATGGCGGTGATCATGTTCGGCGTGTGGGCGTTCGGATACTTTTACATCGGCAGCCTGGTGGATCCTGCCGACGGCGTTTCGCTGGCCACCAAAGCCGATGAAAAAATCCCTTATGTCCAGATTTTCATTTTTCCCTACCTGGCCTTGTACTCACTGTTTCTGATGCCCTTTTTCCTGGTGCGCGACAAGGAATTTTTCCGTGTCTTCGCCTGGTCGTACATCACGGTGATGATGTTCTGCTACCTGATTTTTTGGAACTTCCCGGTGACATTTCAGCATCCGCAGATCGAAGTGATCGACTTCAAATCGTGGGCGCTATCAGTGCTCTATGGGGCTGATCCGCCGGTGAACTGCTTCCCGAGCATGCACGCGGCGATGGCGATGATGGCCGCGCTGACCATTTA
>DAINPV010000064.1:0-14979 GCA_036743315.1 bacterium | reverse complement strand
GCCGGCATCCGCGACCTCTCGGTGATCAACACCCCGCCCGAGGATCGCCGCGCCATCCGCACCTTCGTCACCCGCTGGGACGAGGATACCATCCGCGAGGCGCTCGAACGCGAAATGCAACGCGGCGGCCAGAGCTTTTTCATCCACAACCGCGTCAAAACCATCGACAACGTCGCCGACCGCATCCGCCGCCTCATGCCCCGCGCGCGCATCGCCGTCGGCCACGGCCAGATGGACGAAAAGAAGCTCGAAAAGCTGATGATCGACTTCGCGCGCCATCAGTTCGACATCCTCGTGTGCACCACCATCGTCGAAAGCGGCCTGGACTTCCCCGCCGCCAACACGATGATCATCGATCGCGCCGACGCCCTGGGCCTTTCGCAGCTCTACCAGTTGCGCGGGCGCGTCGGCCGTTCCAAGCGCCAGGCCTATTGCTACCTGCTCGTGCCGCCCTCCGGCGCGGTCACGCCCGAATCGCGCAAGCGCCTGGCCGTGTTGCGCACGTTCACCGACCTGGGCAGTGGTTTCAAAATCGCCGCGCGCGACCTGGAAATCCGCGGCGCGGGCAACCTGCTGGGCGCCGAACAGTCCGGTCAGATCGGCGCGGTCGGCCTGGAGATGTACACCAAGCTGCTCGACGAGGAAGTGCGCCGCCTCAAGGGCGAAGAGGTGATCGAAACCTTCGAGTGCGAGGTCGTCGTCCACGTGCCCGCCTATCTGCCCGAAACCTACGTCGACGACGTGCACGTACGCCTGAATCTCTACAAGCGCATCGCCGACGCCCATGACGATCAGGCGCTCGCCGAGCTGCTCGCCGAGCTCACCGACCGCTTCGGCCGGCCGCCCGCCGCCGTGCACAACCTGCTGCGGGTCGTCGGCTTGCGCCGCCGCGCCGAAACCCTGCGCATCAAGCGCGTCGAGGCCGGCTTCGACCGCATCGCCTTCGAATTCGACGACGCCACGCCCGTCACCCCCGGGCGCATGGTCATGCTGATCGCCGCGCAACCCGGCCGTTTTTCGCTTTCCCCCGACGGTAAGTTATATGAAAAGATAAGTAAGCAGAACGGCCCCGAATCCGTCTTTTCCGCCCTGGAAGAGGGGTTGCAACGCCTGGCTGACTGTGTTACGTAAATTGCTTCCGTTTGATGGTTTAGGTGCAGTCTAACTGTATGCATCGTTTATCAACTGAATTAAGAGGATAAGGATCATGTTGAAACGTACGCTTCTTTTTCTTGGCTTGGCCCTCATCGCGACCTTGATCGTCGTCGCCTGCACCGGTCCGCAGGGCTCGACGGCGAAAAAGTCCGGCGAGGCAGTCGCCACGGTCGGCAGTTCTTCGATTACCGTCGATGACTACCAGCAGATCCTCGACCGCATTCCCCCCTTCAACCGCCGCCGTTATGCCAGCAAAAACGGCAAAATGGAACTGTTGGACAAACTGGTCGAAGAAGAGCTCTTCTACCAGGAAGCCATGCGCAAAGGCCTGGACAAGGACGAGGAATTCACCTCGCGCATGGAACAGATCCGCCGCGGCATCCTTGCCTCCATGGTGAAGAAGGAATTGTATGACGAGGACGTCGAAGTCACCGAAGCCGACGTCAAAAAATACTACGACGAAAATCAGGACAAGTTCATGACCCCCGAAACGATCAAGGTCAAACTGATCCTGATCCGCCTGAAGCGCAACGCCACCGCCGAAGAGGAAGCCGCGGCCAAAGCCAAGGCCGACGAAGCGCTGAAAAAGTTGAAGGGCGGCGCGAATTGGGACGCGATCGTCGAACAGTACTCCGAAGACCGCGGCACCAAAAAGCGCGGCGGCGTGCTGCCCAAAGTGCGTAAAGGCATGCGCGGCGAAGAATTCGACGCGGTCGCCTTCGCCATGTCCACGCCCAACCAAATCAGCGATGTCTTCAAAGACAAACGCGGCTTCAACATCGTGCAGTTCGTCGAAAAAACCCCGGCCGAGTTGAAAGATTTCGCCAGCGTCGAAAAGTCGATCGAACGCCGCATGAAGCAGGAAAAACTGAAAGAGCGCATCGACGGCACGCTCGAAAGCCTGCGCACCAAAGCCAACGTGAAAGTCTATGAAGACGTGCTCGACGGCATCCAGGTCGACGCGGGTCCCGAACCCGGCGCGCCCGGCGCCCCCGGCCTGCCCGCCATCGGCGGCGAAGGCATGGGCCAGCCGCAGCAACCGCCGGCGCCCCCGGCCGCTCCCGCCGCCCCCGCCGCCGCTCCGGCAGCGCCGGCCAAAGAGGGCGAGTCCAAATAAAGACCATGTCGATTAAAAACGATACCAAGGGCGGCGCGACACGGCGTCGCCCTTTTTACTTCTGCTTGCCGGTCATCCTGGCGGCGGTCCTGGCGGCTTGTGCCCCCCCGGTCCAGCCGCTGCCGCCCGACGCGGTGGCCCTGGTCAACGGCGAAGCGATCACCGTTGACGAATTCGCCGCGCAGTTCGCCGCTTCGCCGGCTGAGCGGGCCGAATCCGCTCCGACCGATCCCCTCGGTCAATTGGCCTTGCGCCGCGCCTTCCTCGACCGCCTGATCGACCATCGTTTGATCGCCCAGGAAGCGGCCCGACGCCAATTGACCGTCAGCGAAGAGGAAATCGACCGCATCCTCGCCGGGCTGCAATCCGGCTACGAGAAAAACGATTTCGCCCAACTGCTGGCCGACCGGAACGTCGCCCCCGCAGCCCTGCGCGAGCACATCCGCTTCACGCTGCTGGCCGACAAGCTCGCCGCTCAGGCCGTGTTGCCGTCCGTGGATATCGACGAGGAAACCCTGCGCGCCCATTACGACGACAACCGCGAGGATTTCGTCGAGCCCGAACGCGTGCGCGCCCGGCAGATCGTCTGCGCCACGCACCCCGAGGCCGTCGCCGCCCTCACCGAGTTGCTCACCGGCAAGGATTTCGCGCAGGTGGCCCGCGAGCGTTCGCTGGCGCCCGAGGCCGCCAAGGGCGGCGAACTGGGTTGGTTCGGCCGCGGCGAAATGCTGCCGGAAATCGAGGAGGAAGCCTTCCGCCTCGTCACCGGCGAAATCAGCAACCTGATTCAAACGATCTACGGCGTGCACATCCTGCAGGTGCTCGACAAAGCGCCCGCCGTTGCCTTGACCTTCGAACAGGCCCGGGCCACAATTCACGCCAAGTTGCGCACGCGGGCCGCCGACGAGGCCTGGCGCGCTTACCTGCAAGGGTTGCGCGAAAAGGCCGTCGTTCGCATCGACATCGCCCGCCTGCCCCAATCGTAACGGAGAGATTATGCGCAAACTCGCCCTGGCGTTCCTCCTGCTCGCGATCCTGGCCGCAACGGTCGGCGCCGAGGAGTTCGTCAACCGTATCGCGGCGGTGGTCGACGAAGAGGCCATCACCCTGCATGAAATCGAGTCCATGGCCCGTCCGCTGATCGCTCAGTTGATCGCCGAAAATCCCGACCTCGGCACGGCCGAGCGCGACCGCCGCGCCAACGCGATCAAACGCGACATCCTGCAAAAACTCATCGAGCAGAAGCTCATCGAACGCGAAGTGCTGCGCTTGGGCATCGAGGTCACCGAAACCGAAATCGACGCCTACATCGAGCGCGTCAAAAAGGCCAACAGCTACACCGACGAAACGCTGAACATGGCCCTGATCCAGCAGGGCATCTCCATGGCCGAATTCCGCGAGCGCATCAAACTGGAAATCCTACGCGACCAATACGTCTCCTTCCGCATGCGCGACAAACTGCGCGTCAAGGACGAGGACATCCGCGCCTATTACGAAAATCACCCCGAGGAATTCGCCGGCGAGCCGGTGGTGCGCATCGCGGAAATCCGCCTCAACCTGCCGCCCAATCCGAGCGAAGAGCAAGTGCGTGAAATCTTCGTCAAAATAAACGAGGTTTACGAAAAGCTGCTGGCCGGCGGAGACTTCGCCGAACTGGCGCGCCAGTACAGCCAGGGCCCGACGGCTGCCGACGGCGGCATGATGGGCAGTTTGAAAATGAACAGCCAGCTTAAACCTGTGTACAACAAAGCGGTCACGCCGCTGGAGGTCGGCAAGCATTCGACGATCTTCCGCGACGAAAACGGCTTTTTCATCCTGCTGCTGATCGAGAAAACGCAGGTCGGTCTCGTCCCCTTCGCCGAGGTGGAGGACAAAATCGCCATGCGCCTGCGTAAAGTCGCCGCCGAACGCGAAATGGAACGCCTCGCGCAGGAGCTGTACAAGAAATCCTTCGTCGACATCCGCGTGCACTTCGGCGACCAAGAGTAACGGTTTAAACCCTTTAAATAATTGACATCAGGCCCTCGGTTTGCTATTTTTTCTCCATGAGATATTGGAAGATCATCTCCCTCTGTTTGCTTATTTTGGCGACCGCTTTCGCCTGCACGGATGACGACCACTCTCCCGCCGCCGACGACGATGCGACCGACGACGATGACGACGACAACACCCAACCCGACGACGACACGTCCGACGACGACACCGGCGACGACGATGACAACGATGATGACGACACGTCCGATGACGACACCGACGACGACGATATCGACGATGACGACGACACGATCGACGACGATACCGGCGACGACGACGTCGTGTTCACGCCGCTGGCCAACGTCGCTTCCGAGCGCATCGACGGCGGCCATCAGTACAACTACCAGTGGGAAGATCTGGCGTTGACGCCGGACAACCAGGTGATTGCGGCCGCCATTCGCGGCCATGAACTGATCGTCTTCGACCGGACCGCCAAGGGCTTCACCGAGCAATCCGTCATGCAGGAGGTCGGCCAGCCGATCATGGCGGTCGGCCCCGACGGCGTCGTTCACTTGCTGCTGTTGGCGCTCAATCCCTACCGCGTGCTTTACGCCCGGCGCGACGGCGACCAATGGACCTCCCAAACGCTCATCGACGGCTACCGCTCGTATGAAACGCTCTCCATTGCCGTCGAGCCCGACGGCGACCCGGTCGTCGCCTACACGACCTATTCCGAAACGAAAAGCTCTTTCGGCGTCGAACTCGCCATTTGGAACGGAACCGGCTTCGACATCCAGACCGTGGGCGCCTGGGAAAGAAACGATCCGGTCGTCAAGCTGGCCGTCGACGGCGAAGGATTTCATCATCTGGCAGTGCTCAGACATGATCATTCCGACATTTTCGTCGAATACCTGACCGACCGCTCGGGCGCATTCGTCGACACGGCTGTCGCCACGCTCACGGATTGGTCGAGTCGCATTTTCCTGGCCGTTACACCGACCGGTGCGGCGGCCGTGGCCTACCCGGTCGAAATCGACAGCACTTCCAGGCAAGCTGTCGTTTCGTTCGTGGAAAACGGCAACCTCACGACCGTAGCCGTTGATGAGATCGCCTACTCGGTGACCCTCTGGAGCCTGGCGTACGATGCTGGCGGGGCGCTGCATCTGCTCTATTTTCAAGCGGGGGATTACCGCGCCGCCGTGTGGGATGGCGTTTCCTGGGCCGCCGTCGAAACCGCCATGCCGGTGGCGATCTCCGCCGCCAGGTTCGATGCAACCGGCGCGCTGCACCTTGTCGGCAACATCGACACGTACGACCTGTATTACGCCACGAATACATCCGGCGACTGGGCGAGCGAGTTGCTCGATGCCTCCGGCTATGTCTACCCATACGCGCACGTTTCCGCCGCCAAGGACACGCAAGACAACCTGCACGTGGCATACTTTCGCGAATCCGATCGCCAGGTGCTGATTGCCTCGTCGAGCAACAAAGGCTGGACCCTCGAAGAGATCGACCAACTCGAGCCCGATGACGTCACGTCGCCGCGATTGGCGGTCGATGGAGCCGGCGCTCGGCATTTGCTGTATAACAACGGCGACCTCGATCTTCTTTATGCCACCGACGCTTCCGGTGATTGGCAGTTCGAAGTCCTTGACTCGTTCTCCTACGGCAATCTGGCCGTCGACAGCGCCGGCGCCGTGCACATCTGCCACGGGCAAGACAACAACCTAAACTACCTGACCAATCGCTCCGGCGACTGGGTCGAGGAGACACTCGGCTCGGTTTTTGAAATTCCCTACTGCGAAATCGTCCTGGACAGCGCCGATCGGCCGACGATCTCCCACTATTCGTTTTGGTATGACATCTACGGCTATTACTCCGAGTCAGGCCTCTACTGGCTCGAAGATACCTGGCAACATGAACCGTTTGCGCTGATGGACTGGTCTCCGCACTATCTGGCGATGTATGACGATATCCTGCACGCGGTTCACCAGACCGCCGACTACGACCTCGTGTACAAGAAAAAAACCGCCGGCGTGTGGAGCGAGGAAATGTTGCTCACCGGCGGCAGCGCCGGGCTGACCATCGCCGCCGATCGCCTCGGCCGCCCGGGCATCGCCTATCACAACGAGGGCTCGCCGGATCAACTGGAATACCTGCAACGCGACGACGCCGGTTGGCGTTACTTCATCGTCGACCGACTGCAAGCCCAACGGACCACCGGCACACTGCTGTACACCGCCGACGACGCCGCGCATCTGTTCACCACCGCCCTTGGCGCCCTCTACCACACGAGCTTCCCCCGGCCTCAGTGACCGCTACTCGCCGATTCGGTTCTTGATTTCTTCCAATTCGCCAAGAATCCGTTGCGAATAACGTGCGTTTTTGCGCGAATTGAGAATCAGCTTGAGCGACACCAGAAACACGCCGGCTTCCAGCAGCAACTCCTTGGTCAACCCTTTCACGAACAACGCCATGATGAATAGAACGAAGGTCACGGCGATGACGATCAATTCACCGTATTGAAAAGTCTTCGGTTTCTGCTCCATGAGTTCTCCTTTAATGCGGCGATAGTATAGTATATTTTTTATCTTTTAGACGCTTCCTCCGCCACTGCCTCCCTTGATTTTCCCGGCAACATGGTGTTATCTGCGCTGGCTCGTTTTCAGCCGGATCATTTCTTGAGGCAGAATGAATATCGCATACGTGCACACCGACCCGTTCCCGTCGCCGATGGCCGGGAGCGTCTTCGCGCTGTCCACCGCCGTCGGCCTGGCGCGCGCCGGGGCCGACTGCACGTTGCTGATGCCCTCCGCCGAACGCACGGTCGAACAGGCGCTCGCCTATTACGGCGTCACGCCGCCTGCCAACTTGCGCATCGTCCTGCCCGGCTCGCCGCACTACAAAATCGGCCCGGTGAAAATCACCCGCACCGGCAAATACTACCGCGCGGTGCTGTGCGAATTGCTCGCCCGGCGCCCCGATGCCGTCATCGTGCGTACGCTTAAACTGGCCGCCTTTCTGGTCTCTCACCGGCTGCCCTTGCCGCTATTCTACGAGGCCCACGACTGGTATAGCGACATCGAGCGCAAATGGTCCGGCGCCGAGTGGATGATCTCCCCAAAGAAGCTTGCCGGCGAACGGGCTTTGTCCGCGCTCGAAAAAGGGACCCTCCCCCGCCTGACCGGCCTGATTACCCTGCGCGAAGCCACCGCCGAACTGATGCGCCGCGATTATCCCGGCGTGCCCTGCCGCGCCGTGCCCACCGCCATGCAGCCGCTGGAAAAGCTGCCGCCGGTCAGCGACGAACCGGTGGTCGTTTACCTAGGGCAGTTGCACCCGCACAAAGGGCTGCAATTGCTGTTCGAAGCCGCGCAACGAGCCCCGCAAATCAAACTGCTGATCGTCGGCGGCGGCGAATGGCTCGCCCATTGGCGCAAAACGGCCGCCGAATCGGGCCTCGACCATCGCGTGGAATTCACCGGCCATCTGCCCGCCGCGCAAGTGCCCGCCGCCTTGGCCCGCGCCCGCGTGGGCGTGCTGCCGATGCTCGATTGCTTCTTCAACCGTTACCTAACTTCGCCGCTGAAAATTCAGGAATATTTCGCCGCCGGTCTGCCCGTGGCGACCGCCGACGCGCCTGTCACCGCCGAGATCGTCGCCCACGAACAAACCGGCCTACTCACGCCCTTCGGCGACGTCGACGCCCTCGCCGCCGCTCTCGTGCGCCTGTGCACCGATGACGAACTGCACCGCCGCTGCCGCGCCAATATCCTGCGGACCGTCGCCCGCTGGACCTGGGAAAAACGCGGCGCCGCCCTACTGGAATTTGTCGCCGGATCAACCTCTTTCGATTAATTTATTATGTGCGATTTCTCCTTGGCAAACAGTCCGCCGGAGAGTAAAATATCCATCAATGGCTGGAAAATAGTTCGCCATTCTACAAATGGCCCATCTTGAAAAAGCAGTCGTGTGATGAAATCAACGCATCCGAATGGGCAGAAAACTAAAATCCCCACGTCCGTGTGGGAAATGCCGGAGGAAATTATGTCCCTTTCTAAAAAATTTGCGGCGGAATTGATCGGTACCTTTTGGTTGGTTTTCGGCGGTTGCGGCAGTGCCGTCCTGGCGGCGGCGTATCCGGAATTGGGCATCGGCTTTACCGGCGTGGCCCTGGCCTTCGGTTTGACTGTCGTGACCATGGCCTACGCTGTCGGCCACATCTCCGGCGGGCATTTCAATCCCGCCGTTTCGGTCGGACTCGTGGTCGGTGGGCGCATGCCGGCCAAAGATCTGCCGCCCTACATCGTCGCTCAGGTAATCGGTGCGATCATCGCCGCGGCGGTGTTGTACCTCATCGCCAGCGGCAAGGCCGGATTCAGCCTGGCCGGCGGTTTTGCGTCCAACGGTTACGCCGAGCACTCGCCCGACGGATATTCGTTGGTCGCTTGCCTGGTGATTGAAATCGTTTTGACCTTCATTTTCCTGTTCGTCATTTTGGGCGCCACCGACGAACGCGCCCCACAAGGATTCGCACCCTTGGCGATCGGTCTGACGTTGACCTTGATTCACCTCATCAGCATCCCGGTGACCAATACGTCGGTCAATCCGGCCCGTTCGACCGGACCGGCGCTGTTTGTCGGCGGCTGGGCCTTGGCCCAACTGTGGCTTTTCTGGGTCGCGCCGTTGATCGGCGCCGCGCTGGCCGGCGTCGTCTATCCGAAAATCGCCAAAAAGTAAGCACCGGCGTCGAACGAAAAACATGGTGCGCCTATCTCGTTTCAGGACGAGAAGGGTTAGCGGTGTTTCTTTTTGACGAAAAAGTAACGTCCGTGTTACCGTTCCGACGGTTCCGTAGCAAAAATCCCATATGAGGTTTTCCATGAAAAGCATGGTGCGCGTTTTTCTGTTGCTGTGTCTGGTCGCGGCCGTCGCCGCCTGCCAGTCGATGGGCGGGGCTTACGGCACGGGCAAATTCTTTCCGCGCCTCAACCTGAAGGTCGGCGACGTTTTCGTCGCGCATGAATCGATCCGCCTGCACACCACCGTGCCGATGGGCAACATGCCGGGCATGGAAGTGAAAAACGAACAAAACATCGAAATGGACACGCAGATCGAAGTGACCAAGCGTTTGCCCAACAACACCTGGCGCCTGACCTACACCATCACGCGCTTCCGCAACGAAATGAGCTCCATGGGCATGTACCAATCGTACGACTCGGCCGTCGACGACAACGAGGCCAATCCGCTGGGCGTCATGGTCGGTCACCAATTCCTGATGACCCTCGATGAAGAGTGCAAAATCGTCGACTTCTCCGGTCTGGACGAACTGTTCGACAAAATCATCGAGCGCGTCGGCCCCATCCAACAGGCCGAGCGACAGGCGTTGACGCAAAAGCTCCGCGAGACGCTCAACGAGGATTCCATCAAGCAAAACATGCTGCCCAATTCGGGCATGTACCCCGACGAACCGGTGACCATCGGCGAATCCTGGTCCAAGGATTATGATCTGCGCGCGATCGTGCCGATGTCCGGCGTGGGCCGCTACACGCTGTCCAAACGCGAAAACGGCCGCGCGTACATCGACGTGCTGATCGACTTCACCCAGAATCCCAACGGCCAGCCACTGAACTTGAACGGCCTTCTGCTCGATTTTGACGAGGGCGTCTCCGCGGGGACCCTGATCCTCGACGAGGAAAACGGCATGGTCGTCGGCTCGCAAACGATCACCGATATGACCATGTCGATGAACGTTCCGCCCGAACAGGCCGCCCTCGGGGGCATTCCCGACAATCTGACCATGCGCATCCACATGGAGCACAATTACACCCTGACCGATGCCGATCAGGCGGAGACGGTTTATCCGGTAAAATAAGGTCGGGAAGGGTAATTGCTGGTTCTGGATTCCGGCTCGGAGGCCGGAATGACGAAGAAAGTTGCCTTGTCATCCAGTCCAGGATTCCCACCTGCGCAGGAATGACAATGAAAGCATTTTTGTCACCCCGGACTCGATCCGGGGTCCAGAATTCTATTACTGCCGCGCAAGGCGCGGCCTTCCTTTTTAAAACGGTCAGGAAGAGTATCGGCTGGTCCTGGATTCCCGCCTGCGCGGGCATGACATACAGCGATCCTCATGCGTTGCGCGGGATAGCGCCAGCCGAGGCTTCACCCAATGATGGTAAAACATAGGTCCAGGAATTATTCCTGGTCATCCTCGGGCTCGACCCGAGGATCTGGTCGCAACGAGCAAACGCCCCCGAGCGCGGTCCTGCCGCGCCGGCCGAGGCCTCACATAATCACGGTAAATCATAGGTCCAGGAATTATTCCTGGCTACATCACCAGCCGGATATCGCGCTTGATGCGCTCCTTGCCGAGCACGCCGACGATCGCCTCGTCGTAGGGGCTGGCCTGGATCTTCTTCGCGTCCTCGTCGATGTAGATCATCGAGGTTTCCACGCCGTAGCTGTTGAGGATTTTCTTGATCAGCGGGTACTGCTCTTCCAGCGACTGCTTGACCGACAGGAAGCCGCGTTCGGCCGCCCGGCCGCGCTGCCAGAAGTTCACCGGGTTCATCGCGAAATACTGCACGTCGTTGACGTCGGGCTCGATGAGCAGGATGTCGCCCATGAAGTTCGGGTCGGACGCATAGGTCTGCATCGCCTGGTGCAGCCGGTGGTGCAGCAGCATGCGGAACACCTGGTTGATCACCGCGACCATGCCGCCCGCGGCCAGGTGCGGCTTGTCGGTGATGTACTGGTCGATGTCCTTGTACCAGTGCACCAGCAGTTCGTTTTTCAACGGCCTAAACGGGTTGTAGCAGATGATCAGATCCGCGCCGTGGTTGATCGCCACGTCGATGTTCGCCGTCGCCGCCACGCCGCCATCCACGTAATCCACGCCCTTGATCCGCGCCGGTTTGTAAAAGCCCGGCAGCGCCGTCGAGCCCTGAATCGACTCGCTGATGGACACGTCGTTGAATTCGTCGTGGCCGAACACGACCACCTCGCCCGAATCGAGGTTCGTGGCGGTGATGTACAGCTCCTTGCGCCGGCGCTGGTACAGGTCGTGGAAATCGTTTTTCAGATGATTCCGTTCGAGGTTGCGCCGGATGTACGCTTCGATTTTCGAGTTGTCGAAAATGCCCGAGGGCACATAATCGGCCCACTTGGGCAGCGACTTACTCGCCGCGGCGATCTTCACCAGCAGCTTGAGCAGCAGATCGATGTTCCTGTACTTCGGGCTGCCCATCGCCTGCCGCAACGTCTTGAAAAAATGCCGGTCCGGCGCGAAGAGCATCGACAGGAAGTTGATCGAAAAACGCGGCAAGGTCGTGCTCGTATCGAACACCAACTGCAGCGGCTTCTGAATGAACTCGCTGAAATTGGGGTTGTAGAAATCGAACGGCGTGAACTGCGAAAGCTTGCTGGATTTTCCGTCCAGACTTTTAAGCATTTCCTCGGGTGAAACGCCGGTGGCCAACGGCGCGGCGATCAACGCTCCCGCCGATAGGCCGACGAACAGGTCGAAGTCGGTGATGTCGTGATTGACCATCAAATCCGACAGGGCTTTGAGCCCGCCGAGTTTGTATGCCGCGCCGCTGATGGCGCCGCCCGCCAGCACCAGTCCGAACTTGGCGTTTTTCTTCCGAATGTTCAGGTCGCTTTTCTGAACAATGGTAATGCTCATTTTCGGTCCTTATTCATCATGGTCCGCCGTTGCGCTTCCGCTTATCTTGTCGGTTGAAGTGAGGAAAAAACTGAGAAAAAACGGGAGAGAGCAATTGAGAAAAAGGTCCTTCACGGCGGACTTCATCAACATGTTGCGGTTACTGTAATGACCCGACGCTAATCGTGTCAAGCGAATTCGTAACTCGCTGCGTCATGGCCCGATGGCCGAAAACCCCCTCCCGCGACGATGAAACGGTTCGTTTCCGCCGGACCCCGATGTACTTTCACCCGTCCTTTTCTCCCCTCCGCACCGGCCGACTCGCTCCCGCCGGCGATCCGTTGGGTGAGAAATATTGGAAGATAGGCGCAGAAATCCGCTTGATATCAGCATTATTCGGTTGACGGATTCCGCCGCTTTTGTTATGCAAAAAGACCCAACCTCTGAGTAAATCCGCAACCTTTTTTGGGAGCTTGACCATGCAGATAGAGAAAAATCTGGCGTTAATGTGGAAAGACCGTGTTCAGCGTTTCGGCGAAAAAACCTACATGCGCTACAAACGCGACGGTCAGTGGATCCCGTTGACCTACAACCAGGTCAACAACATCGTCGATGAAATCGCGCTGGGCCTGCTCGCCTTGGGCGTCAAACGAGGCGACCGCATCTCGCTGCTCTCGGAAAACCGGCCGGAGTGGGCCTTCGCCGATCTGGCCGCCCAGTGCCTCGGCGCCATTCTGGTCACCATCTACGCGACCAACACGCCGGCGCAGTGCGAGTACATCGTCAACAATTCCGAATCCGACTTTATCATGCTCTCCAACAACAACCAGCTCACCAAGCTCACGAGCAAGAACGTCGACATCACGCGCGCCAAAAGCATCGTGATCTTCGACCCCATCGAGGGCATCACCGACAAGGATCCGCGCGTCAAGACGCTCGACGAAATCAGGGAAATGGGCCGGCGCTACGAAAAGAAGGAAAAGCTGCAGGGCATGATCGAGGCCAGCACGCACGACGACGTCGCCACCTTGATCTACACCTCGGGCACCACCGGCAATCCCAAGGGCGTCATGCTGACCCACGGCAACTTCCTGTCCAACTGCGCCTCGGTGCTATCCGTCGTGCCGATCACGCCCAACGAGGAATTCCTCAGCTTCCTGCCGCTCTCGCACAGCCTCGAGCGCACCGCCGGCCACTTCGGCCCGCTGTACCTGGGCGCGACCGTCACCTACGCCGAATCGGTCGACGCGCTGGGCAACAACCTGCAGGAGATCAAACCGACGATCATGATCAGCGTGCCGCGCATCTACGAAAAAGTGCACGGACGCATTATGGACAACGTGAAGGGCTATCCGCCGCTGAAGCAGAAGCTGTTCCATTGGGCGATCGGCGTCGCCAAGGAACATCTCAAATACGAGCTCGATAAAAAGGCCCCGCCGTTCACGCTCAAACTGCAGTACGACCTGGCTGACAAGCTGGTCTTCGCCAAGATCAAAGCCAACCTCGGCGGTAAAATGCGCTTCGCCATCAGCGGCGGCGCGCCGTTGGCCCCCGAGCTGTTCGAGTTCTTCTTCTCCATCGGCGTGCACATCTACGAAGGCTACGGCCTGACCGAAACCACGCCCATCGTCACCGCCAACACCCCTGAAGCCGTGCGCATGGGCTCGGTCGGCAAGATCATCCCCGGCGTGACGGTGAAGATCGCCGACGACGGCGAAATCCTCGTCAAAGGCCCCAACGTCATGAAGGGCTACTGGAAGCGCGAGGAAGACACGGCCGAGGCGCTCGAAGGCGGCTGGTTCCATACCGGCGACATCGGCGTGATCGACGGCGAAGGCTTCCTGAAGATCACCGACCGCAAGAAAGACCTGATCGTCACCGCCGGCGGCAAGAACGTCGCGCCGCAGAACATCGAAAACCTGATGAAGCTGCAGCCCTACATCGAGCAGGTCAACGTCATCGGCGACAAGCGCAAGTTCCTCACCGCGATCATCGTGCCCACCTTCCCCGCCCTGGAAAAATGGGCCAAGGAAAAGGGCCTCAGCTACACCGATCGCGCCGACCTGGTGAAAAAGCCCGAGGTCAAGGAACTCCTCGCCAAGGACGTCGAGAAGGTCAACGCCGAACTGGCCAAGTACGAATCGATCAAGAAATTCCACCTCTCGGCCGTCGAGTTCACCCAGGAAAACGACATGATGACCCCGACGATGAAAGTCCGCCGCAAGATCGTCAACAAGTACTTCGCCAAAGAGATCGAAGGCATGTACGAATCCTGATCGGCGACTTCCGCGAACACACGACGGGCGCTCCCGATGGGGCGCCCGTCTTTTTATAAATATACCCTTGCCATTAGTGATATAATATGTATATTCAAAAACGCAGCTATTGAATATATTATTATATATTTTTAATGATATAAGCTACTTCATTTATCAATCTATACAAAATTATTCTGGAGGTGCAAATGGAGGCCTTTTCTATCATCATAACAATAGTTGGTACTGTTGCAGGAGTAGTCGGCATATTTTTGGCCGTTTTCTTTTACAGAAGAGCTGAAGAAGAAAAAATTATGCAGGCAATACATCGTGGCGAGAGTGCAAAACATCATGCTGTTTCTCAATCACAACAAGATAGAATGTTAGAAGGAATCGACAATTTAAACAAATCAGTCAATCACAAGTTATCTCCTTCACAAATTGAACAAAAATTCAACTATGTACCAACACAAAACGTCCCCGATGTAAGACCGTTTATAAATTATTTATATCCTTTTGTGTTCGGATTTGACCTAATTGGGCCATATATTCGAGTTCTAAGCGGGGATCCAATGAGTGGTAAGTTGAGACTAACCGTGTTTCATAGAATAACAAATATACCCGTTTATGTTGAAGAGGGGTATATTACTCCAGTAGTTTATAATTATCCTATGATTTGGTAAAATCTAACCTCCTCAGACGATTGGCACGTCCATATTTATGGTTGCCATTTTTTGGCTGCCCGATTCACCTGGCACCATGATCTTGCGAATTAGGAACGGGCCAAGGCGTTCTTCCCGACCGCCTCCCGA
>DAINPV010000063.1:0-14999 GCA_036743315.1 bacterium | reverse complement strand
GTGCGGATCTGGTGCGGCAGTTACTGACCTTCTCGCGCAAAAGCCAGAACGACTATCGGGTGATCGATCCGACGGCCATTGTCAGCGAAGTCGTTCTGGCTTTTGCGCGAGAAGGTCAGTAACTGCCGCACCAGATCCGCACCGCGCCGCGCCGTTTCGTTGGCGTTGTTCAGGTAGTCCGTCAGGCTGCTTGGACAATCGAGCATCGCCATGTCGATGTTGCCGATGATGCCGGTCAACAGGTTGTTGAAGTCGTGAGCGATGCCGCCGGCCAGGCGCCCGATGGCTTCCATTTTCTGCGCTTGCCGCAATTGAATTTCCAATTTTTTGCGCTCTTCCTCGTTCTGTTTCAGTTCAGTGATGTCGCGCAATACGGACAGCAAACATTGTTCGCCGCCGATTTCGACGATGCCGCCGGAAAACAAAGCCACCAGTTGTTTGCCGCCGCGCGTGCGGAAACTGCTTTCCATGTCGGTCACGTACTGCTTCGCCTGGATCTGCCGGACAATCTCCGCCCGGCGCGCTTCGTCTTCCCAGAAATTCAGCTCGCCGATCGAGTGCCCGATCACTTCATTGCGGCGGAAGCCTGATTTGTGTTCGAAGGCTTCGTTGACGTCGCGGAAGACGCCCTTGTCCAGCGTGCTGATCGTGATGATGTCCGGGCTGGCTTCGAACGCCTTGCGGAATTTGTCTTCCGAAATGCGGATCGCCTCCTCGGCTTTCATCCGCTCGGTAATGTCGCGCGCAATGCCCATCAATCCCACCGGAACGTTGTTGCGGTCGCGCAGGAACGAAACCTTTTCCTCGACCCAGACCTTGGAACCGTCCCGGCGCCGGTGCTCCATTTCGAAGGTGCGCGAACGGCCGACCATCCGCTCTTGGCACGGATCGTTGTCCAGTTCCTCGTTGAGCATTTTTTGTAAGAAACGAAAGGTGTTGTCGCCGATAACGCCCCGAATGTCGAAGTCCGCCGCTTTGTCCGGTTCGTATCCCAACAGAAATTTAACCGATGGGCTCATGTAGGTGATTTGCCAGTTCAAATCCATCGTCCAGATGACGTCGGTCACATTTTCGGCCAGCAACCGGTAGCGCGATTCGCTTTGGCGCAAGGCCGCCTCGATCTGCTTGATCTTGGTGATGTCGCGCATAGTCTCGATCGCGCCGATCTTTGTGCCTTCCAAATCATAGAGCGGGCAGGCGCTGCCCCATAAAAACAGGCCGTTGTTTTTCAGGTTGGGCGCATACATCTCCGCGGCAAGCGTGTTGCCGTTGCATTCGATATAGGGGAATGTCTGTTTGATGTCCTCCGGCGAGTTGAGCGCCAGATCGATCAGCATGAGCCGTTGATGGCCGTAGAAGAGGCGTGAATATTCCTCATTGGTGCGGCCGAGCATCTCCTGCGCGTCGGTACCGCTGAGATCGGCCAATGCTTTGTTCCATAAGATGATGCGGCCTTCCCGATCGATGGCGAAGGTCGGGTCGGGCAGGAAGTTGATGATGTCCTCCAACCCGTGTTGAAAGTCACGTTGCAGTTTGGCGTTCCACACCGCTTCGGTGATGTCGCGCACCAGGCAACTGAGGGCGTCGATTTTCCCGTTGCGTTTCAACGGCGCGGACAACAGTTCGATTTTCCGTTTGGCGCCGCACGCGTCGGTGATTTCATAGACCATTCGCGGGACGACCTTTTCCTCGAGTTTCAACCGACAATGCGCGACGAGTCGGCTTTTGTTTTCCTCGTCGATAAAAGGCAGATCCACCAGGCGCAAGCCGATATATTGCTCCGGAAGGTGGCCGAAAATCGATTCGAATGAAGCGGAAAGGTCGGTCAATTCCAGGTCGGAGTTGACCATGCAATGCACCTCGGACGCATGTTGGAAATGATGTTGAAATTTCCTTTCGGCGTAGATCGCGTTTTCTTCCGCTTGCATGCGCGTCAGACCGCCGCCGATGATCCGGCCTGCGTCGAGTAATGTCGGAAACAAAACCTTCTCCTCCATGGTCGCCACGGGCAGGGTGAAGGTCATGCATCCGATCGCGGCTTTCTGCGAAAGCAGGGGAAAGGCGATCGCTCCCCGATAGTAAAAATCGGGGATGGAATCGAAATCGCTCAATTGTTGGGTGGTGAGAATCCGACTGTCGGCGAACAACTCCTTCAACATGCTGTCATGCAAGGACGCTACGGAAATTTTCTGCAACACCGATCGCGGCACTCCATGAGCCGTCTGCAAAATGGCGACCTGACGATCGGGCGTCAACAGATAGGATCCGAAAGCGGCGGCGTGCAGGTATTTCGCCAGAATTTCTGAGGTGCGTGCCAGCAGGCAACGTGAATCCGTTTCCTGCCCCGCGGCTGAAACGACCTGGGAAATCATCTGCAGGCGGGCTTCCGGCGAAGTGTCGATCGCCTCGACCGCCTCGCTATGCTTCAAGAAGAAACCCAGCCATTTGCCGGTGTCGTTGCGTAAAATCGATATGGCCGTAGGCGTGCAAAATGCAGCGTTTCGGTCGCCCCGCCAGATCAGTTCCGCCTCCAGAGAAACGGCATCAGTTGCTTTAGGCGGCGTCCAACAAGCGGCGGCCTTGTCAAGCAATCGACAAAAAGCCTCGACCGATTCGGCAGTCAGGTGATCTTCCACCGGCGTATCGATCATTCGCTCGGCTTCGCGTCCGAGGCATTCGGCTAGAGCGGGGGAAATATGCACAATGCGAAAATCGGTATCAATTATTGTGACAATGTCCTCGTTTTGTTCGGATGCGACGGTCGACGGATACGAGGAAATATCGGATAACTTGATGATATCAGAGGAATTAACCAACTTCTCGCTCCAGGCGAGTAAGCGCGCCGATCGCGGCTTTGATGATGTAGTTTTCAGATGCATAAGGAAATAACCCTTCTAATAAGGGTTCGGCAAATTGTTCGGCTCACTTGAGAGAAAAATGTGGGAAATATTCAGCCATTCAAAGAAACAGAAATATTCGGAGCCGGTAATTGTATCTTGTGATGATTCCCTTTGTTGTTCTCAATACCGAAGCCTTGGCGTAAGGGTATTCGGCTTGTCCAAATGAATAGGATCATGCCGAGGATTGCACGGCGCGAAGGCGAAAAATGAAAATAACCTACCGGTCAACTTTGGTCTTTGTGTTCGCTGCTCCAGGAACGATACAGACCGGCGATGGCTGCAGCGGCGTCCACGACCGATACTTTCGCCATGTTGATCACCAGGTGATAATTGAATGCGTCGTTCAGATCCTTGTCGAAATACCGGCGCACGAAAGCGGTTTGTTCGTTTTCTTGCTCGATCACGTTTTTGCGCGCCTCGTCGGCCCCGATGTGCTTGTCCTCGCACTCGTTCTGAATGCGCAAATCCAGCGGCGCGATAATCCGCACACGCAGGCATTGCCCTTCCGGAATGATGAATCCCGCACCGCGCCCGACGATCACCGCATTGCCGTGCCGTTGGATCGTGCCGATCACCCGCATCAGCGAACCCAGGTAATCGTCGAACCACAGGTGATCCTTCGCCCAGGCGCCCATCCAATCCAGTAAAAACGAGCGGCTTTTTTCGTCGAGCGTCTCCACCACGTGCGCGCTCATTTTGGCGTCTTCGGCGACTTTTATCAGCAGCGCACGGTCGAACAGGTCGAACTGCAACATCTCGGCGACCTTTGCCGCGACGTGATGGCCGCCGCTCGCCGGCTGTCGCGAAATGTAAATAACCGGCAGGGCTTTCGCCTTCTGCTCCTTTTTTGCTTGGTTGAACATGAGCCACTTGCGGGCTTGCTTCTCGATGATCTGATGAATGTAAGCATCCTGCGTTTTCATCGGCTCCCCCTCCCGGCAATGGTCGTCATTATTCTCTTAAGCAACATAACACATTAATGGATCGGCGGCGCGGTCGAGGGAAAGTTTTTATCGTGGAATAAGCGGACTAGAACATGATGCTGACTTGGATCGAATGGGCGTAATTGCGCACTTCGTCGATGTCGCCCTGGAAGGTGTAGGCCAGCGTGCCCTGGACATCAAGAAACGCCGCGCCCAGCGACCACAACCGCGCCGAATCGACCTGGTCCCAGTCAAAGCCGGCGCGTAACGCCAATTGCTTGACCGGCTTGCCTTCGGCGCCCACTGCGAAGTTGAACGTGCCGTCCACGTCGGTGACGTCGAACACCTTTGAGCTTTCGACGCTCAGGCTGGCGTAATCCAACGCATGCCCGGCGACGCCCAGCACGATTTCCCGCCGCACCAGCCGCGGTTGGTCGTTGCCGAAAATGTTGCGTCCCACCGCAGCGACGCTGATGATCGTGCCGACGTTCAACAGCGTGCCCAAGTCCATATCGAATTCGCCGGTCGTATCGTCGGCGGTGGCTTGGTAGCGGCCGGTCATGCCGAACGAGAACATGTCCCAGTTGCCGAAGGCGAGGGCCAGGTCGGCGCTGTAGTCGGAGCCTTCCTGGAAGGTGTTCATCGGAAAGTTATAGGCGGTGAACGCCAGTCCGGCGACCATCACTTTGGTGGTTTTGCCGTCGATCAGCGACAGGTGGTACAAGTCGCGCACTTTGCGCTCGTCCCAATCCACCGGATCGGGCTCGTCGAAGTAGTATTCGCCGGCGAAAAGATCGTCCTCGTCCTCGGTCAGTTCGTCTTCGTACAGGAATTTGTAATCGCCCAGCAGGTATTGGTGGCGTTCGTAGTTGAAATCGAGCGAAACGCGTTTCATTTCGTTGTAAAGAGTCAATCCGGCGGGGTTCCAGTGGATCGCGCTGGCGTCGTCGGCCATTGCCGAATAGGCGCCGCCCATGCCCAGCGGCTTGGCGCCCCGGTAGCGATAGGCGTGGGCCGGCGCGGCCAGCAGCCCTAAAAGAAGGAGGCACAACGATACACAGACAAACTGGCGGACCATTCGTTCTCCGTCGGTTGATACTGGCGCAAACGCTAGCGAAAAAAGCCGGTGATGTCAAAACCAACTCGATCTTTACACCGTCGAGGCGGACCGCTACCCTACCGATGTCAACACCATTTATCGACCACATGAACCGCGGAAAGGTTAAACGGTGAAAGTAACCAAAGCAGTCATTCCGGTGGCCGGATTGGGTACGCGTTTTCTGCCCGCCTCGAAAGTGGTGGCCAAAGAGTTGTTTCCCATCGTCGATCGTCCGACGATTCATTACATCGTCGAGGAAGCCTGGCGCAGCGGCATCCGCCATATTGTATTCGTCACCGCCAGCGGTAAGGGTGCGATCGAGGATTACTTCGATATCGACAACGGCCTGGAGGCGTTCCTGGAAAAGAAGGGCGACCTCGAGCGCCTGCAAACGATCCGCGAAATCAGCCGCGCGGTCGAGGTCCATTCCGTCCGCCAGAAACAGGCGCTGGGCTTGGGCCATGCGATTTTATCCGCACGCAATTTCATCGGCGACGAGCCTTTCGCCGTGTTGCTCGGCGACGATATGATCGACGCCGAAGTGCCGGCGACCAAGCAGATGGTCGACGTAGCCGACAAACACAACTCGCCGGTGATCGCCGCTTTCCGCGTGCCGATGGACAAAGCCGAGCGCTACGGCATTATCGATCCGGATCCCAAACCGGTCGCCGAGCGCCTCTGGAAAATCCGCCGCATGGTGGAAAAACCCAAGGGCCACGCGCCGTCAAACATCGCCATCATCGGCCGCTACATTCTGCCGGCGCGCATTTTCGAGATACTGGCCAACACGCAGCCGGGTCTGGCCGGGGAAATCCAACTGACCGACGCACTGATCAAGCTCAACCAGGAAGAGGGCATTCTGGCCTACGAGTTCGAGGGCGATCGCTACGATGCCGGCGACATCTACGGCTTCATCCAGGCCAACCTGATCTACGGTTTGAAGCGCAAAGAGTTGCGCCCGCGTTTGCTGGAGCTGATCCGTAAGTTGGGTCAATAATCCATGACCCAGCGCGCCGCCGGACCCGAGGCGATTGCCGAAATCGCGGTCGGGCTGCCCGTCCACGGCACCTTTCATTACCGCCTGCCGCCGGAAATGCGCGCCGAGGCGCAAATCGGCGTGCGCGTGCAGGTGCCCTTCGGACGGCGCAACATCGTCACCGGCTTCATCGTCGATCTGCCTGCGCAATCGCCGGTGGAAAAACTGCGCGACGTCGCCGAAATCCCCGATCCCGAACCGGCCTTCGGTGAAGCGCAACTGCAATTTTTCAAGTTTATCGCCCATTACTACTTCGCGCCGTTGGGCGAGGTGATCCGCACCGCGCTGCCCGCCGGTCTGTTCAAAAGCACGCGCCCGGTGCTGGCCCTCAGCGAGGCCGGCCGACGCGCGCTGAGCGGCCCGCTGATCGATCCGCTGCACGCGCGCATCCTCGGGCAACTGACCGCGGGCGAGGAACTGTCCGAGGCGACCTTGACCGCGCGCCTGGGCGAGGACATCCGCGGGCAGATCCTGCATCTGCTGCGCTGGGGATTCCTGGAAAAGCGCTACCGCCTTGCGCCGCTGACCGCCAAACGCAAAATCGAGCCGGTGTGGCGCTTGCGGCCGGGTATCGACCTGGAAGACGAACTGGCGATGGTCGGCCGTCGTTCGCCCAAGCGCGCCGCCGTGCTGCAACTGCTGGCCGCGGCCGGCGATTGGATCGGCCTGTCGGCGATCAACGAACAACAATCCAACGCGCGCCCGACGCTCAACCTGCTGGTGTCCGCCGGTTTGGTCGAGGCCTCCAGCCGCGAGGTCTACCGCGACGTCGATCTGGATGTCGGTTGTTTCGCCGCACAGGAAGTCGTGCTGCACGCCGAGCAGCGGGCGGCCGTCGACCGCGTGGCGCAACCCCTGCGCGCCGGGCGTTACGAGGCTTTCTGCCTGCACGGCGTCACCGGTTCGGGCAAGACCGAAGTGTACATGCAACTGGTTTCGCAATGCCTGGCGCAAAACAAAGCGGCGATCGTCCTGGTGCCCGAAATCGCGCTCACCCCGCAATTCCTCGGTCGCTTCATCTGCCGCCTGGGCGAGTGCGTCGCCCCGTATCATTCGCGTTTGTCCGACGGCGAGCGCTACGACATGTGGCGCAAGATGAAACGCGGCGAGGCCCGCGTGGTGATCGGCGCGCGTAGTGCGTTGTTCGCGCCCTTCGACGACCTCGGGTTGATCATCGTGGACGAGGAACACGAATCCAGCTTCAAGCAGGACGACGGCGTTACCTATCACGCGCGCGATCTGGCGCTGAAGCTGGGCAGCTTGCGCCAATGCCCGGTCGTGCTGGGGTCGGCCACGCCCAGCCTGGAGACCTATCACGCCGTCCAGGTCGGTCGTTATCGATTGTTGGAACTGACGCAGCGTCCGACCGGCGCGCCCATGCCGCGCGTCGAGATCGTCGACATGCGCCGCGAAATGGAACGGCAGAAACGCCGCCGGCGCAAAAAGGACGAATTGCCGCCGCCCGAACCGCCGCGCAAGCAGACCAGCGTGCATCGCGTGCTCTCGCAGGCCCTGGCCGAACAACTGCGCGTGACCATAGCCGCCGGCGAACAGGCGATTCTTTTCCTCAATCGGCGCGGCTTTTCAACCTACGCCTTCTGCCTCGAATGCGGCCGGCCGCTGCAATGCCCCCTGTGCGACATCTCGCTGACCTTCCACGAAAAACAGAACCTCCTGCGCTGCCATTACTGCGATTATCAGGCGCCGCCGCCCGGCGTGTGCCCCCATTGCGCCGGGGTGAATTTGTTTTACGGCGGCATGGGCACCGAGCGGCTGGAAAGCGAGGTGGGCGAACTGCTGCCCGAGGCGCGTCTGCTGCGGCTGGATCGCGACACGGTCAAAGGCAAAAACGATCTGGTGGAAATTCTCACCGGCTTTGCGCGCAAGGAGGCCGACATTCTCGTCGGCACGCAGATGGTCGCCAAGGGGCACGACTTTCCCGCCGTGACCCTCGTGGGCGTCATCGATGCCGACGCCGCGCTGATGCTGCCGGATTTTCGCGCCGCCGAACGCGCCTTTCAACTGCTCAGCCAAGTGGCCGGACGGGCGGGCCGGGCCGACAAACCGGGCTTGGTGCTGTTACAGTCTTTTCAACCGGAACATTACGCCATTGCCGCCGCCGTGCGGCATGATTACCCCGGTTTTTATCGGCAGGAGATTGCGCGACGAACCGAACTGCATTATCCGCCGACCGCGCGCTTGGCCGTGCTGCGCATCAGTGCAACCAACGCCAAAGCCGGTTTGACGGCGTGCCGGGCGGTGCGGCAGGCCGTTTCCCGCGCGACCGACCGCGCCGACCTTCCCGGCGTTTCAACGCTTGGACCGGCCGCCTCGTTGCTGCATCGGCTGCACGGCAAGCACCATTGGCAATTGTTGATCAAAGCGGAAAAGGCCTCTGATTTGCACAAATTATGTTCGCGCCTGCTTATTTTTCTGGATGAACAAAAGGGATTTTCGGCCACTTTCAAGCTCGATATCGATCCGGTAACCCTTCTTTAAGTTGTTTGTAGTAAAAACTTGATCCCGCCGGGCTTTGATTGGTATTCTATGGATTAAAAGGGAGAGGTGTATGCAAGATAAGGCTGGGGAAGCGAAAGAGAATGCCAGGCTCGACAAGCATCATATCCTGATTGTCGATGACGAAGAGGAGAACCTCGATCTCCTTGTTTCCACGTTGCGGCGGGGCAATAAAATATTCAAAGCCCGTAGCGGCGAGGAAGCGCTGGAAATACTTAAAACCGAGCAGGTTCACCTGGTAATCACCGACCAGCGCATGCCCGGCATTTCCGGCATCGAACTGTTGTCGATTCTCCAAGAACGACATCCGGAAACCGGCCGTATGTTGATCACCGGTTACGGCGACATGCAGACCGCCGTAGACGCCATCAACAAAGGTCAGGTGCAGCGCTTTGTCTCCAAGCCCTGGGACCCGGCGGCGATCAAGGAGATGGTGGCTCAGGAACTGGAACGCTACGACCTGGTCGACGAAAAAAAGCGTCTGACCAACGACGTGATCGACAAGAACCGCGAGTTGGAAGAGGTTAACGAAATTCTCGTCGAACAGAAAAGCGAAATGGAAAAGCTCGCCGACGAATACCGCCGCCAGCGTGAGTTGGCCATCGAGATGAGCGAGAAATTCGCCAAGGCCAACCTCGAGTTGATCAAAGCCCAGGAAGAAATCAAACTTAAAAACACCAAGCTGGAATCGGCGAACAAAAAGCTCGAGCAGCTCAGCGTTACCGACGGGTTGACCGGCTTTTTCAATTACCGCCAAATGCTTAACATTCTCGACAATGAAATCGGCCGTGCCAAACGCTACAACCTGTACCTGTCGGTGATGATGATCGACCTGGATAAATTCAAAAACATCAACGACACCTTCGGGCACTTGTTCGGCGATGCCGTGTTGCGCCGCACGACGGAGATCATCCGCCGCAACATCCGTGAGACGGACTTTCCCACGCGCTACGGCGGCGATGAATTTCTCATCATTCTGCCGCATACCGGCATCGATCGCGCCAAGTTCCTCGCCAAGCGCATCCATGCCGATCTCAAGAGCCATCCGTTCCTGCCGCCGGAGGGACAGCGTTTCTACCTGACCGTCAGCATCGGGATCGCTTATTATCCGCACTCCAAGGTTGAGGATCGCGAAGGACTGGTTAAACTGGTCGATGAAGCTCTGTATGAAGCCAAGGAAGGGGGCCGCGACCGCATTGTGGTGACTCCTGGTTGATGAATGAAGAACGACACGAAAAACCGCTCTCTTAAGCTCAAGGTCCTGGCGATTTTCCTGGCCCTTGCCCTGTTGCCGCTGACGGTCGCGATCGTCGGCTTCGTCAGCGTCGACCAGGTCAACTATTTCTATCTCTCGTTGCTGGCGATCGCCGCCATGACGATCGTCGCCGTGGGCATTATCATCAGCCTGTGGTTCATTCGTCGCCTCGATTTTGTCGAAAGTCTGACCACTCGGCTGGCCGACGGCGGCTCGACCATCGGCGCCGAGGAACGCGAACTCAAGGAGTTGGGCGGTCTCGGCGAAAAAATCCAGCAACTCGACATGCTGCTCAACGATCGCCGTCGTGAACTGGCCGACCAGATCCGCGCCACTTTCGACTCCGAACTGGCCGCCGAGAAAGAGCGGATGGAAGCCTTTTTGCGCGGCATCGGCGACGGCATCTCCATCGTCGACAAGGAAATGCGCATCATCTACGTCAACGACGTGCTGGTGAAAAACTTCGGCGACCATACCGGTGAATTCTGCTACCAGGTCTATGAGCACAAGAACGAAATCTGCGGCGGTTGCCCCGTGCGCAAGGCGATGGACACCGGCGAGGTGCATCACAGCCTGCGCCGGATGTACACCAAGGACGGCCGCCTTCATTACTACGAGTCGACCGGCAGCCCCATTCGCGACGAGCACGGCGAAATCATCGCCGGCATCGAACTGGCCCGCGACGTCACCCAACGCATCAAGCTCGAACGCAACGTGGAAATCCGTTCGCGCGAACTGGCCAAGGCCAACGAGGAACTGCGCCGGGTCAACGAGGAAATTCAGCAAGCCTACGAGGAACTCAAGTCCACCCAGGCGCAATTGCTGCAGTCGGAAAAAATGGCCTCGCTGGGCGTCCTGGTGTCCGGCATTGCACACGAAATCAACAATCCGCTCAACTTCGTTTCCGCCTCCGTGCAGTTGCTCGACGAAAATCTCTCCTCGATCATGAAACTGATGAACCAGTACGAGAACGCCGACTTTAAGAGCGAGGAAAAGGAACGGATCGATAAGGTCAAGGAAGAAATCGAGTACGAGTATCTGAACGAGGATGTGAAGAAGATCGTCAAAAATATCGGCACCGGCGCGGAGCGCATGAAACAGATCGTGCAGAACCTGCGCACCTTCTCGCGCATGGACTCCAGCGAAAAGTTGCCGGTCAACCTGGAAGAGGGCATCGAGTCCACCTTGCAGATCCTGTACTACGAGTATAAAAACCGCATCGAGATCGAGCGCGACTATCAAACGGTGCCCATGGTGCTGGGCTCGCCCGGCCAGTTGAACCAGGTGTTCATGAACATCATCCACAACGCCATTCAGGCGATTCAAGGCAAAGGGAAAATCCGCATTTGCATCCACCCGACGGTGGACCACGCGCGGATTTCGATCAGTGATACCGGCCCGGGCATTCCCGCCGACAAATTGAGCAAGGTGTTCGATCCGTTCTACACCACCAAACCGGTGGGCGACGGCACGGGGCTGGGTTTGTCGATCAGCTATGGTATTGTTAAGGACCACAACGGTCGTTTGTGGGTGGAAAGTGAAGTGGGACGCGGTACGACCTTCCATGTCGACTTGCCCGCCCAAAAAGCCGAATTGGCCAAGGGAGCGTGATGACGATTCGCAGAGTTCGTATTTATCCCGACCCGGTCTTGCGGCAGAAGGCGAAGCCGGTGACCGTGTTCGACGAAGAACTGAAAAAATTGGCGCGCGATATGGCCGAAACGATGTACGCCGAACCGGGCGTCGGTTTGGCCGCACCGCAGGTGGGGGTTTCCACGCGGGTAATCACCGTCGATGTGCGCGACGAGGAAGGCAAGCCCGGTGAACTATTGATGCTCGCCAATCCGGAAATCATCGAGCGCGACGGCGAAGTCTATTACGAGGAAGGCTGTCTCTCCGTCCCCGGCTTCAATGCCGAGGTTCGCCGCTCGTATCATCTGGTTGTTAAAGCACAGGACCTGGACGGCAATCCGGTCGAGTATGAGGTCGAGGATTTCCCCGCCGTCGTCTTTCAGCACGAAATCGACCACCTCGACGGCATCCTGTTTATCGATCACATCAGCCCGCTCAAACGGGCTCAGATTAAAAAGCGCTTGCGCAAAGAAGCACAGGAACGCGAGGCGGGCGACACCTGATTCATGCGTATGTTTTTCTTCGGCACGCCGCAGTTCGCGGCCACGATCCTCACGCGCCTGCTGGTCGCCGGCATGACGCCGGAGCTTGTTGTCACCCAGCCCGATCGTCCTGCCGGACGCAATCGACAACTGACGCCGCCGCCGGTCAAGGAAGTCGCGCTGGCTCACAATCTGCCGGTGCTGCAACCGGAAAAGATCACCCGCCAAGTGCGTGAGGAATTGGCCGCGCGCAAACCCGACGTGTTCGTCGTCGCCGCCTACGGTAAAATCCTGCGCCCCGCAATGCTCGTCGTGCCGCCTCACGGCTGCATCAACGCCCACGCGAGCCTTTTGCCGCATTACCGCGGCGCCGCGCCGGTCAACTGGATGTTGGTCAACGGCGAAACGCAAACCGGCGTCACGATCATCAAAATGGACGCCGGCATCGACACCGGTCCGGTGCTTGCCGAACGCGCCGTTCCCATCGCCGCCGACGACAATGCCGGCACGCTGCTGGTCAAGCTCGCCGATCTTGCCGGCGACCTGCTGATCGAAACGCTGCCCCGTTACCTCGCCGGGGATATTCAACCGCAACCGCAGCCGGCGGAAGGTTCCTACGCGCCGATACTGCGTAAGGAAGACGGTTTGCTTGATTGGACGCAGAGCGCGTCGGCGATCGTCAACCGCGTGCGCGGCATGACGCCGTGGCCGGGCGCCTACACTTTCTGGCAGGGCAAGACGATTAAAATTCTGCAAGCCGAAGCGGCTGCGGGGCACGGCGCGCCGGGCGAAGTGCTTCAGGCCAAAAAAGATTTGCTGGTCGCCGCCGGCGAGGGCGCCGTGGCTTTGCGGCAGCTCCAGATGCAAGGGAAAAAGGAGATGCCTGCCGCCGCATTCCTCAACGGCGTGCCGCTGGCGGTCGGAGATATATTCGGACCCAAGCCATGATGAACAATCCCCGCGCGCTCGCCATGCAGGTATTGCGGCGGGTGCTGGTCGACAATGCCTATTCCGATCTCGCCCTCGACGCGGCGCTCAACCAATCCTCGCTGGCCGACAACGATCGCCGTCTGGTTGCCGAATTGGTCTACGGCGTGCTGCGCCATCTCACTTACCTTGATTGGCGCCTCGGCCAGGTTTCGCATCGTCCGCTCGAAAAAATGGAACATCGCGTCGCCGACGCCTTGCGCATCGGCGCTTATCAGTTGTTGTTCCTCGACCGCATTCCACCCCATGCGGCCGTCGACGAAGCGGTCAAGCTTGTGCCCAAACGCGCCTCCGGCCTGGTCAACGCCGTGTTGCGCCATTTGCCGCGCGGTGAAAAAAGCGAGCATGTGCCGCAATTGAGAGATCCATACCAGGCCGCGTCCATTCGTTGGTCGCATCCCATGTGGTTGGTGTGCGCTCTGGCGCAACAGTTCGGCGACGAGCAGATGGCCGCGTTGCTGGCCGCCAATCAGGAGCGGCCGCCGCTGGTCCTGCGCGTCAACGAGGCGAAAACCGACACTACGGCGCTCTTGCAGGAATTGATACAATGGCATCCGCGCGCCGCCCGATACGCGCCGGCGGGCATCGCGGTCGATCATCTCACCCAACTCGATCAACTGCCGGCTTTTTGCGCGGGGCTGTTCCTTGTGCAAAGCGAAGCGGCGCAGATCGTCGCCGAATTGCTCGGTGCGCATCCGGGCGAAGTGATTCTCGATGTCTGCGCCGCGCCCGGCGGCAAGACGAGCTACTTCGCGCAGATGGTTGCGCCGGTCGGGCAGGTGTATGCGGTCGATATCCACCCGCGTCGCTTGCGCCTGCTGAGTCAGAACCTCAAGCGTCTGGGCATCAACAACGTTTCACTCATCCAAGCCGACGCAAGCAAGGATTTCGTGATCAAAGACGACCTGCGGTTCGACCGTGTTCTGGTCGATGCGCCGTGTTCCGCGTTGGGTACCTTGCAGAAAAATCCGGAGATCCGCTGGCGCCTGCGTCCCGATGATCCGGCGCGCCTCGCGCAGGTGCAGGCGGCCATTCTGGCGCAAGCCGCGCGCCATGTACGGCCGGGCGGGGTGCTCATGTACGCCGTGTGCACCTACACCGAGGATGAAACCGACCGCGTCGTCGAGGGCTTTCTGGCAACGCAGCCGGAATTCGCTTTAAGCGATTTGCGCGAAGGACTCCCTCCGCGTTACGATATCTTCATGCAGGATCGGGGAACGTTGTTATCGCTGCCGCATCGCACGGGCACGGAAGGCTTTTTTGCCGCGCGTTTCGTGCGCAAGGAGAACCCATGATTGTCGCTCCCAGCATATTATCCGCCGACTTCGCCCGCCTGGGCGACGAGGTGCGCGCTCTGGCCGAGGCCGGCGCGGACTGGATCCACGTCGATGTGATGGACGGTTTGTTCGTTCCCAACATCACCATCGGCCAGCCGGTCGTGCGCGCCCTGCGCCGGGAAACCGATCTGCCGCTCGATGTTCATTTAATGATCGAGGAGCCGGCGCGCTATGTGCAGGAGTTCGCCGAGGCCGGCGCCGATTGGATCACCGTGCATGTCGAGGCGTGCAAGCATCTGCATCGCTGCCTGCAGCAGATCCACGCCGCGGGCAAGAAAGCGGGCGTCAGCCTCAATCCGGCGACGCCGCTGGCGATGATCGAGCATGTGCTCGATTCGGTCGACCTGGTGCTGCTTATGAGCGTCAACCCCGGTTTCGGCGGCCAACAGTTCATTTCCTCGGCGCTGGAGAAGGTGCAGACCCTGCGGACGATGCTCGGCGATGTCGGCTTCGACGATGTGCACATTCAGGTCGACGGCGGCGTCGGCCCGCACAACGCCCGCGCCCTTGCGCGCGCCGGCGCGACAGTGTTGGTCGCCGGCAATGCGGTCTTCAGCCATGAGGATTACGCCGCGCCCATTCGTGCGCTCAAAGAGGCCGACCTCGACCTGGGGTAAGAAATCGAAAGTTTTTTTATCCTTGCGCACCGACCAATTTTTGCCGAATAAGTGCCGAATGCCCACACTTTGTTCCAATTAACAAAGTCCTATTCACATCTTGTCTGAATACTGCTTGACACCGGCAATAAGATTATGTAAATAGATCGTCCCTGAGGCTTCGGGATGTGGCTCAGCCTGGTAGAGCACCTGGTTCGGGACCAGGGGGCCGCTG
>DAINPV010000062.1:0-15060 GCA_036743315.1 bacterium | reverse complement strand
TACCATTGCAGGGTCGTCAGGTCGCGCAAACCGATCAACGCTTGTTGGGATGCTGCGGTCATGGTGTGCCTCGAATTTGGGGTGCAGTAATAAGTTATGCTTCTATCAAACCACCGATCTTCCGCCGGGGCAAGGGCCGCCCGTCAGCGCTTCAACTGCCGCAGTTCGCTGAACAGAGCTTCGTTGCTCGGAATGTCGGACATGCCCTTGCTGTAATGGGCGTGTGCGATCAGCCCGTCGCGATCGACGATGAACAGCGCCGGCATCAGCCCCAGCCGCCACGGCTTCCATTGTTGGCGGTATTGCTTGCCGATCGTCCCCTGCGGATCGGGAATGCCGATGAACGGCAGCTTGTGCTCTTTCCAGAAGGCGCGCATTGGCGCCGCATCGTGCCGGGCCACGACGACGACCCGCGCGTCCATCGAATGGAAATGGTCGATGCTGTCGCGCATCTGAACCAGATGCTTGCGCGAGTACGGTCACGAAAAACCTCGCAGGAACACCAACACGATCGTGTTCTCCTGCCGCGCTTGTTTCAGATTGAAAGTGCCGCCGTCGTGCGTGTGGGCGGTAAACGTCGGCGCTCGATCGTAGACCTTAAGCATCGTCCCTCCCCAAGTGATGCCGATCCTTTAACGATTATTAAAACAAGAATAACAGATTGTGCGCCGTCTGTGAATATGAATATTTTCCGGTTATTCGTTGCCGCCATTAAAAAAACGCCGCCACCGGCCGGTCGCGGCGTTTCGTTCGTTGGCGAAAATTACGACTTCTTCGGTTTCCACACTTTCCAGACCTTGCCTACCAGGTCCGGATGGGGTTTGAGCGTCGGTTTGCCCGGCGTCCAATCCGAGGGCATCACTTCGCCGGTCGCCCGCGCGTGCTGATATGCCTGCACCTGCCGGATCAACTCGTTCACGTTGCGGCCCACCGAGGGCGTGAGCACTTCCATCGCCTGGATCACTCCGTCCGGATCGATGATAAATCGCCCGCGGATGTTCACGCCGGCCGCCGGCTCGTACACGCCGTAGACCTTGCCGATCGCGCCGTTTTGATCGGAAATCATCGGGTAGGGGAACCCGCCCTTGACCATCTTGCCCAGTTCTTCTTCCTGCCAGATTTTATGGGTAAAACGACTGTCCGTGCTGACCGATAACACCTGCACGCCCAGATTGTTGAGGACTTCGGCTTTAGCGGCAACTGCCGCCAATTCGGTCGGTCAGACAAAGGTGAAGTCGCCCGGATAAAAACAAAGCACGACCCATTTGCCCAGATAATCGGAAAGTTTGATGTTCTTGAAGCCGCCCTCGAAATAGACGGACGCTTCGAAATTCGGTGCGGGTTTGCCTACTTGCGCGGTCATAATGGATTTTTCCTCCAATTGTGCGGTTGGGATTGGCTGCTCCTGGTCCCGGCCGGGCGGCGGAATCGGTCCTCCGGCCGGTTTCACACAGGATTCCGGCTTGTCCTTCATGGGTTCCTCCTTTTATCGGTGGGTGGTTCTTGGGAAACTTCTTTTTACCGTTTTCCACCATAGCCATGATCGACCGGCTTTGCCAGGGGAATAATCGTTTTCTCGGCTTGACATCCCGGACGATTTTTGCACAATGCTGCGCGACTTTTGCGACTGAACGTACTTGCAGATGGGAGTTAAAAGCATGACGGTCAAAAATCCCAGTTACAGTCACGGTTCCAGCGAAATGCCCCTGTTGTACCTGACCCTCGGCGAGTTGCTCGAACAAACCGCCGCCGCGTTTCCCGATTGCGAATGCCTCGTGTCCGTGTTTCAGAACGTGCGTCTCAAATACCGGGAATTGAACGAACTGACCGACAATCTGGCCAAAGGTCTGCTGAAAATCGGCGTGCGCCGCAACGAGCATGTGGCCATCTGGTCGGTCAACCGCTGGGAATGGATCGTCGTGCAGTACGCCACGGCCAAGATCGGCGCGGTGCTGGTCAACATCAACCCGGCCTATCGCACTCATGAGTTGGAATACGCGCTCCGGCAGTCCGAAACCGAAACCATCATCCTGATGGATTCCTTCAAGTCCTCGCAGTACCGCGAGATGCTGTTGGAAGTCTGCCCCGAAATCGCCGAGGGCGAAGCGGGCAAAACCAAGGCCGCCAAACTCCCGCAGCTCAAGCGCGTGATCAACTTCGATCAAAAACTGCCCGGCCAATACCTGCTGGCCGATATCATCGAGTTGGGCAAGGGCGAGTCCGCCGACAAAATGCGCGAAATTCTGGGCAAACTCGAACCGGACGAGGACATCAACATCCAGTACACCTCCGGCACGACCGGCTTTCCCAAAGGCGTGACGCTCAGTCATTTCAACATCCTCAACAACGGTCACCACGTCGCGCACATCATGCAACTGGACGAAGGCGACCGCCTGTGCATTCCCGTGCCGTTCTACCACTGCTTCGGCATGGTCATGTCCAGCATCGCCTGCGTCAGTCAGGGCGCGACGATGGTCCTGCCCGCGCCGGTGTTCATGCCCGAAGAGGTGTTCAAAGCCATCGATGCCGAAAAGTGCACCGCCCTCAACGGCGTGCCCACCATGTTCATCGCGCTGCTCAATCACCCCGATTTCGCCAAATACGACGTCTCGCACCTGCGCACGGGCATCATGGCCGGCGCGCCGTGCCCGATCGACACCATGCGCGCGGTCATCGACAAAATGAACATGGTCGACGTGTGCATCGCCTACGGCCAGACCGAATCCTCGCCGGTCACCACCATGACCCGCGGCGACGATTCGCTCGAACGCCGTGTCGGCAGCGTCGGACGCGTCATGCCCATGCAGGAACTCAAGATCATCAACCCGGCCACCGACGCCGTCGTCGCGCGCGGCGAGCAGGGCGAAATCTGCTTCCGCGGCTACCAGGTGATGAACCGCTACTACAACAACCCCGACGCCACCGCCGAGGCCATCGACTCCTCGCGCTGGCTGCACAGCGGCGACCTGGGCGTGATGGACGCCGACGGCTATGTGAAGATCACCGGCCGCATCAAGGAAATGGTCATCCGCGGCGGCGAAAACCTTTACCCGCGCGAAATCGAGGAATTCCTGCGCGCCATGCCCAAGGTGATGGACGTGTACGTCATCGGCGTGCCCGACATCAAGTACGGCGAGGAACTCATGGCCTGGGTGCTGTGCCGCGAAGGCGAGCCGGCCACCGAAGAGGAAATCCGCGCCTTTTGCAAAGGCAAGATCACGCACCACAAAATCCCGCGCTACTGGAAGTTCGTCGGCGCCGCCGAGGAATTCCCGATGACCGTCACCGGCAAAATCCAGAAATTCAAGATGCGCGAAATCGCCATCAAGGAACTGGGCCTGGAAGAGGCGGCCAACGTCAAAACCGCGTAAACAAAATCACCGCAAAAAATCGACGCCAAGGTCTTTCACCTTGGCGTCGTTTTTTAAGGTCGATCGGTCGCCCAGGGATGACGAATTCCATTACCACCATGGGTAGCCCTGTGCATTAGCGTCGGGATCGCTCGATTCCTTTACTATTTCCACATTCGAACATCTGTACTATTCACGTGGGACACTTTTTCCGAAGTGTCCCACCGTTCAATTTTATATCCCATTGATATTGCATATGAATCGCAAAATTGAGGGGTGGGACAAAGTGTCCCAAAGTGTCCCATTTATCCCCCAAAAAAGGGATACGAAGGAATCATTTCCCCGGTTTTCCAATGTCCCACGGATCGCCGCCCTTTGTCCCGCAAGGCCAATCCGAACCGCTGCCCTTTCGCCGAAAGATCTTAGTGGTTATGATGCCCTCTGACAATTTCCCGGGGCGGTCGATGAATACGCTGGACATCCAATTGCGCGACGTGCATTGCGCCAAACCCGGCGCCGGCGGCGTCCTCACGCCCATTCTGCGCGGGGTGAGCGTGACCGTTCCCGCCGGGCAATGCGTCGGACTGATCGGCGCGAGCGGCAGCGGCAAAACGACCATCCTGCGGCTGCTCAACCGGCTGGAAGATCCCACCGGCGGCGAGATCCTTTATGGCGGACAGCCGTTGCCGCAACTGCCGGTGACCGAGCTGCGCCGCCGCCTCGCCCTGGTAAATCAACGCACGGTGATGTTCCCCGGTACGGTGCTCGACAACGTGCTGGTTCCCGACACCCTGCGCGAGCGTCCCGGCGATGCCGCGCGCGCCCGGCAAATGCTCGACCTGATGCGCTTGCCGTCGGAGTTGGCCGACCGCGACGCTCAGGCGCTGTCGACCGGCCAGCAGGCCCGCGTGCAACTGGCGAGAATCCTTTACCTCGATCCCGAAGTGCTCATGCTCGACGAGAGCATGGCCAACCTCGATCCGAAGGTCGCCGGCGAGATCCTGGACGATCTGCACCGCCTGGTGGCCGACGCGGGCAAGACCGTGCTGCACGTCTCGCACAAGCTGGAACATCTACAGTTCTGCGCCCGCGTGCTGTACCTGGCCGACGGGCTCATCGCCGCCGATGGGCCGCCTGCCGAGATCATGGCGCCGGACGGCCCCGCGGCCGCCTTGCTGCGGCGGGAGGCGTCATGAACGAGGCGATGTTCCACCTGACGTATCTCGACCTGTTCGTAAGCTCCTTGCTGATGCTCGTTCCCATCGTCATCAGCCATCTGCTGCGGCTGACGCTGGAGAAGGACCTGCTCATCGGCTCCGTGCGCGTGTTCGTGCAACTGGTGGCGGTGGGCTTCATCCTGCATTACGTGTTCGCGCTCGACCGGCCGCTGCCGGTGGCGGGCATCCTGCTGCTCATGACCATCATCGCCGGCTACAACGCCGCCAAGCGCGCGGGCGTGACGGGCCTGCGCCTGGTGCTCATCGCCGCGGGCGTGATCGGCCTGTGCACGGTCGTGCTGGCCGCGTACGTGTTTTACCTGGTGATCGGCATCAAGCCCTATTACAACCCGGCGTATGTGATTCCGATCGTCGGCATGATGCTCAACGGCGCGATGACCGGCCTGGCGATCGGCGTGCGGGCGTTGGATCGCGGCATGAAAGAGGGCCGCGACCGCATCGAGGCCGCGCTGATCGTCGGGGCGACGAGTTGGCAGGCGTCGCTGCACGTGGTGCGCGAGGCGCTGCGCCAGGCGATGGTCCCGGCGATCAACTCGATGATGACCGCGGGTATCGTCCAGTTGCCGGGCATGATGACCGGTCAGATCATCAGCGGCGTCGAGCCGATTCTGGCCGTGCGCTATCAGGTGATCATCTTCTACCTGCTGACCGCCGTGATCGCCTCGGCCACCATCGGCGGCACGCTGCTCCTCTGGCGGCGTCATTTCACTCCAGCGCACCAACTGCGTACGCCGGCCGTTTGACGCGCTCGCCCTTGGCATCCTTCCCGGCGCTGTTTACATTGACGGTGAGGGGCGAAGATCATGTTTCGGCCGATAATGATCAACGTGCTGCTGTTGCTGCTCGTGGCGTTGGCTTGCCAAGCCCAGGACTGGGTCCGACAGCGCGAACGCATGGTGCAGGTGGTCAAGGCGCAGGGCGTGAGCGACGCACGCGTGCTGCAGGCGATGCGCAAGGTCGAGCGCCACTTGTTCGTGCCCGAACGCTATCGCCCGTTCGCCTATGCCGACCGGGCGCTGCCGATCGAGCACGACCAGACGATCAGCCAGCCGTACATCGTCGGGTTCATGACCGAAGCGCTGCAACTGCGAGGCGATGAAACGGTGCTGGAGATCGGCGCCGGCTCGGGATATCAGGCGGCGATTCTGGCCGAGTTGAGCCGGCAGGTGTATACGGTCGAGATCATCTGCGCGCTGGCCGACGGCGCCCGCGAACGACTGCGGGGCTTGGGGTATCGCAACGTCGAGGTCAAGTGCGGCGACGGCTACCAGGGTTGGCCCGAGCACGCGCCGTTCGACGCCGTGATCGTCACCGCCGCACCCGACCATGTGCCGCAACCGTTGATCGACCAACTCAAGGTCGGCGGGCGAATGATCATTCCCGTGGGCAAAAGCGTGCAGGAGTTGATGCTGATCGTGAAGACCAAGGACGGCACGACGCAAAAATCGGTCTTGCCGGTCATGTTCGTGCCCTTGACCGGTCCGGATGTGGAAAAGCGCAAGAAAGGCAAGTAGCGGCGTATGAAGTTCGGCGTGTATTGCGAGACGTTGTCCCCGCGCGAATTGCGGCAAAAAGATGTGGTCGAATTGTTGGGGCGCCATCGCCTGACCTTGGGGCATGCCCTGCGTTTTCCGGAAGACGGCGGCCGGTTTGCGCCCGAGCGTCTGGGCGAGCACCTGGCCTTGGCGCAAACGTTGCGCGAAGCGGGCGCGGCTTATTGCCTTTGGCCGTTGCTGCCCAAGTCGCTGGGCTATTGGATCAACGAACGCAACGTCGAAGCGACCGCGCGGATGATCGAGACGATCCTTGCCGGCTGTGTCAAATTCGGCGGCAAACCCGACTGGCTGGTCGTCGATGTCGAAACGCCGTGGCCGCAAATGGAGGCCATGTTTTTTCCCGGCCCGCCGTGGTACGCCCGCGCCTTGTCGTTCGCCAAATACTTTTTGACCAACCGCAATCCACGCCGCTTCGCCTGGGCTTCCAAGCGGCTGAGCGAGATCGTCCGGACGCTGCAGGGCGAGGGCGTTCGCGTGTCCAGCGCGGTGTTTCCGTTTCTGATCGCCGACCTGATTGACGACGGCCACACGCTGCAGGATTACCTGGAGATGCCCGTCTTTCCCGTGCCCTTCGACGCCTACAACGCGATGTTCTACAACTCGTATCTGCCCACCGCCGTGCCGCTGGTCGTGCCGCCGGGGTCGGCGCAGCGCGTGCTGTACGAGTACGCCGGCGAGTTGGCGCGCCGCGTTGGCGAGCGGGCGTGGATCACGTTGGGCAGCACGTGGGAGGGCGTCATTCCCGGCAACGAGGGCAAGAGCTTCGACCGGGCATCGCAATTCGCGCCCGACGTGGCGGCGGCCAAAGCGGCGGGCATCGAAACCATCTGGCTCTATTGTCTGGAGGGCGTGTTGTTTGCCGACCGGGAATTAACTGTGCGCCGACCGCTTGCCGACAGCGAAGCCTTCTTCACGGTGTTGGCCGAAACGCCGGCCGCCGTCCCGCCGCCGGACGCACGCTGGACGCGCAACCGCGCCATCCTCGAACGGCTGTTGCGCGATCGTCTGCACCGCGCCTATGGATGGGATTAGGGCTTCGGTTCGGCGGACGCTTCCGGCGTCGGGGTCGCTAGCGGTTCGAGCCCTAAAATCTGCCGCACCTTGTTTTCCCAGAAATCCAACGGGTAGAAGCCGAAAACCAACTCGCCATTGATGAAGCAGGCGGGAGTCCCGTTCACACCGCGACTGTGTCCCTCGTGGATGTCCTTCAGTATGGCGTCGAGCGTTGCGGGCTCGGCGACGCATTCCTCGAGCTTGTTCATATTCAGCCCCGCCTCGCGGGCGTACACGACGATGTGCCGTTTCTGCAACCGCGTGCGGTTGTGGAACATTTTTTCATCGAGTTGCCAGAAGCGATTTTGCGCGGCGGCGCAACGCCCGTATTTCGCGGCGCGGCAGGCGTCGGGATGGAACAGCCGCGGAATATACGGATTGCAATTGTTATCCAGCGGGTAATCGCGGTGCGTGAGATGGATTTTGTCCGGATACTTTTGCACCAGTTCCATCATCACCTTATGCGCCTTGTCGCAGTAGGGGCACTGGTAGTCGGTGAATTCCTCGATCTTGATCGGCGCGCTGGGATTGCCCAGGCTCATGCCGTCGACCGGCAGGCCCTGGAAGTTGAATGATCCGCCGGCGGAGAGGCCCAACGCCGGGGACATCCAGAAGAACTGCGAAAGGGCAATGGCGGCGAAGACGATCGTGGCGATCAGCAAACCGCGTGCCTTGGGCAGCGCGCTGAAAAACTCCGTGGGACCTTCCGCGGCCAGTTCGCGCAGGCGGCCGCGGTTGGCGGCCAGCAGGTAAATGAGCATTGTCAGGTTGGCCAGGTAGACTGCGCAACAGACGATGCAGATCGAGCCGATGACCACGAAGGCCAGATAGGCGAGGATGGTGATGACCGGTACGGAAATCACGGCCATCCAGAAAATCAGCGATTGCCAGCGGCGCAGCGGCCAGATGCCGAAGAACGACAACAACAGAATGATCAGGGCGACCGAGTAGTACTCGAGGCCGTACATGGCGATGGGCACGCCGAACGTCACGGCGTATTCGCTGGTTTCCACGGTGATGCAATTGACCGTTTCGCTGATCGCGCAGAAGCTGTCGACGTTCGGACCGTGCTCCTGCACCTGCATGAACAGGTGGAATGTGTAGGCGGAGGCCAGGAATCCCAGAAGCAGGCATGCCAGGATGACAATAAATCGTTTCGTTGATTTATCAGTCATAATCGCTTGTTCGTCCTTTCCGCTCGTTCATCATCCGGGGCGGTTTCCTCTGTCCAGCCGTCATTGGCGACCGCATTTTCCCCTCTGGGCGCGCTACATTAACAAAAAGCGGCCCGGCGCGCAATAACAGACCATAACCATTCGATTTGTGATGTGAAATCCAATCGCGTACGATGATTCGGATGAAACCCTCGGTATTGCACATTCTTTCGCAACAGCCCTCTCTGACCGGCAGCGGAGTGACGCTTAATGCGCTGGTGCGTCTGGCGGCGCGCGCCGGTTGGGAGCAACATGCGGTAATCGGCGTGCCGGCCAAGGAGAAGCGCCCGCGTGTCGGCGATTTGCCGGACGAGCATATCCATCCGCTGTTTTTTGAACGCGAGCCGCTGCCTTTCCCCGTGCCGGGAATGAGCGATGTGATGCCCTATCGCTCGACGCGCTTTGCGGCGATGACCGCCGCGCAACTGGATGCCTACCGCACAGCCTGGCGCACCCATTTGGCGGGCGTGCTGGCGATATTTCGCCCCGACGTCATTCACGCGAACCACTTGTGGATCGTCAGTTCGCTACTGAAAGATATAGCGCCGGACATTCCGGTGGTCATGCATTGCCACGCGACCGCGCTGCGTCAATTGCAGCTCTGCCCGCATCTGGCGGAGGAGATCGTCGCCGGATGTCGGCGTAACGAAGCGGTGGTGACGCTGCAACCGGGGCACGTCGACCAAATTGCCGTCGCCTACGGCATCGACCGCGCGCGCATTCACGTGGTTGGGGCGGGGTATCGCGACGAGCTGTTCCACACGCGCGGGCGAAATCCCGATGCGGCTGTGGGGCAGGCGGTCTACATCGGCAAGTACAGCGCGGCGAAAGGCTTGCCCTGGTTGTTGGAGGCTGTCGAGCGCCTGCGCCGCGAATTTCCGCATTTGGTGCTGCACGTCGCCGGCGATGGGGCGGGAGCCGAGGCCGAAACGTTGCGCGAACGCATGGCGGCAATGGCGCCGACGGTAAAGATGCACGGCCAACTGCCGCAGGAAAAACTGGCGAGTCTCCTTCGTCATTGCGCCGTGTGCGTGCTGCCGTCCTTTTACGAGGGCGTGCCGCTGGTGCTGGTCGAGGCGCTGGCCTGCGGCTGCCGGCTCGTGTCTACAGCGTTGCCGGGTGTGGAAGAGGTGCTTGCGCCGCATCTGGGCGAGACGCTGACGACAGTCGCCTTGCCGCGCCTGACCGGGCCGGATACGCCGCTGGCGGAGGATCTGCCCGCGTTCACCGAGCGCCTGACTTTAACTTTAAGTCTTAGTTTGGCGCGGCCGCCGTTGGCCGAGCCGAGTTGCTCATCGTTGGAGCCGTTCACCTGGCATTCGACATTCCAACGCATCGCGCGCGTTTGGCGTTCGTTGATTTGAGTGGGCGCGAATTATTGGCGCCATGCCATTTTGAGTCTATTGACAGTTGTGACGGCATAAGATAAAAATTGGATCACTGGTTGAACCAATGAACCAATGTCACATTTTGTGTATGGTGGAGAACGGCGGTACAACCCACGAGGTTGTGATGTTGGAACACGGTTCAACCAGTATTTTTCGTTAAATGGCAGGAAGGAGATGGATCATGATCCGGCCCTTCGATTTCGTCCGGATGCCCTCCCTCGTATTCGGCGCGGGCAAGATCACCGCATTGCCGCGCCTGATCGCCGCTTACGGCAACCATGTCGCGTTGGTGACCGGCGCCGCTTCGTTTCGCGCCACGGCGCATTGGGACGAACTGATAAAAGAGTTGAACGAAGGCGGCATCGCGTACACTCACATTACCGTGGCGGGCGAGCCGTCGCCGGCAATGGTGGACGAAGCGGTGGCGCATTTGCGTGCGCAGCCGGTCGACGTTGTGGTCGCCTGGGGCGGCGGCAGCGTGCTGGATGCGGGCAAGGCCATCGCGGCTATGCTGCCGACGGGCGAGCCGATCATCGATTATCTCGAAGGCGTGGGAACCAAAGAGCATCACGGCGCGACCAAGCCGTTGATCGCCGTACCGACCACCGCCGGCACCGGCAGCGAGGCGACCAAGAACGCGGTGATCAGTCAGGTCGGCGAAGGCGGCTTCAAGAAATCGCTTCGTCACGACAATTTTGTGCCGGCTGTTGCGCTGGTCGATCCGGAATTGGCCGTCACCTGTCCGCCGGCGGTGACCGCCGCCTGCGGCATGGACGCCTTTACACAGCTGTTGGAAGGGTATGTTTCCACCGGCGCTTCGCCATTGACCGATGCGCTGGCCTGGAGCGGTTTGGAGTGCATCGCGCGGACATTGCCGTTGGTAGCGGGTGATCGCGGCGACGACGTGGATCTACGCGGTCAGATGGCCTATGCCGCGCTGATGTCCGGTCTGGTGCTGGCCAACGCCGGGCTGGGCGTGGTGCACGGTTTTGCGGCGGCGGTGGGCGGCTATTTTCCCATCGCGCACGGTGCGGTGTGCGGCACGTTGATGTGGCCGGCCAACGAGCTGACCATCGCCAAGCTGGCCTGCGTGCACGGCTGGGATCATCCGGCGCTGATCAAGTTCGCCAGGGTCGGCGGCCTGCTGGCGGGCGTCGAAGCCAAGAATGTGCGGCAGGGATGCAAGCTGTTGCTGTCGATTCTCGAAGAATGGACCGAATTGCTGCAACTGCCGCGCCTGAGAAGGTTCGGCGTGAGCGAAGACGATTTGCCGAAAATCGTCGCCGCCGCCGGCAACAAGAGCAACCCGGTAAAGTTGAGCGAAGAGGAACTCACCGAAGTGCTGCACCGCCGATTGTAAGTTTGTCCATCGAAATTTGTTTGATCCTTTATCCGGGAGAAAACATCATTTTCCGGAAAATCGACTCCGGATGTTTGCTATCACCCCACCGACTGACTACATTTTTTTCAGGTGGAATCCAGAAAATTATCCGGGCCGGATGGATGTCGGCCCACACGAGGGGGGAACCATGTCCAATAGTATTTATAAGATTATCGAATTGGTGGGTACGTCGCCCAAATCCTGGGAGGATGCGGCGAAGAACGCCGTCGAAAAGGCCGGGGAAAGCCTGCGCGACATGCGCATCGCCGAAGTCACCACGTTGGATATGAAGGTCGAAGACAACAAAGTGACGGCCTATCGCGCGCGGGTGAAGGTTTCGTTCAAGTACGAGGAATAGGCTTTTTTCACGGAAAAGCGATCGTTGCGGCTCCGTTGGGCGTGACGCAACGGAGCCATAAGATACGATTATTTCTTTGCTTGGGCGTAAACCGTTTCGATCCAGGTGTTCCACTTTCGTTGCCATTGTGCGATCGCTTCGGTCTTTTCCTGTTGGTCCATGCCGGTGTAGGTGAGGGAGTTGAGCGCCAGTTTCTTCAACGTACGCAGGTCGAAACCCCAGGCCATGTATGCCGCCCAGAAGTCGTAGGTCAGGCCGCGATAGCCGAAGATGCTCGGGTCGTCGGAGCTGAGCACCACCGGCTCGCCGCGGTTGATGTACTCGGCGCCGGGGTGCAGACGCAGGTCGCCGACGTAGCGCAACACCTGGTTGCTGATCGGGCAAATTTCCAGCGCGATGTCCTTTTCCTTCACCTTTTCCAGCACCGAGGGGAAGCGGAACAGATTGAAGCCGTGGCCGATGCGCCGGCTGGCGATCGGATCGATCACGGTGTCGTACAGGTTGTCGTCGAAGAACCAGGCGCTTTCGCCGTCGTGGAAATAGAAGGGAATATCGTTGCCTTCCCGACGGGCTTTCAACCAAACATCGAGGTAATCGATCGTTTTGTACCCATTGTCCTCCTGGCCGACCAGGTCGAAACCGATGATGAATGGGTGTCCTTCGTCGCGCAGGGCCTTGTCTTGGTAAAGCCTGGTGGCGGTGGCCAACTTCTCTGTTACTTTCTCGCTCGTGGCGCTGCGATGTGCGGCGAGAATCAGCTTCATTTTGAAGCCCGGATACTCCTTAGCCACCTGATGGGCAATGTCGCGCAGGGTTGTTATCATATCCTGTGCCGTGTATTTTTTGCCGGACAAATCCTCATAGGGCGACATACCGCCACGATATTCCAGGTACTGCACGTTGTCTTCAGCCAAAATGGTCATGGCATGATGAAAGTATTTTTCGAAAACCGGCTTGTAGTTGAGGAAGTTGCCGGCGCGATTGAAGATGTTTTCGAACTCGACCCAGATGTCGGGCAGCGCGTCCTCTTCCAGGCCGATGGTTAGCATCCGGATCAGCTCTTCGCGCAGGTTTTCGACTTTCTTCGCCTCGGCGATGGTGATAAAGCCGCGCGGACGATTTCTGGCGACAACCAACGTTCCTTTTGGGTAGTCATCGCCATCCCAATAATGGCATTTGTCCTGCCAGCAGAGGTAGGTGTCAGGCGTTTGCAGGGCGGTATCGACGATCCACTCGGCCGTGCCCGAGGCGCTGGTGTGCACGTGCAACGCGCCGCCTTTGGGCATGGTTTTGAGGAGTTCAAAAATCAGGTCTTCCTCGATTTGCGTTTTCACCTGATAAAACATTTTCGCCGGCGGAAAGTCGTTTTTCTTTAGATAATCGTTGTTGATTCGCGAGCGCAGCGCGGTCAGATATTCGTCCACGACCTGCTCTTTTTTATTGAGAAAGAGGTCCGCCCCCAGGCGCGTGGCGCGGTCGGCGCCGGTCAGTTTCGCACGTTCAGCCCGATAGTCATCGGCGGGCGACAGGGCGGCATGGATTGCGCCGGATAAAAACAAGGCGGTGATGGAAACGATGAAAAAGAAAAGCCATCGTTTGTTCATGGCATGCCTCCGTATGGATTATCGGAATGAAAATATACTACGCGGTCGACGGCTGTCCGGCAAGGCGGCTTTATTGGTAACGGCTGCGCGATTTGGCCAGCAACTCGTCGGGGACGGTCATGCGCCCGGAGGCGACTGCGGCGAAGACTTCGCGGCCGTAATCGCGTACTTCGGCGAAGGGCACGTTGAAGGCCACCGCCTCGGCATCCGTTTGCCGATTGCCGCGCGTGGGCTGATCGTAGAACGTTCTGGGCAGCGGTTGGATTCGGACGCCCCTTCGATCGTTGAACTCATGGATCTGTAAAATCAACTCGGCGGAGCGGCGGATCATCTCGCGGGCGTCGCCGGGCAAGCCCATCGTGTTGAGGATCATTTCACCGTCCACCAGAGTGTCTAGGCTGGGACCGATGAAAAAGCACATGCCGTGTTCGTCGACCGCGCCGTACATGATCATCCCGTGCACGCTGTTGAGTACGTGCGTGCGCGCATCGAGCGTATGGTCGGCGGGATTGTAGGGCAAGCCGAGAAAATTGAGGCGGCCCGGTCCCGCGCAACATTCGCCGTGGCGGCCGTAGGTCCAACTCAGACCGACGCCGGTTTGCACCATGCTGCGTCCGTTGTGAAAAGCCAGAGCGTGTCCGCCGACGGTGAAGTGACGTTCGAGGCCGTAATGTTGCTCGACGGCCGCCGCGCCGCGCCGGAACAATTGTCCCAGGTCCGTCTCGCCCGCGACCGCTTCGCGCAGACAACGTTTCATCGATTCGGCGTCGCCGTAGCGCACGCCGGTGTCGACCTTGCTTTCGGTAACCAACGCCAGCGCGGCAAGGGTGACCAGCCCTTCGATGTGGTCGTAGGCGAAATCGTTGGAGTGATGCGTCACCCAGGTGGTGAAAGGGACGGCCTGTTCGAAGATGCCCAGGTTGATGGCGCCCTGATAGGTTTCCCATTCGCCGGCTTTGAAAATTTTGTACTCGCCATCGTCGTACATGATGATCGTCTGGCTGCATTTGTTCGGACAACCGGGCAGGCAGGAGTGGCGGCTGATGGCCAGATCGTTTTCCGCCGCCAGTCGCAACTGGTCGCGAACGATGTTTTCCGGCAACACGGTCTGATAATACTCGTCGGGAATGTGTGCACTGCGAAAGAGGTTGGTCAGACCATGACCCGCGTCGAAGCGCCCCTTGGCCGCCGAACCATAGGTACCGCCCAGGGAGGGATTCTGCAGGTCATCGCTGCCGGTCAGGTTTTTATTCCATTTGGTCTGGTGCAACTTCCGCAATATCTCCGCCATATCCTTCTTATTGAAGGAAATACCGTGCAGTGGCGCGGGGGTGCGCTCGACCACCACGCCGACCAGGCCGTTTTGGCCGAAACGGGTTGTCCCGCGACCGGCCACTCGATGTGGCGGCTCGCCCGGTTGAGCATTGCAGGCGATCGCGTTGAAGAAAAATCCGGTCGAGGCGGGGTCGGTTATTGCCAAGCCTATGTTTTTACCATGTTTTTTGTATATCGCCTGGGCGAAACGGTGGGTGCCGCGAAGGTCTTCGCCGTATTCACTCAAGGGAATGAGATGAGGACTGCCATCTTGGGCCAAGTGCAAAACAGTTGGGCATGAGGTTTGTCCCTCAACTTGGATCCCGAGAATACCCATACGGGTCAGATTGCGTGTAATCAATCCGCCGGATCGGCTGCCTTGCAGGTTGTTTCCAAGAAGGCTTGTGCCGTAAATATTCAATTTTCCAGCGAAACCAAGACCAGAAGCCGCCAAAGGGGTAAAACCGGAAAGATATATCGTCGCATCGGGATTTTCGGCTTTCATAACCCGCCGAGCGGCAAGAGCTTTACCGTACCACTCGGATTGTTCATGAAGGGCTATTTCGACCCTAGCATCATTAAGTCGTATGATCAATTCGGCTAA
>DAINPV010000061.1:0-15333 GCA_036743315.1 bacterium | reverse complement strand
CTCGTTGTTTGCCGATGATCTGCTGAACGACGACGCGGGCGATGCGGTTGTGCACGGCGAGGGTGAGCACTCGTTTCCGTTGCTGGCCGATGCGTTGGCGAAAGATCGTCTGCCGACGGAAATTCCGGGTTTGAGTTTGTTTGATGGGAAAAACGTTATTCATACCGGTTCACCGGTTATGATCGAGGATCTCGATGCTTTGCCGTGGCCGGCGTGGGATCTGTTGCCGTACCGCAACTATACGTTTTTACCCTTCGTGACGGTGGCCAAGCCGTGTTTATCGTTGCTGGCCTCGCGCGGTTGCCCCTTCTCCTGCCGCTTTTGCGCGTTGGGGTATCAAGGCAATCGCGTACGGACGCGTTCGCCGGAGAGTGTTGCGGCGGAAATCGATTGGCTCGTGCGCGATTACGGCATCCGTCACGTGGGTTTTGTCGATCCGATCTTCCCCCTGAATAAAAAATTGGGCTTGGCGGTTTGTGAAGCCATTCGCGCCCGTAACATTCCGCATCAATGGTGGTGGACCAGCGAAACACGTGTGGACGTGATCGACGAGGAAATCTGCCGCGCTATGCGGGCGGCGCGATGCAAACGCATTTTGTTTGGCGTCGAGAGCGGAGTGAACGAATTGCTTGCCGGCGTGGGCAAGAATTTCACTACCGACGATGTGCGACGCGCGGTGCGGGTGGCCCGGGCAGCCGGGTTGGAAATATCCGCCTTTTTCATGCTCGGCCTGCCGGGGGAAACGGCGGAGATGACTCGTCGGACGATCGAGTTCGCACGCGAGTTGGACATCGATTTTGCCAAGTTCGGTCTGACCGTGCCGTTGCCGGGATCGGCGCTATATGACGAAATGGTCGAACAGGGGCGCATCGAGCGCCATGAGTGGGATAAGTTCACCACGTTCAACCCCGATCCGGATTCGCTGGCCTATATCCCTGAGGGCATGACCGGCGTGCAGTTGCAGCGGTTGCATCGCCGGGCCACCTGGCGTTTTTATGCGCGTCCAAAAATGATTTTCCGCCAGTTGTTTATCACGCGCAGCATCGGGCTGAAGCAGATGTTCAACGGTGCGCGCATCCTGCTTAAACAATGGTGGTCAAAACGGTTATAACGTCTTTTGGTAGACGATAGCGATAATAATCCCCTGGTATAATCTGCTAATATCTTATCAAAATCCATTTTGACTCTTGTCGCGCGAGGGATTAGCATAGCGCCACTTTGTTTCCGCGAACGAGAGGACCATGATTGAACAACTTGATTACGAGGCGGTAGGGCTGATCTCCGGGCTTGAGGTTCACCAGCAGCTCTTGACCAAAGAGAAGCTTTTTTGTCGGTGTCCCTCCGGTTTGTATACCAAAACGCACGACGGTGAGGTGTTGCGCCACATGCGGCCGACGCTCAGCGAACTGGGCGAATACGACGGCACGGCGCTGATGGAGTTCAAGACAAAAAAAGAGATACTCTATCTGCTCAACCGGCTCAACGTTTGCACCTATGAGATGGACGATACGCCGCCGTTCCTCATCAATCCCGAGGCGATCGACATCGCCATTCGCCTGTGCCTGCTGATGAACATGGACATCATCGATGAGGTGCACATCGCCCGCAAACAGTATCTGGACGGCAGCATCCCGACCGGATTCCAGCGCACGGCGATTATCGGCGTCAACGGCTTTTTGCCCTTCAAAGGTCGCCGGTTGAACGTGACGCATCTGTCCATCGAGGAAGATTCGTGCCGCGAAGTGCAGGACATCGGCCACCGGATCGTTTTCCGCACCGACCGGCTCGGCGTGCCGTTGACCGAAACCGTGACCGGGGCGGATCTGCGCACGCCCGCCGAAGTGCGCGACGCGATTTTGCTGATCGGGCAGGTTGCGCGTTCGACGAAAGCGGTGCGCACTGGCATCGGCGCGGCGCGACAGGACATCAACGTCAGCGTGCGCGGCGGCAGCCGGGTGGAAATCAAAGGGGTGCCGCGCGCGCCTTACGCGGTCAAACTGGTGCACAACGAGGCGATTCGGCAAATTAACCTGCTGCGTTTGCGCGACAAACTGCGCGAGCGCGGCTTGGATGCGCCGGATAAAATTCAAATGAATTTCACCGACGTCAGCAATATTCTGGCCGGCGTCGAAATCGATTATATGCAAAAAGCCCTGGCGGCCGGCGGACGCATCTACGGCGCCTGCATCAAAGGCGTACACGATCTGGCGTTGCATCCGACGCAACCGGGCGTGACCTTCCTCGATGAATTGTCCGGGCGCATTCGCGTCATCGCCTGTCTCGATCAACCGCCGATTGTCATCGGCAGCAATCGCTTGCCGGAATTTCCACGCATCCATCGCACCGTCGAACGTTTGCGGCGGCGCTTGCAGGTTACCGAGAACGACGATTTCTACCTTGTGTGGGGACCGGAGGCCGATTGCCGCACCGCCGTCGAGGAAATCCGCTTGCGCTTCGGCGACGCCACGTTGGGCGTACCCAAGGAGACTCGCCAGTCGCTGATCGGCGGCTTCACAACCTTCGAACGCATTCTACCCGGCCCGGATCGCATGTATCCGGATACCGACCTACCACCGACGCGCATTGATCCGGAGCGTATCGAGGCGGCGCGTGCGCAGTTGCCCACGGCGCCGTGGGTGCGGGAGGCACGTTATCGCGAGTGGGGGGTGCCGCCGCAGACCATTCATTATTTGATTCGTTCCGGCGTGGCGGAGATTGTCGATGAGGTGGTCGAGAAGACCGGCGTCGATGGTTTGCTGGCCGCGGTGGAAATAGGGGATCGCGCCAAAGCGCTCGGTCGCGACGGCGTGCCGGTGCGCAATCTGCCTCCTGAGCGGTGGGTGGAAATTTTCGATTTATATACCGACGGTCGCATCGGCGTCGAATCGATTCGCACGCTGGCCGCACGGTTGGCCCGTGAAGGCGAGATGTCGGTTACCGAAGCCTGCGCGGCCGAGGGAATCGATCCGGCGAGCGAGGAGCAGTGGCACAGCGCGGTCGATTCGCTGTTGACGCGCATGGCCGATGTCGTCGAAGCGGGTGTGGATGAAAAAGCGCTGCGTTACATCTCCGGCCAGGCCGTATACATTTTGCACGGCAAAGCCGCGGCCAAGGATGTCGTGACCTACATCAAAGAGCGGCTCGAGGAGGGCAACCTATGACCACGGTGGTTGTCGAACGCGAAGACATGTTTCAGGGATATCGCGGCCAGGCGAAAGAAACGCTGGCGCGCTTCAATGTCGGCGTGTGGTCCGAGGTGGCCGTCACCAACGACGAGGGTTCGACTTTCGAGGGCGTCATTCTGCCGCGCAACGAAACGTGCGACGATTGGCACATCGTCGTGAAATTGTTCAACGGTTACAACATCGGCGTGGCCGTACAGCGGATTGTCGCGGTGCGCGAAACCGGTTATCGCAAAGCGGTTTACAAGATTCCCGAAAAGGATTTCCCATTCGACAAAGGTAAAAAGAACGTTACGCTGTTGGGCACCGGCGGCACGATCGCCAGCCGGCTCGACTACCGCACCGGCGCGGTGATTCCGGCGTTTACGCCCGGCGAGCTGTACGGCGCGGTGCCCGAATTGGCCGACATCGCGAATCTGAAAACGCACAAGCTGTTCGGTGTGTTCAGCGAGAATATGGGTCCGGTGCAGTACAAGGCGCTGGCCGAGGCGATCGGTAAAGAGATCGAGAAGGGAGTGGACGGCATTGTGATCGGGCACGGCACCGACACCATGCATCACACCGGGGCGATTCTGAGTTTCATGGTCCGCAACTCGCCGGTCCCGATCGTTTTGGTCGGCAGTCAGCGCAGCTCGGATCGCCCGTCATCGGATGCGGCGCTCAATTTGATCAACGCCGTACGCACCGCCGCCGAATGCGACATCGCCGAAGTCATGCTGTGCATGTTTGGACCGACCTCGGACAAATACGACCTGCTGCATCGCGGCACCCGATGCCGGAAAATGCATTCAAGTTATCGCTCAACGTTTCGCTCGATCGGCGCGATCCCGTTGGCCACCGTGCATCCGGAATTGAATGCCCAAGGCAGTCGCTTCAATTATCTAAACAGAAACTACCTAAAGCGCGACAAGAGCCGCATCCCGATCATTACCCCGACCTTCGAGGAAAAGGTGACGATCCAGTACTACTATCCCAACTTCAATCCGGACATCATCGATTCGCTGGCCGATCTCGGTTACCGCGGATTGGTGATTGCCGGCACCGGGTTGGGGCACGTCAACAAACCGCTTTATCCGGCGTTGCGGCGCGTGATCGAAAAGGGCATGACCGTAGTCATGACCGTGCAGACGCTGTGGGGTTATGCGCAGATGTACGTCTACGATACCGGGCGCGACCTGCTCGATCTCGGCGTCATTCCGCTGGACAACATGCTGCCGGAAACGGCCTACATGAAGCTGTGTTGGGTGCTCGGTCAGACCGACGATCCGCAGGAAATCCGCCGCTTGATGCTTACGCCGATCAACAACGAAATCACGCCGCGCGAACCGCATAACGGGTATCTGATTATGCAAGGCGGGTTGCCCGAGGTCGAGGAATTCGTCTTGCGGCATCTGAAATAGCGGTTACGGCCTTTTCGTTTTTGCCCTGAGTATCGTTTGCAACACCTGGTGCAGTTTGGCGGTAAAGTTGGCGCGATCTTTTTTAACCGCCGGCGGCGGCCCGCCGCCGATCTCGCCCATCAGACGCAGATGGTTCATCAACTCGCGCATGGCCAGTGCGTTACCGATCGAATCGACGGTGAATTCACCGCCGCGCATGTCCAGCACGCGCGCCCCTTTTTTCAGACAGCGATCGGCGAGGGGAATGTCGGCGGTCACGACCACATCGTTCGCGGTTACGTGCTCGGCGATCCAATCGTCCGCCGCGTCCGGCTCGCGCCCGACGACCTCCAGGATGATGCGCTCGTCGGGCGGCACGTTCATGCGGGCGTTGCTGACCACGTGCACTGTCAGACCGTATTTGGCGGCGGCGCGGAAAATTTCATTTTTAACCGAGCAGGCGTCGGCGTCGATGAAAATGACCGTCACGCCTTTTCCTTCATCCGCCAACGGCGCCTCACCATTTCTGGAAGGAATGTTCGATGAAACCGCGGATGTCTTCGAAGATGACGATTGTGCCGTCATCCAACGTCAGCCGACCGCTGAACGTGCCGTACATTTTGTCGACCAGCATGCCCAGATCGCAGGTCATGATGCCTGATTTCTGGTGATAGTACGGGGTGAGCGTCGCGCGCAGCAGATCGCCGTCGCTGGTCACTTCCCAGGGCTTCATCAGATCGTTGGGATCGTAATCAAAGTAAACGTGATACAGTTTGTGCACCTTGCCTTGGTGCTTTTGAATGTTCGAAGTGCCCCACGAATCGTCCGACCAACCGTCGCCGATGTTGAGACCGATGAGGTCGCCTTGCACGATGCCCGCGGCGAAGCCCCAGTGCCACTCATGCGAGTGCGGCCAGACGCCGCGCCCCCAGTCAAGCACCGCATAGGAGTCTTCCGGATGGAAAAGGTAGGTTTTACCGTCGATCGTGACCTCGCCCGAGGCGGGCATGCCGATGGTTTTGTTCTCGTAGAAAAAGTAACCCGCTTCGTTGAAGGGTGCGGCGGCGACGACGTTCTCGTCGCCCGGTTGCTGGGTCAGCGTGATGTCGCAGCTCATCGGTACGGCCAACAGGGTTTTATCGACCCGCGCGGTGAGCGTACGCACGCCTTCGTTGTAAGAGATATTGAATAGCGCGTGCCGCGATTCGTAATGCGTCGTTTCCATCGGCGTGAGCGGAATGCCGCCGTGGCTGCCCAGCAGCAAGTCGACACCGGTGGTGATCGTGCCGGCGTTGAAATCAACGACCTCGTAGCTGATGAAGGTCGCGTATTGAATGTCGGCGATGTTGAAGGCGAAAGCGAAGTCCGGGGCGATGATCGTATAATGATCCCACACTTTGACGCGCCATTTCAGGTAATCGGGAATGTACTCGGGGTTGTATTGAATCAACGGCGTGCGCGCCCAGCCGCGCCCATGCAGCGAACCGTCGGGATTGAGCAGCAACGTCGGTTCGGTGATTTCCACCTGTGGATCGACGAAATCGTCGTCGGCGGAATCGTTGTCGTCATCGTTGACCGATGAATCGTCATCGTCGGTCGCGTCGTCGTCGGCGCCAGGACAATCCGTTTCGCAATCGCCGTCATCCTCTTCGTTGCAGGCGAGGGATGAGATACAAACCAAGACCATCATTAGAATGAACCAGACTGTTGCTTTCATTTTCCTATTCCTTTGATGAATGAAGGTCTCAGCATCCGCACCCGTTGTCGTTGTCGTCGTCATCGTCATCCGACGGTGGGATGTCATCGTCCGCCGAATTATCATCGTCGACAGCATCGTCGTCCTGGCTGTCGTCGTCCGTGTCATCGTCGGTAATGTCGTCGTCGATGACGTCGTCATCGCTCGAATCGTCGTCGACGGTGTCGTCGTCGGGCGGCATATAGGGCTCGACGTCGGCCACATTGCCGATGCGCGAAACGTTGCCCGCGTCGTCGCGCGCGCATAGCGCCACCGATTTCATCGAGCCGGACAGCAGCATGGTGATTTCCGCGCCGGCGCTTTGATCCAGCGGTTTGTATTCGATTCCCATTGCCGCGTTGAACGTGTTCCAGTCGCCCAGGTCGACCGAGTCGGCGGTGTAACGAATGTCGACCGTTTGCGGCTTCCCGCACCACCAATCGTCGCCGGGCAGCGTGAAGGTGATGCGCACCGAGCCCTGACCGTTGTCTTGCGCCGTCAAATCGGTTACGCGTCCCGGCGGCAGTACGTCGTTTCCATAGTAACCGCTGTTGTGCTCGTCGTGGTGAAAACGCGGCCAGTCGGAATTCAATTCACCGTTCGGGCAACTGTCGCCCACGCTCTCCCACGCATACAAGTATCCTTCGCGCGTGTGGGCCACGACTTCTACTTTTCCATCGGCATCCACGTCGCCGACGGCCGGCGAAGCCAACGTCCATTTCTGTGTGTATTTAGGCCAGCCCTCCACCTCGCCGCCGTTGCCTTTATGAGCATGGACCAACAAATCGCCGGCGCCGGAAATGATTTCCCTTTCGCCGTCGGCGTCAAGATCGGCTGACACCGAGTTGAGCATCAGCGGAATGTCGCCGAACAAACCGCGGAATTTTTTTCGATACGGATTGTCGAGCGTGTGGCCGACAACCATGGTTTTGAGCAGCTTGACGCCTTCGTTGGTAAACTGGAACACCCCGACCGTCGGCAGTAGGAACAGCGGTTCCTCATCGGGTGCGATGGCCGAGAGGGTCGGCGAACCGGCCGCGTTGATGGAAGCCGCGTTGGTGATGTCCTCCATCACGATTGTGTCGTCGGCGTAGTGAAGAATGACCGGCGTCCATAGTGTGGTGCCCAGGGCGATCACCGTGTCGCTGTCGCGCGTGTATACGGCGGGCGAGCCGCTGACGCCGCCGATGATATTGAAATACGGCAGCACATTCGACGCGTGCTTGGGCTTTTCCGGCCAGTTCGGGAGGAACGGACCACCAGTGTGCTCCATGCCGTCATGGTAGATGGCGTAGATGCGGCCGGTCAGCAAATTCCCGTCGTGGGGACATTCCTCGTTGGTCGCGACCAAGACCGACGGATACTCGCTGATCTGCGGATCTTCATGATGCGGATCAAGGATGCCGATTGCCGGCGTGCCGAAGATGGCGTTGGGAATGATATTGCCGGCGCACACTTTCTCCGGCGCGACCAGTCCCTCGTCGGCGCGCACCAGCACCGGCCAGCCGGACAGCCGCGCGGCGGCGCCGGGAGCCTTGGCCGGTTTCCAAACATAGACTTTCTGATCGAGCGATCCGACGACAATTTCCAACACGCCGTCCAGATCGAGATCGGCCAGCACCGGCGACGACATGAAGCCGCTGCCCAGACCGTAACCGAGCACCGTGGACGGGTCGGGCTCGTCGGCGGCGACCGGGAAGCCGGGCAGCAACCATTCGCCGTCGGGAACGGCCAGCGGATCGATCGCGTATACGCGGCCGTTCAAGGTGGCAACGACGATCTCCGGCGTCGAGTCGCCGAACAAATCGCCCACGGCCACCGAGGCGAAAATGCCGAAGTGAGCCGGTCGGCTGTCGCCGGTCAGATCCAGCGGGAAGCCTTCCATGTCGCGATACTCGCCGCTTGGCGCGTCGTATTTAAGCACGACCAGTTGGCCGGCGCCGGTGCCGAAGACGATTTCCAAACGGCGGTCGGCATCGCCGTCCAGATCGTAAAGCAGCGGCGACGATTCGCCGGAAGCGCCGATATAGACGGGAAAGCCGGGCATCAAGCCGTTGTCGGGGCTGTCGTCGGTATGCACGCTGATGGACTTGCGCATTTCACCGATCACCGGTTCGTCTTCGCCGGTCAGGTAATAAGCCTGCACGCGCAACGTGACATCGAATGCAAAATAACCATCAACCGGGCGTGACGCCCACTCGACGGAGAAGTAATCGTCCAACGGGATGGTCGTGATCACGCCCTCGATCGCCTCGTACGAATCGCCGCTGTCGACCTCGACGAAATCCTCTTCCAACGGCTCGTTTCCTTTGGCGACCTGCACCGACCAGTGGAAGGGCGTCGTGCGGGCGCTGATGCGGCCGACAACATCAAGATACGGTTCGCTTTGCGGATCGAACGTGGTCCACCATTCCGGCGCCGTGATGCGCACGACCGGCGGGATTTTCGGCTCCAGCCCGAAGTCCGGATCGCCCAAGGCGGCCAGCGCACGGCCCATGTCCGGTCGTCCGTAACCGAAGTGGACGTCGTATCCTTCCTGACATTCCCTGGCCAAATGGATGACCGAATAGCAGCGATCTTCGATATCGTAAGCGGTCATGGTCATGATCTGTTTGGCCTCATCGGCTTCCAAGTCGATGCCGCGCTGACGGGCGTAGGCGAACAGCAGCGCGAACAAGCCCGATGAACTGGCCACCGCTTCGGACGTGCACACCGATCCGGCGGGAACCGACAGCATGGCATGAGAACCGAAACCGGTACACCAAGCCTCGGTGAAGGCATAATCCTCGCCGTTGACGCCCGAGGGAAACTGGACGGGCGACATGGGCAGGATGGATTTGACGGCCATCGCGTCTTCGCCGGCGTAGGGCATCCAATGATGAAAGCTCATTTCGTCGTTGGTCACGCCCAAACTGACCGCGCCCGCATCGTACGCGTCGATGAACGCCTGGTGCATATCGCGCGACCAGGTAAAGTTCGCCCCGGCGTGGCTGATGACCGATGCCCCCATGAGGTTCGCGTAATCGGCCGCCTGGCTCAGAGCGCCGAATTCGGAAAAAAGTCCGGAAGAAATGCGGATCGGCAACACCAGACATTCGGGGCAGGCGCCGATGTAATCGCCACGGCCGTCTTCGGCGCCGGCGACCACGACGCTGACTTGCCAATGTCCATGGATGCCCAAGGGGAGATAATTGCTGCCGAGCGCCTCGTTGACGTTGCGGAGGAAATCCCATCCGGAAATGTCGTCCACGAACCCGTTGCCGTCGTCGTCGAATCCGTCGGAAAAGACGGCGATGAGCTGACCGGCGTTGCGCGTGCCCGGCGAACCGATACGCGTGTCATGCTGGTAATCGTCGACGTCGAAGCGGCCATCGCCGTTGCAATCATATTCGGCGCATGTTTCGCCGCTGACTTCAGGCAACGGCAACTCGCCGGCGTTGATGAAGATACTTTTGCGGAAATCGCCGTCGCTGTAATTCAAAAGGCCCGTGTCGATCACCGCGATGATGATTTCCGGGCTGCCGGTGGAGTATTTCCAGGCCTCGGTCGCGTTCATCCCCGGCACTTGCCAGGGATCGGCGTCATCCTCCGGCGCGAAGGGATTGAATCCCAGGTACACCGACGCGATGTTGAACGTTTGCGTCAATGACGGCGGATTGAGGGGATCGATGTTAGGCCAACGATAATCTTGGGGAATGTTGGCGACGAAAATACCGTTGAAGGGAAGAACGCCGTCGAAGGTTTCCCCCGTGACGCTACGTAAATCATTACTGATGGTCAGTCGGTAACGGCGTCCGAAGGGCCAGAGCGTGTCGGGCGTAAATACGACGGTGTCGTTTTCCAGATAGGTTGAGGCTGGGCTCAACACGCCGGAAATGTCTTGGTCGTGGCCGAGCGGCGCAATTGCGAACGAATCGTCATCGAGCGTCTGCGGATCGATGGATGCTGCAAAAACCACAATCAGCGATGCTTCGGTGCGCGCTAGGTGGGTGCCGAAATTGGGGGTCATCGAAAGAATGTCGAATGCCGACGCACCGGTGGGAACGAATAGCAACATCAGAAGAAAAAGCGAAAAACAGAATTTCATTCCACCTCTCCGCTCAGAGCCTTGTGCGTTCGTCGAGCGATCGACGACGGCGAAGGTGAAAAATAGATTTTGGATGGGAAGACGGTCCCAAAACCAACCGGCTCCCCCACGGCGGTCGCATGAAAATACAATAACCTGTATAAAAAGAAAAGCCCCTGAACCCGGCAATCCCTTGTAAACGACAAGGTTCGGGTGCTATTTAACGGTTCGCGCCATGGGGCCGAATTCGCTCCGACCACTGGAGGAAAACATGCATCACATCATCGATACTCTACTGCTGCTGGCGTTGCCGGCTTCCGGGAAGTCCGAAGTGCGGCGTTACCTGGCCTTGCTGGATGACGAAACAAGGCAGCGCGATTTGTGCATCGGCAAGACGGCTCAACTAGACGATTTTCCCTATGTGCATCTGATGGGACGACTCAGCGCGTTTTTACGCGAAGAGGGTTTGGGCAATTACTTTTTCGCCGGCGCCGACCAACCATGGGCCGATCAGCGTGAGTGGCTGACGCTCATCGAATTGTTGAACGAAGATTATGCCGACTTGCTGGCGCATCGACGCTTACAGCCGCCGCACGCCGGCGGTTGGATGCTGGAGCGCATCGAGGCCGCTTCGCGTAAGGCCGGTTTTCCGGCGCGGTTGGCGGCTTTACCGGAGGACGTGTGGGAGCGCGCGGCCGAATCGATCGAGCCGGAAGCGGCGGTCTTGCTGGCCGAACTGAATCAAACGTTTCAGACGCCCGAGGACGGCCGCACGGTGGTGATCGAATTCGCTCGCGGCGGCCCGGAAGGTTCGGCCATGCCGATCCCGTATCCACAGGGCTACCTGCATTCGCTGGCGCAGTTGAGCCCGGCTATTCTTGCGCGCTCGGCGATTCTGTATGTGTGGGTTACGCCGGAAGAGTCGCGGCGGAAAAACCATGAGCGCGCCAATCCGGACGATCCCGGTTCGATCCTGAATCATGGCGTGCCCGAGGTGGTAATGCGCAATGAATACGGGTGCGACGATATGGATTATCTGGAGAAGGGGCATCCGGGCCTGGTATGCATTCAAGCGCATGGGCGGAATTGGGACATTCCCATCGCGCGCTTCGACAACCGGGACGATAAAACGACTTTCCTGCGCACCGACAAAGCCGATTGGCCGCCGGATAAGCTGGCGATGCTACAGGCGATGTTCACCGCCGCAATGCAAGCGTTGCCCGGAATGCGGCCCGAATAGGCTACGCCTGTGCAACCGGCGTTTCCCGCCGCTTGCGCCGCGGCGTCGTAAATCCAAACATTCAGCGGCACTCGCTTCAAGTTTTCTGCAATTCGCCAACCGGTACGACAAAAGCGGCCAAGCGGTGACACGCGGAATAAAAAGTAAGCGAATTAGCAATCGTCCTTAATAACGGTCGATGGGATCGCATCGTCAAGCACGTCATCCTTTGGCATAATGCGGGTAACATGCCAACCGTGAGGATGCGATGAAGCGTGACGCCTGGGTGAATCTTCTGCGCGATGCCGTGGCGCGACTTGAAAATTGGGAAGCGCGATGGCCGGAGCATCATGGCGAGCCGGTGTCCGATGAGATGATCGCCGTCATGTATGAGTTGACCGATCGATTGCGCGACAATTATCCATTTTTTCATCCGTGCTACGCCGGGCAAATGCTCAAACCGCCGCATCCTGTTGCCTGGGCGGCTTATGCGCTGACGATGTTGATCAATCCGAACAACCACGCACTCGACGGCGGACCGGCGACGGCCAAGCTGGAAATCGAAGCCGTTGCGCAACTTGCGGCGATGCTCGGATTTTCCGTTGCCCCCGCCGGCTACCTCGGGCATCTGACCAGCAGCGGGACGATCGCCAATCTCGAAGCGTTGTGGGTCGCACGTGAATCGCATCCGCGAAGGAAAATCGCTTTCGGCGCCAACGCGCATTACACGCATGAGCGGATGTGCCGCGTGCTGGGTGTCGAGGGTGTCAAATTGCCGATCGACGAGTGCGGCCGTTTGTCGATCGAGGGGCTTGGCGGGCGATTGTCGGCGGGCGATATCGGCACGATAGTTGTGACGTTGGGCTCGACCGGTCTGGGCGCGATCGATCCGTTGAATGAGATACTCCCACTGGCTCAACGTTTCGGCGTGCGCGTTCATGTCGATGCGGCTTACGGCGGATTTTTCACGCTGCTGGCGCAACGCACGCCGCCGGCGATTGAAGCCGCGCCTTTTCAGGCGATCGCTCAGGCTGACAGCGTGGTGCTCGATCCGCACAAGCATGGATTACAGCCCTATGGCTGTGGGTGCGTGATTTTCGCCGACCCGGCCGTCGGGCGCTTTTATCGTCACGACAGCCCGTATACGTATTTCACTTCCGGCGATTTGCACTTGGGCGAGATTTCGCTCGAGTGTTCGCGAGCCGGAGCGGCCGCCGCCGCGTTGTGGACAACCCTGCAGATTGTTCCACTGTTGCCTCATGCCGGGTTGGGGGAAACGCTCGCCGCCGGGCGTCATGCCGCAGTGGATTGGGCGGCGGCGATTAAGCAAAGCGATGTGCTGCACCTAGTGACCGAGCCGGAAACCGACATTCTCTGCTTTGCGCCGTTTCCTGCAGGGTGTTCGGTGCCGGCTTCGCATATCAGCGGTTGGAGCGAACAATTGTTTGCGCGGGCAATGGATGCGGGCGAATACAATGTCTATCTGGCCAAATACAAAATGGAGCGCGCTTTCGCAGCGGCGCGTTGGCCGCAGGTGCAGTGGGATGACGAGTACGTGACCGTTTTGCGTAGCGTGGTCATGAAGCCCGAACACGAGTCGTGGTGGCCGCGTTTGCATCGAGAGGTGACGGACTTGGCTGAGAATATATTTGGGAAAGAGTAAGCGCCAATGAATTGGTGTGACGACGATAGCTATTGGCTGAATATTTTGCGCCGACATGTTCACCCCGGAGCAACGTGAGGTTATGCAGGATTGAGGATGGATTCACAGCAAGTGGATTTTGCTTAAAGGCAACGAGCGGTACGAAACCATTGTGGAGCATCGCCTCTATTCGGCGGTGGAACTCACCACGCTCTTGCTTGACGTTGGCTTTGGCGCGGTCGAGGTCTTCGGCAATCCGGCCGGCGATCCTTACAATCATCATGCGCAACGGTAGGTGATCGTCGCGACGAAATACGTGGTTCATGGACAGTTATGATAAAGCCCGCCGGGCGGCGGGCTTTATAACGATAATCGAAATCGGATTATTCGCTGGGCGTCAATTCGAGTTGGTCATTCAGCACATGATCGACTCCGGCCTCGACCGTGTATCCTTCGAGATAGGCTTTCACCTCATAACCGGCCGCCGATACGACGAGGTCATATGCGCCGGCGGGCAGGGCGGCGAGCACGAAGCTCCCGTCGTCGCGGACGATCGTCGAGTTTTCCGCATCGTCGAAGTTATCGCCGGTGAAGGTGCCGGTCGCGAAAGCGTAGACGATGGCGCGCGGAACGGTCGGCGCAATTTCCCCGGCGATCGTACCGGCCGCATCGGCCTGGATGATACGCACCACCGGCGAAAGCAGGTACTTACCGTTGCCGGTTTCATGCACGGACTTGCGCATGTCGAAATCCATGATCAATTTCGTCTGCGCACCTTCGACCAGAGTGAATTGACCCTTGAGTTTAAAACCGCTTTGGCAACCGCTGGGCACGGTCAGCGCTTTATTTTCGCCGTCGATCACGATCTCCGGCGCATCCTCGCCTTCACAGGTCAGAATCAGGCGGATTTCGTTGTAGTCGCCGGAGGGCAGGGATTGCTCGGCCAACACCACCCCGACGTTGTTTTGCAATTCCAATAGATTGTAGCGCGCCGGCTCGACATCCAAGGTGAACCAACCGGATTCAGCGGCGTTGCCGTCGTCGTCATCATCGGCCGTGTCATCGTCGTCGGTCATATGGAAGGCGTGAACGGCCACTTCTTCGACGGTCAGGTTGATTGCTTCCGCATCGTCCACCGGTGCGTCGATCATCACCAAGGTAAAGTCGGCATCACCGCCACTATCATCGTCATCGTCGTTTTGGCAGGCGTACCCGAACATAACCACCACGGCCACCACAACCGGGAAGAGGAAAGGATTGATTTTTTTCATGGTGATCTCCTTTTGGGAAAGGTCCATAATTTGCGGCATTTAGAATTTTAATGACCCGCTTTAGACTACCACGTCTATACAATAGCATTTGAACACATTAGAAATTCTTCGTAAGGACAAAAGGAATGAGCCACAAGGTTGAATATGATTCAAACTCAATCGATTTAATCTTAAACTTGCATATAACCGGATAAACGAGTATAAAATGAAAAATTATGAAAGCTGATATGCGCGAATTGGGACAACTGTATAAGGCGTTGGCCGACGAAACCCGCCTGGCCATGTTGGCGTTGTTGGTGCGTCGCGAGGAACTGTGCGTGTGCGATTTCGTGGACGTTATGGCGATAACCCAATCCAAGGCGTCGCGCCATCTGCGTTATCTACTTAATACCGGGCTGGTGCAGGACCGCCGTGAAGCTGTGTGGATATTCTATCGCGTGGCCGAACCGCTCGACGAGGCGCGACGGGAAGTTATCGCCTCGGTTCACCGGCTGACCGAGAATGCAACGACAAAAAAATTGTTGAAAGCGTTGGATCGATGGCAAGCGAATCGTCAATGCGGTACGACCCACACGTGCAAACGATAGGTGGATGAATGGAAAGAAAAAAAGTTCAAGTCGCCGGAAACCTATCTTTTCTCGATCGTTTTTTGACCCTCTGGATTTTTCTAGCCATGGCCGTGGGCGTTTTATGGGGTTACTTCAGCCCGGGCATTGCCTCTTTCTGGAACATGTTTTCGGTCGGCACGACCAATGTTCCGCTGGCCGTCGGCTTGATTCTGATGATGTACCCGCCACTGGCGAAAGTGCGCTACGAGGAGATGGGACGCATCTTTCGCG
>DAINPV010000060.1:0-15381 GCA_036743315.1 bacterium | reverse complement strand
CGATATCGAGGTGCACGATCTGCGGGCCGGCCAGCGGTTCGCCGACCAGCGCGCCCAACAGGCGCAACGCGGCGGTGCGCTGCGGAGAGGGCCGGCCGTCGTCCCGTGCGCGCGACAGCAAGGCGGCCGCGCCCGGATGATCCGGGAAGCGCCGCGCGATCAATTCTTCGGCCCGACTCAGGGCGCGTGCCAAGTCAACCATCGCCACATTATAGAGGAAAACGGGAAAAAATCAGAGCTGGTCGGCGAAATCGCGCGATAGGCGGCGGAACAGTCCGACGCCGATCAGCAACAGCACCAGCGACAGGCCGCACAGGTACAGAAACGACCACAGGTTGGGCACCTCGTTGTGCAGCAGCGCCGCGCGATACGCGCTGATCAATGGCGTGAGCGGATTGGCGAAGAAAAAGGTCTGCATCCAGTCGGGCACGACCGACAGCGGGTAGATGATCGGCGTGCAGAAAAACCACAGCAGCAGCACGGCGCTGACGAGCTGACCCACGTCCTTGTACATCACGTGAAACGCCGAGACGATCAGCGACAGCCCGAGGGTGAAAAACAGTTGCAGCGGAAACAGCGCGATCAGGCCGATCGCCAGCAGCGGCGGCGCCTGGTCGATGCCGATCAAGATGACCACAAAAATAACCAAGGCGATCATCTCGTGCAGGAAGCTGGAAATCAGCACGTGCAACGGCAGCAGCACCGAGGGGAAATGCACCTGCTTGACCAATTCCTTGTTCTCCAGAATCACCGTGCTGGATTTCTGCACCGCTTCGGAAAAGGCGATCCACGGCAGCATGCCCGCGAAGAGGAACACGCCGTAGTTCGTCGCGCCGGCGTTGCCGCCCACGTTGATCGACAGGATGTAGCCGAAGACGACCGTGTAAATCAGGATCTGCAACAGCGGATTGACGATCGACCAGAAAAAGCCGCCGAAACTGCCGCCGTAGCGCTTGCGCAGATCAAGCTGCACCAGGCTCCACAGAAGCCGGCGCTGCGCGTAGATCGGTTTGAACAGGGAATTCTTCATCGCGGGGCATCATAGCACAACCGCGTTATCCGGCCAGCGGTTTTACATGCGGTCGGGCGCGGCGATGCCCAGCAGGTTCAGCCCCAGGGCGATCTGGCGCGCGGTGACCAGGCACAGCGTCAAGCGCGTGTCCAGCGTCGCGCCGGTCGAGTTGAGCACCGTACAATCGCGGTAAAACGCGTTGAAAGCCTGGGCCAGCGCGAACAGATGGTCGGTCAGTTGATGCAGCAGGTAATCCTGCGGCAGATCGTGCACCACGTCGGCGAAACGCAGCAGGGCGCAGGTCAACGCGCGTTCGCTGGCGTGCGTCAGCTCCGGTACGCAACCGGCGGGGGGCTGCCATTGTTCGTCGCCGAGCTTGCGGAAGATCGACCGGATGCGCGCGTGCACGTATTGCAGATACGGCGCGGTGTTGCCGTCGAAGGCCAGCAGCTTGTCCCAATCGAAGCGGTAGTCGCTGGAGCGGTTCTGCGACAGGTCGGCGTACTTGACCGCGCCGATGCCCACCGCCTCGGCCACGCGGGCGCGTTCGTCGTCGGCGAATTCGGGATTCTTCTCCTCGATGATCGTCGCGGCGCGCGCGGCCGCTTCGCTCAGCAGATCGGCCAGGCGCACCGAGCCGCCCTCGCGCGTTTTGATCGGCCGCCCGTCGGGCCCGAGGATCGCGCCGAAGTCGACGTGCGCCAGCCGCACGCGCCAGCCGAGTTTGCGCGCGGCGGCGAATAACTGCTTGAAGTGCAGCCCCTGCCGCTTGTCGACGACGTAGACGATCTCGTCGGCGCGATGCGCGTTGCGGCGGTATTGCAGCGTGGCCAGATCGGTCGTCGCGTATAAAAACGCGCCGTCGGATTTGCGGATCAAAAACGGCTTGTCGATCAATTCCGGATTGTCGTCTTCGGTAAAGAAAATCACCGTCGCGCCGTCGTCGATCACCGCCACGCCGTCGGCCAGCAGTTTGGCCACCAGCGGCGCGAGCGCCTCGTGGTACGCGCTTTCCCCGCGCCACTCGTCGAAATGCACGTCGAGCCGATCGTAGATGACGTCCAGCTCGGCGCGCGTCGCGGCGATGAAGCGCTTCCACAGCGCCAGGTTGTCCGCGTCGCCCGCCTGCAGCTTGACCAATTCGGCGCGCGCCTCTTCGGCGACCGCCGCGTCCTGCTTGGCCGCGTCGTTGGCCAGGCGGTACACGCGCTCGAGTTCGTCGGTCGGATTGTGCGCCAGCTTGCTTTCGTCGCCCCAGCGGCGGAAACCCACGATCAGCATGCCGAACTGCGTGCCCCAGTCGCCCACGTGGTTGTCGGCGATCACGCGGTGGCCGAGGAAGCGCAAGATGCGCACGATCGCGTCGCCCAGGATCGTGCTGCGCAAATGGCCCACGTGCAGCGGTTTGGCCACGTTCGGGCTGGACAGATCCACGATGATCGTTTGCGGCGCCTCGACCGGATCGACGCCCAGACGCGCTTCGTCGGCGGCCATCGCGGCCAGGCGCGCGGCGAGAAATTCGTCACGCAACGTCAGGTTGATGAAGCCCGGCCCTTCGATTTTCGGCGGCGCGCACAGGTCGGCGAGATCCAGTGCGGCGACCAGTTTCGCGGCCAGTTCGCGCGGATTGCTCTTGTCGCGTTTGGCCTGGCCCATCACGCCGTTGGCCTGGTAGTCGCCGAAGCGCGGATCGGCGTCGCGCACCAGCGCCGGCGCGTCGCGACCGAGCAGGGCGGTGAATGCGGCGGATATGCGGGCTTCCAGTTCGTGGCGAATGCGCATGATCTTCTCCGTTGATCGCTGCTTGGAAGGCGATTTTTACCACAGAGCCGCGCGCCACGGTAGGCCGCGCCTATTTTTTAGCAAAACGGCCGTCGTCGGTCAGCGGTCGATCGGCGCGCAATTTGTTTTGCATCCAACCGATGCGGCAGTCGTCGCGGTTGTCGACGGCGGGGTTGAACGGCTTGAGATCAAGCACCGGCGTGCCGTCGAGCATGTCGATTTCCGCGACCAGCAACCGATTGCCCTCGACGCCGCGCACGCGCACGATCGACAACCCCAGTGGGTTGGGGCGGCGCGGCGAGCGGATGGAAAACAGACCGCGCGGCACGGCGTCCGCGTAGGGCGTCGCGGTCAGCTCGTAACCCCGGGCGCGATGAAAATAGAAAATGACGTGCAGGTGCGAGAACCCGTCGACATCCTTGAGGCCGGCGGCGTAGGCGGGAAAGATTTCGATTTCGCCCTCGAATCCTTTGGCGAAACACGGCTGAATCGGCGTTCCCTGTGGTTGCTTATGTGGCGAATGAACGATGCCGATCGGCGTCAGGGTGATCGAATCCATCGCGGCCTCCTTAAACGAAACGGACGCGAATGTTATACCATCCGCGCCCGCTTGATTTCAAAAGCCGGATCAGCCGGCGAGCGCTTCCTGGATTTTCGCCAGGAACTGCTGCTCGGGCGCCGCGCCGACCACGTCCCACTTTTCGTTGATGATGGTTTTGGGCACGCCCTGCACGTCGTACTTTTGCGCGAGGAACGGAAACTCGCTGATTTCGACCATGTCGCCGACGATGTTGTCGTTGATCATGGCGAACTTGTGCGCGGTGCGCACGGCGCGCGGACAGTAGGGACAGGTCGGCGACACCATCACCTGCAGGCGCACGGGCTTGTCGATTTTTTGCAGTGCGGCGACGATTTCGGCGGGCAGACCCGGATCGCGGCGGCCCACGTCGATGATGTCCTCGACCAGCGTGGCGAATTCGTACCCGGCCGGCACGCCATACAGGCGGATGCCGTAATCGCGCTCGCCCAGCACCACGATCGCCGGGATCTTGTCGATGTTGTACCGCTCGACGACCTGCTTGTCGGTGACGAAGTTGTAGGTTTCCAAGGTGATCTTATCCGACAATCCGGCCAGTTCGGTAACCAGCTCGCGCGTGATTTGGCAATGTTGGCACTCGAACTCCTGGGTGAAAAACAACAGCTTCACCTCGTGGGGCAGTTGCGCGAACGCGTCCCGCAGTTGTTTGGCGTCTTTTTCTTTCAGCAGTCCCATCACCGATCCTCCTTACAAGTGTCCATGTTGGGTCAGGTAATCGTAGGCCGACAGCGCCGCCTTGGCGCCCTCGCCCGCCGAAATGACGATCTGTTTGAACGGCACCGTGGTCACGTCGCCGGCTCCGAACAGGCCGGGCACGCTGGTGCGGCAATGGCAATCGACGATCAGTTCGTTGTGCGCGTTGAGCTCGGCCAGTTCGCCCAGCGGTTCGCTGTTGGGCAGCAGGCCGATCTCGACGAAGATGCCGTCGACCGCCAGGCGCCGCTCCTCGCCCGTCTTGCGGTTTCTCACGCGCACGGCGTTCACCCGCGCCTCGCCCTCGACGGCGACGACCTGGTGTTCGTCGAGGAGCGTCGCCTTGTCGCCGAAGCGGTCCAGCGACCGGCGCATCACCTCGTCGGCCTGCCAGCCCGGCGCGAAGTTGACCAGCGTCACCGCGGCGCCGACCTTGAGCAAGTCCAGCGCGGCGGTGAAGGCGCTGTTGCCGCCGCCGGCGACGACCACCGTTTTCTCTTTGTAGAACGGCGCGTCGCAGGTGGCGCAGTAGGCCACGCCCTTGCCGACGAACTCCTTTTCGCCGGGCACGTTCAGCGGGCGGTCGCGCTTGCCGGTGGCGATGATCAGCGTGCGGCCGCGAAAACTTTGACCGTCTTCGAGCGTGGCGACGAACGACTCGCCGCGTTTCTCGATCTTCGTCACGTTTTGGTCCAGCGCGATCGGCACGTCGAACTGCTCGACCTGCTCGCGGAACTTCTGCGTCAGTTCCTGGCCGGTGATCGTCTGGAAGCCCATGTAGTTTTCGATTTCCGAGGTCCAACCCATCTGGCCGCCGACATCCTTGGCCAGCATGGCCACGCGCAAGGTTTTGCGCGCGGCGTAAACCACGGCGGTCATCGCCGCCGGACCGCCGCCGACAACCAGCAGGTCGTACTCCGTGCCCGGGTCGGGCGGGGTCGCTTGCGACAAGGTGGCGGACAGATCGAACGAAAATCCCGGCAGATCCATGGGGCCTCTCCTGTGTACGTCGGCGACGATGTTGCTTGTTTGCTAAAAAGTAAACACTTGCCAGCCGCGGTCAAGGTACGCGCTCATGCTCGGGTGGCCCGCCATGTCGTTGCCCAGCGGCAGGCCCTGTTCCTTCGCGCTGTCCAGCGAGCCCATCTTGTTCGCGCAGGCCTGACAGACCGCGCCGATCAGGTTCGCCTCCTTCGCCATGCGGTACAACGGGGCGAAGGGCGCGTCCGGATGCTCGTGAAATTCTTTGACCAGTTTGGTCGCCGAACCTTCGATGACGATCGTCGCTTCCCAGCCCTTGTCGCGTAGGTCGAAGGCGTTGAGCAGCACGTGCACGAAGCACATCGGCTCGCCGTTGAACGCGAAAAGCGCAGCTTTCATGTCGGTTCCTCCATCGGTAAGATAAGGCTTGTGTCAAGGGCTAGCGGTCGCGCCCGTAGTCGTCTTCGAGCCGGACGATGTCGTCTTCGCCGAAATAGTCGCCGCGCTGCACTTCGATGAAAACCAGCGTTTCGTCTCCGGTGTTGTGCATGCGGTGCGCCGCGCCGGTGGGAATGTCCACCGCGTCGCCGGGCGCGACGGCGATTTGTTCCTCGCCGCGCGTCGCCACGCCCGTGCCGCGCACGATGTACCAGTGTTCGAGGCGGCGGCGGTGGTATTGCAGGCTCAGGCGCGTGCCGGGCAGCACGTAAATCTGCTTGACCTTGTGGTCGGCCTCATCCAGCAGCACGCGATAGCCGCCCCAGGGACGGCGGTCTTCCCGCTCGGCGTCGGTCATGCACGGTCTCCCTTGCTTTTGACGATTATTTTTCGATGATGTTCATTATAAGTCGCGCCGCCGGCAAAATCCAGCGCCGAGGCGGGATAAATGCGCGGCGAGGCGACCATCAGCCCTGTTTGGGGGCGAGGGAGCCGTCGTCCGGTGCGTAAGCGCCGGTGAAAGGCTCGAAAAAGGGCAAAAAAAGGGGCCGTGATGGGGTTTTGGGGGGGAAGGATCACGGCCCGCAAAAAGGATGATGGTCAGGCGTACCCGTCACCGTTTCGGAATTTTCTCGTAATCTTGTTTGAAACGATCGATTCCGCTACTGGTGAGGGGGTGAGAAAACAATTGTTTGAGCACCTTGAAGGGCACTGTCGCAATGTCCGCACCGATTAACGCCGCGTCGAGCACGTGCAGCGGATGCCGCACGCTGGCCACGATAATTTCCGTATCGTAGCCGTAGTTATCGAGAATGGTCTTGATCTGATCGATCAAGTCCATGCCCTCGGTACTGATATCGTCCAACCGCCCGACGAACGGGCTGACGTACGCCGCGCCGGCCTTGGCCGCCAGCAGCGCTTGCGTCGCCGAGAAAATCAGCGTGACGTTGCAGGCGATGTCCTCGTCGGCCAGGGAGCGCACGGCGATCAAGCCCTGCTCGGTCATCGGGATTTTCACCACGACGTTGTCGGCGATCTTCGCCAACTCGCGCGCCTCGGCGATCATGCCCTCGGCGTCGTCGCTGATCACCTCGAGGCTGATCGGTCCGGAAACGAGCTGCGTAATCTTCGGCGCCAGCTCCTCGAAGGTCATGCCGGTTTTGGCGATCAACGAGGGGTTGGTGGTCACGCCGTCGACCAGACCCATGGCCACGCCCTGTTTCAGTTCGTCGAGGTCGGCGGTATCCAAAAAGAGTTTCACTCTTTCGCTCCTAGTATTTGTACCCGGTGGAAATGAAGAAGGCCGTTTCGGCGAAGATCGACAGCTCCAGGTTGAAAAACACGTTGGGCGTCACATAGTAGTCGCAGCCGATGAACGCGCCCCACTGCATGTCGGTGATCATGTCGTTGTCGATGCCGTCGAAGTGCACCAGCAGATGATCGTACTTCACGCCGCCGTAAGGGGTCAGGCTGCGCATGACGTAGGCGAACGCCAGGGCCACCTGCACTTCCTGCATCCGGGCGTCGATGTCGTCGTCGCGCGTGAGCAACTCGGCGTACTGTGCGTCCAGCGTGATGTTCAACGGGCTCTGCCAGGTCAGGGGGAACAACTGCGGCTTGATGCCCGCGCCCCACATCGTGCCCAGCGTGCCCTCGAATTCGCCGTCGTCGAGCTGCAGATCGCCCATGCCGATCAGGCCGTAGACGTCCAGGTAACGGATCGGCGCCACGTCGCCCTTGACCAGAAAACGGCTGGAAATCATTTCGTCGTCGAGGTTGTCGTTTTCGATCGTGTACATGTCGCGTTGCGTGAAACTCACCCCGGCGCCCAGCGAAAACGACGGCCCGATGTTATACGAAAGCCCGCCCACGCCCAGCGCGAAGGCCGAAACGCTCGTGCCCAGCAACGCAATACAGCAAACGGCAATAACTATTGTAGCTTTGTTCCACATGTTGATACTCAAGGAAATAACGACCACTATATGTAGACATTTCCTTCTATAAAACCGGGAACGGATTGTCAAGATTTTTAAAAGGATTTTGCTAAATAAATGATTTTTAAGCGAAATCGCTGTCGAGAATTTCTACAACAAGCGGTTGGGTTTGGCCGATTCGAGGTAATTGATGAGCAAGGTCGTGCGATGGCGCGCGGCGTCGTTCTCCACCGCCCGCGCCAGCGCCCGGCGCGAACCGCAGGCCACGACCAACTTTTTCCCGCGGGTGATCGCCGTGTACAGCAGGTTGCGCGCCAGCAAAATGAAGTGCTGCGTGTGCAGCGGCACGATCACGCACGGGTACTCGCTGCCCTGCGATTTGTGGATGGAAACCGCGTAGGCATGCACCAGGTCGGCCAACTCGCCTTCGCGCGCGCTCACCAGCCGGCCGTCGAAATCGACGACAATTTCTTTGTGCGCCTCGTCGACGCGCGCGATGCGCCCGATGTCGCCGTTGTAAATTTCGCGGTCGTAATCGTTGGCCGTCTGCATCACCTTGTCGCCCAGACGGTACGAACGCTCGCCGAAGATCAACTCCGCGCCTGTCGGATTCAACCGCGCGCGCAAGGCCTCGTTGAGCGCGGCGACGCCGGCTTCGCCCTTGTGCATCGGCGCGAGCACCATGATCTCGCTCAGCGGATCGAGGTTGTACGTTTGCGGCAGCCGGCGAGCGGCCAGATCGACCACCAGTTCGCGCAGCGCGACCGGATCGTCCTGCTCGATGAAAAAGAAATCGCCGTCCTTGGTCGGGGCCAGCTCGGGCATCAAACCCTGGCGGATGTCGTGCGCGCTGAGCACGATGCGGCTTTGCGCGGCCTGGCGGAAGATCTTGTCCAGCCGCACGACGTGCACGCGGCCCGAGGCGATCAGGTCGGCCAGCACGTTGCCCGGACCGATGCTGGGCAACTGGTCGACGTCGCCGACCAACACCAGGTGCGCGCCGGGCGGGATGGCCTCGGCCAGGTGCGCGGCCAGCGGGGCGTCGAGCATGCTGGCCTCGTCGCAAACGACCAAGTCACAGGCCAGCGGATTGTCGGCGCGGTAAGTGAATTCGTTTTTCGCCGGGTTGATCTCCAGCAGGCGGTGCACCGTCTTGGCCTCGCGGCCGGTCGTTTCGGCCAGCCGCTTGGCGGCGCGGCCGGTGGGCGCGCACAGCGCGACGGTGCGCTTCATCGCCTCGACCATCTCGCAGATTGAACGCACGATGGTTGTCTTGCCGGTGCCCGGCCCGCCGGTGACGATCAACAGCGGTTGCTCGATCGCGTCGACGGCGGCCTCGCGTTGACGCTCGGTCAGTTCGATTTTCAGGCGCTGTTGCACCCAGGCGACGGCCTTGTCGCGGTTGATCGCCCGGAAGCGGTCGGCGGCGCGCTGAATGCCGACGATCGCCGCGGCCAGCCGTCGCTCGGCCAGCGCCAGGCCGGTCGGCGCGAGCACGATCCGCCCGGCGAGCGTCTCGCGGCGCGCGTGCCCGGCGGCGACGAGCCGTTCGATTTCGGGATCCAGCTTTTCCGGCGGCGCGTGCAGCAATTGCGCCGCCTCGTCCGTCAACGTTTCCAGCGGCAGCGCCGTGTGCCCATCCTCGGCGGCTAGGTTCAGCGTGTGCAGCAACCCCGCGCGCAGCCGCGCCGGATCGTCCTCGGCGACGCCCAGCCCGCGGGCGATGCGGTCGGCGGTGAGAAAGCCGATGCCGCGCACCTCGGCGACCAGCCGGTACGGATCGTGCCGCACGACGTCGGCGGCCTGTTCGCCGAAACGCTGACGCACGCGCAGCACCAGGTGGCGCGGCGCGCCGGCCTTTTCCAGCAGCAGGCCGATCTCGCGGATGTCGCGGCTTTCGCGCCAGGCGTCGGTGATCTGTTGCGCGCGCGCCCGGCCGATGCCCGGCACTTCGCGCAGGCGCTTGGGCTGGCGCTCGATGATCTCCAGCGTTTTAACGCCGAAGCGGTCGACCAGTTCGCCGGCGAGTTTGGGGCCGATGCCCTTGATCAATCCCGAGCCCAGGTAGCGGCGGATGGTGTCCGCGTCGGTCGGCTGGCGGGCGGTGAACGAATCGACGCGGAACTGGCGGCCGTGGTGCAGGTCGGTTTCCCAGCGGCCGGCGCACTCGATTGTCTCGCCGACGGCCACGCCGGGCAGCCGGCCCACGACAGTCGCGGGCGGACCGCCTTTGGCCGGCTTGAGCGAAGCGATGATGTAGCCGTTGTTTTCGTTGCGGAAAACAATGCGGCGGATCTGACCGGTCAATTTTTCGCTCATCGTTCAAGCCGCCTCAGACGAAAAAAAAGTAGAGAAAAGGATTGGCAAAATTCGCTGAGAGTATATCCTGTACTTCCCGATGACGTCGAGCCTCCGTTGACGGGAACGCGCGACGATTGTTAACCGCGAGGAAGGGGGCCCCTGTTGAATCTGGCCGAATCGTTTAAAAATAAACTGAAACGGATCGACGATCTTCCGACCCTGCCGACGGTGCTGCAGAAAATCATCGAAATGACCTCGGGCAACGACGCCAGCGCGCAGGATATCATCGACGAAATGAGCGCCGACCAGTCGCTGACGGCCAACCTGCTCAAGGTGGCCAACAGCCCGGTGTACGGCGTATCCAAGCGCATCGAATCGATTCGCCAGGCGGTGGTGTTATTGGGCTTTCAGGAAGTGCGCAACATCGCGCTGTCGGCGAGCGTTTTTTCGACGCTGGAAGTGGCCGGACGGCGCGGCACCTTCGACCGTCCGGTGTTCTGGGCGCATTCCTACCTGGTCGGCTACATCACGCGCGATCTATACAAGCAGTTCCCCGAGCCGCGCTCGCAGGCGAGTTATTTTACGTGCGGTTTGCTGCACGACATCGGCAAGGTGGTGCTCGACCAGTACTTCATGCGCGAATTCTTCATGATCGTCGACGCGATCCGCCAGCACAACGTCAGCGCCTGCACGGCCGAACGCGATCTGCTCACGATGACCCACGCCGACATCGGCGGGTTGTTGCTGGAACGCTGGAAGCTGCCGGCCGATCAGGTGACCGCCGTGCGCGAACACCACACGCCGTGGAACACGCCCAGCAAACTGGCGACCGCGCTGTATTACGCCAACCAATTGGCTTTCATGCTCGGTTACGGATCGATGAAGGAAGAGCCGCCGGTGACGCTCGATTCGTTCTACGCCTCCGAGGACGTCGCGTGGTTGGACGAAAAGGGCATTCTGCTGCCGCGCGAAGTGCTGTCGGCCAAGTTCGAAGAACTGCGCGCCGACGAGGAGCATCTGGCCAAAGCCATCAACCAGAGCGCCGGGGACGGCGTCGCTACATCCGCCTGATCGTCTCCAAAGCCGTGGTCAAGGCCTGATCGAGCTTGCTCGGATCGGAGCCGCCGGCTTGCGCCATGTCGGGCTTGCCCCCGCCGCCGCCGCCGACCGCCTGCGCCGCCGGACCGACGATCTGGCCCGCATGGTAGCGCTTGGTCAGGTCGTCGCTGACCAGCACGATCAGCATCGCCTTGCCGCCCGCCGCCGTGCCCAACACAACGACGCCCGAGCCGAGTTTGTCGCGCAACGTGACGGCCATCGAGCGCAGTTCCTTCGGATTTTCCAGCGTCACCTGCGCTGCCAACACCTTCGTACCGTCGATCTCGACGACCTGGCTGAGGATCGAATCGCCCGCCTGCCCGGCCAGCCGGTCTTTGAGCTTCTCGATTTCCTTTTCCGCGTGTTTGAGCTGGCTCAGCAACTTTTCGGCGCGATCGACGAGGTCGGCCGGCGCCGTCTTGAGCAACTCGGCGGTCGAGAGCAGCCGCTCGCGTTCGGTCTGCAGATGCGCCACCGCGCCGTCGCCGGTCAGCGCCTCGATGCGCCGCACGCCGGCCGCGACCGAGCCTTCCGCGACGATGATGAACGGACCGATCTGCCCGGTGCGCGTCAGGTGCGTGCCGCCGCACAGCTCTTTGCTGGTTTCTTCGCCGATGGCGATCATGCGCACGTCGGCCGCGTATTTTTCGCCGAACAGCGCGATCGCCCCGGCGGCGATGGCGTCGTCGTAGGCCATCTGGTTCGCGCCGACCGGCTCGTCGGCCATGACCAGCTCGTTGACGCGTGTTTCGATCGCGGTCAGCTCGTCGGGCGTGACCGCCGCGTAGTGCGTGAAGTCGAAGCGCAGCCGCTCGGGCGCGACCAGCGAACCGGCCTGCTTGGCGTCGGCGCCCAGCACCTCGCGCAGCGCTTTGTGCAGCAGATGCGTGGCGGTGTGGTTGCGCTCGATGCGCCGCCGGCGGATCGGATCGACCGCCATCGTCACGCGTTGGCCGACGACCAGCGCGCCCTTGGCGACCTTCACCTGATGGCCGACCAGCGCCTCGCCGATGTATTTGGCGTCGGCGACCTCGACCAGCGCGTCGCCGGCCAGCACCTTGCCCCGGTCGCCCAACTGCCCGCCCATTTCGGCATAGAAGGGCGTGACGTCCACGACCAGCTCGCCGGTTTCGCCGGCGGCCAGCTTGTCGACCGACGCGCCGTCCTTGAGCAGGCCGACGATCTCCGCCTCGACCTTGCTCTGATCGTAACCGACGAACTCGGTGGTCAAACCCCTGGTCAACAGCTCGCGGTGACCGGGGCTCAGTTCCGCGGCGCCCGAACCGTCCCAGGCGGCGCGGCTTTGCGACCGCTGTCGCTCCATCGCTTTGGCAAACCCTTCCTGATCGACCGTCACGTCGCGATCGCGGCAGATGTCCTCGGTCAGATCCAACGGGAAGCCGTACGTGTCGTACAGCTTGAAAGCCACTTCGCCGTCGAGCGTGCCGGCGCCGCGGGCCAGCTCCGCGTTGAGCATTTTCAAGCCGTTTTCCAGCGTGCGCAGGAAACGCGTTTCTTCGTTCTTGACGATCTTGGCGATGTACGCCGCGCGATCGACCAGTTCGGGGTAGGCGTGTTTCATCGTTTCAATCACCGCGCCGCTGACCCGGTACAGGAAAGGCTCCTTCAGGCCGATCAGCACGCCGTGGCGCGCCGCGCGCCGCATGATGCGCCGCAGGACGTAGCCGCGGCCCTCGTTGGAGGGCAGCACGCCGTCGCCGATGAGGAAGGTGATCGCGCGGATATGATCGGCGACGACCCGCATGCTCACGGTCGTCTCCGGGTCTTTGCCGTATGCGAGGCCCGACAGGCGCTCGGTTTCGCGGTGAATGGCTGCAAACAGATCGGAATCGTAGTTCGTGTCCTTGCCCTGCAACACCGCCGTAAGCCGTTCGAGCCCGGCGCCGGTGTCGATCGACGGCCGCGGCAGCGGGGTCATCACGCCGGCCGCGTCGCGGTTGAACTGCATGAACACGAGGTTCCACAACTCGAGGTAGCGGTCGCCGTCGTCGATCGTTCCCGCGAACCGCGGCCCTTGATCGTACAGAATTTCGCTGCACGGACCGCAGGGACCGGTGTCGCCCATCGACCAGAAGTTGTCCTTTTCGCCGAGGCGGACGATCCGGTCGGCCGCCACGCCCACTTCCGAGCGCCACAGCGCCGCGGCTTCGTCGTCGTCGCGGAACACGGTGACCCACAGCTTGGCCGGGTCGAGCTTGTAGACTTCGGTCAACAACTGCCAGCCGAAGCGGATGGCGTCGCGTTTGAAGTAGTCGCCGAAGCTGAAATTGCCCAGCATTTCAAAAAACGTGTGATGGCGCGCGGTGCGTCCGACGTTCTCGAAGTCGTTGTGTTTGCCCGACACGCGCAGGCACTTCTGGCTGGTGGCGGCGCGGCGGGCGCCGATGTCCTGTTCGCCCAGAAAGACGCTCTTAAACTGCACCATCCCGGCGTTGGTGAACAACAACGTGGGATCCTTCTGCGGCACCAGCGGCGAACTGGGCAGCACCTTGTGCCCGTTTTTCGCAAAGTAATCGAGAAACGCCTGGCGGATTTCATTGCCGGTCATCGCGATGTCTCCTGTCTCCAGCAAGCGGAAATTCAAGGGGTTATTCCTAGCGCCTGACGTTGCGCCTGTCAAGGCGGAGAGGGGGTGCAACTACGTTGAGCGCTTAAATAAAAACCCCGCGGAGCCTGGGCTCCGCGGGGTTTTGTCGTTTCTTCGCGAGACGTCTTAGAAGGAGATCTGCGCCTGCAGTTTCACTTCATCGTTGCTGTAGCCGTCCTGCGTGTCGTCGCCGGCCTTGTTGCCCACATCTTCCAGCTCTTCGCCGCGGTTGATGTAGTTGAGGCTCAGCATCGCGTACTGCTTCTTGATGTAGTAGTTCACGCCGACGGTGATGTTGCTCAGGCCGTCCTGCTCGCTCATGGCGTGATACGGAGTTTCCTCGTCGTCTTCGGTGTCCGGGTTCAGCGCGTCATAGCGAACCAACAGCTCGACCGGCACTTCGAACATCGGGCCGAAGTTGTAGCCGGCCATGACGTAGTAAGCCATCGAGGTGACCGAATAGCTGTCGTCGTCACGATCGTCTTCGAAGTTGGTGGTCGGATCGGCGCTGTCCCAATCGTAGGTGGCGTACATCAACTCGCCGATGAACGTCAGGCCGAACGGAGCCAGGTACTGCACGCCCGCGTCGATCATCATCACCGACGCGTTGTGGGCGATCAGTTCGCCTTCGTCGTTTTCGAAGTTGTCCAGCGGCATGCCATACCACAGACCGGCGTGGATGGTCAGGCCTTCAACCGGCGGCTTGCCGATCAGGTTGAAATAGATGTCTTTCGCGGTGTTCTCATCCTGCCAGTTCTGGTTGCCCATCGGCGCATTGGCGTTCGGAGCAACGATCGGCGGGAAGAAAGCGCGGCCGTTGAACACGCCCAGGTCGGCATCCAAGTACGGAGTCACCACGCCGAAGTCCAAACCGGTCTGGCGGGCGGCCGGAGCGATCGCGTTGACCAACGGATAGTCAATGAGCATCAACTTAGCGGTGCTCTTGGGGCCGAAGATCGTGAAGTTGGGCAGGAAACGGCCGACGTAAATGCCGGTGTACGGAATGTAGTGGAAGCCCATCTTCATGTCCAACAGGATGTCGCCCATGCCCACGGCGCTGTCCTGCGCGAATTCCAACTGAGCCAAGTAGGTGATGCGGTCTTCGATCACGTCGCCCATGAACAACAAGCGGGCGCGTTTCACGATGAATTCCATGTCTTCCGGGCGGTCCGCGGCGCTATAGGAGCCGTCCGCGTTCTGAACCAGGGTCTCGTCGCCGACGTAATAGTTGAAGCCGGCCTGGAAAACGCCGCCGATCTTCAACGAGCCGACGCCGACCTTCACCGCTTCGTCGGCGGCGAACAGCGGAGCCGAAATCGCCATCATCGCCACAACGAGCGCGAGGATCATAAGGTTACGTTTCATGTGAAATCCTCCTTAGGGTTATCTGATTTCTGATTCTTCAATTGTTTGCTGGCAAACCTGGTAAACCGGTTCTCCTTCCAACCTGTTCGACTCTCAGATGATTTTTCATGAAGGAGCATTGCGACTTCTTCAGAAAACGTTCTACTCGAAAGCCTCCTTTCGGTATGATTTTTCAAAGAGCCGACAGTTTAGAAATATCCGTTGCATAGAGCTCTCGCCCCGGCTCGGATGGATTTTTCCTTCGATGGTAAAAAGCTATTGCTTCCTATAACGCCCCTGAACCTGGAAGTCAAGGGTTTACTAACACTTTGCTACCGGAACGCTAACTCAGGAAAAACATCATATTTTCCGATAACTTAGACTGCCAAAGATCGTGCCGTTTATGAGTAGGACCTTCTAACCGCTTATTTATATTAGCTTTTCTATCGTAAAAATGTGGACAAAGTCAAGAAAAAAATGCTTTTTTGACCAAAGGTAACGTATGAAAAATTACTAAGTGCCTTTGATTCCGCATGTTTTATTCGGTCGTAGACAGAAGACCACGGGTTTACCCGTGGATGAATGAGCCCGG
>DAINPV010000059.1:0-15626 GCA_036743315.1 bacterium | reverse complement strand
GCCAGGCTTCGATGCGCGCCAACCAGTCTTCCACCTCAGCCTGTTCGCCGAACGGAAGCAGCAGTTCGCGCGCGTGCTCGTAAGCGTCGCGCGCCAATGCCAGGTCGCCGACCATGAAGGCGGCGCAGCCGAGCGTCTCCCACGCTTTAATCGTGATGCGCTCATGCGGCAAGCCGAGCGCAAGCGCGCGTTGCATCGTAGCGATCGCCGACGCGTACGCTTGGTCGCCGAACATCACCCGCGCGGTCAGGTACAGCAAAACCGGATCGTCCGGGTGCGCGCGCAGCCCTTCGGCCAGCGCCCACTCGCCGGCGCGCGGATTGCGGAAGTCGGTCAGCAGCGAGCGCACGGCGGGCGCCAGTTCCGGGCGCTCCATCGCATAGAGCGCGCAGGCGGCTTCGCGGGTAAGCGGATTGGACAGCTCGCCGTCGCGGATGGCGCGATAGCTCGCCGCGGCGGTTTCGTCGTCGCCGCGCGCCCAGGCGAGGGCGGCAAGGATGCTTTGCGCGCGCTGGGCGATCACCTGACTGCCGACGATGTTGCCGCGACGATCGAGGGCCGGATTGTCGGGCGTGCCCTGCGCTTTGGCGATCAACTCGGCCATCTGCGCGGCCGATTCGTGGCGGCCGGCAAGCAGCAACGGCTCCAGCCGGTTGCGGGCGAGGCGCACGTTGTCGCGGTCGAGTTCGGCGGCGCGTTCGAAGAGGCTGTCGGCCTGCAGGTAATAACGCTTGCGCGTGCGTTCGTCGGCCAGGTTCAGCAAGCGGCCGACCTCGCGCGGGCAGCGCATTTCGAAGATCGACTGGAAGCCGAAGCGGTAGCGCGCGCGTTCGATTTGCTGCTCGGTCAGGCGCGCTTCGATGGTGGTCAGGTAGTCGCGCCATTCCTTTTCCAACTCGGCAAGCGGCCGGCCGAACTGTTTGGCCAGATCGCCCTTGGCGTAGGCGGCCAGCAGCCGCGCGGTGCCACTGGGCTGGCGCATGAGGAAGCGAATGAAGCTGCCGGCGGCGGTGTAGGCGCGCCCGCCGGATTCGCGCCAGAATTGCAGCCCCATGATTTTTTTGATGCGCGGCAGGCGGTCGATGGCTTTCATCCCCGCCGCCCAGACGTCCAGATCCATATCCCAGTGCAACGGACCGCCCACGGCCACGGCCATGCCCTCGGTGATGACCACCTTGGCGGAAAAGCCGAACACCGGCAGGCCGTGGTCGCTGAGCATGACGTGGATCATCTCGTGGTGCAGGATTTCGATCGGCAGGCGTTCGAAATTCAGGTGCATGTAGTGCTTGGCGCAGTCGGCGTATTCGGTGCCGCCCGCGCCGATCAGCTTTTTCTTCATTTCCTCGTCGGCGTAAATGAAGCTGGTGATGCGGTGCGGGTACTCGATGCCGAATTCGCGCTCGATCTGGTCGAAGCGAAATTCGTGGTCCAGCGCGATCATCTCGATCTGGCGCTCGATATCGTCGCGGCGCGGGTAGTGGATATCGAAATGTTCGGTGCGCACGTAGCCGTCGAGCTTTTTCAGCAGGTGCGCCTCGTCCATGTCGAAGCCCAGCGCGAAGCGGCCGCGGTCGATGCCGATGATCGTGGCCAGCAGAAACACGACCATCGCCACGGTCATCAGGCGCGGCTGGATTGGTCGGCCGCTACGCCGCAAACGCCAACCCCAAAAAGCCGAAAGCAGAAAGACGATCAACAGTGCGGCGGCGAGGTTGCCCACGCGGTAGGCCAGCAGGGCGAGGGTCGGCTGCGCGGCTGCGTCGTAAATCGGGCCGGGGAAGTGGCCGAAGAAGGGGTTGTAGAACCAGACCGTCGGCTGGGCGACGAACTGCAGGCCCGACAAGGCCAATGTCGACAACGCGAAGAGGATCACCAACACCTGCGCCGGTCGCGGGCGCTGCAAAACACCGGCGAAGGCCAAACCCCAGGCGGCGCTGTAGGCGGCGCTGACCCAAGGCAGCAGGATGAAAAAACCGGCGCCGGCCAACGGCGCGCACGGTGGGGTGAGTAGCGCGGCCACGATCAAACCCGCCAACGAGAAGAGAATCGCCACGGTGTGCAACAACCAGGCTTCCAGCCAGAAGTGAATGGCGCCGTGTTCGACCGCCGCGGCGATGCGCTCGGCCGGCGGCGCCTGGGCGAGGCGGCGCTGATAAACGCGCACCGCCAACGGTCCGCCCAGCAGGCCGGCGAAGATGCCGATCACCAGTGAAAATTCGAGGCCGAGGTAATCGGTCAACGGCAGTCCGGCCAGGATTGCGCCGACAATCAGGTAAAGAACGGCGGGAACCCAAAACAAACGCGTGCGGAACAAGGACAGAAAAGCGGCGGCGGAGCGATCCATATCAAGGCGCCTGCGGAGCGCGGCGCTTGATCGAAGCGGGGATCTTTTCCATCAACTCGTCGGCCAGCAGGTTTTCCGGGAAGAGCGTGATGGCCTGGCCGAGAATGTCATAAGCCGTCTGATAATTCTGCTGGCGCAGCAGTTCGTTGGCGTTGATCGTCAGTTCCAGCGAGGTGCGGAAGTTGATCGCTTCGTTGTAATCCGGATCGATGTCCAGCGACGCGCCGATCAGCGAACGCACCTCATCCAGCCCGCGCCAGCGCTCCGTCTGGAGAATGATCAGCGCTTCGGTCAGCAGCTTTTCGGCTTTTTCGAAATGCGGCTTGCGGATGAAGACCATCTCGGTGCGCGTGGTTTCCATTTCGTGCTGTCGGCGGCCGTATTCAAGGGTCATGTCGCGGCTGAGCAGCACGGCGAAGATGATGCCGAAGCCCAGCAGAATGGCGATGACCGCGACCAGATAGCGCGCGGCGGCCAAGTGTTCGAGCAGTTCGAAGCGCTCGCGCCAGGTCAGCTTTTTTGTCGGATCGATTTCGTCGGCGAAATGTTTTAAATCGTCGAAGGTCATCACCTCGTCTTCGGCGGAGAAAAATTCGTCCTCGATCAGCGCCATGTTGTCGCTTTCGATCTGCCGGCTGAAGGTGATGGGAATGCTTTCGGGCTGCGGCGAGGAAATGACCGCGCGCATGATGAACAACGTCAGCAAAAATTTTTTCGTCGCTTCGGGCGTGAAGGGCGATTCGGCGATGAGCATTTCGACGTCGCGCTGCCCGTCGATGAGCAGCAGCAGTTGCTTTTCCTCGGGGCTCAGGTGCACATCGGTGAAACGGAAGGCCGTCCAGACCGTCGGCGAGAGGAAGAAGGTAAGATCGGGCAGCAGTTCGTCGATTTCCTCGTCGGTGAAACCGACGTTCAGGCCGCTGAGTACCAGCCGGAACGGATGGATGACCAGATGCGGCGCCGGATTGGGACTACCCTCGTCGAGCGTGATTTCAGTCTGGTCCCATTCAAAAACCGACATGACGATTGAAGCGTATTGCTGGTTGAGCGCTTCCTGCAGCTTGTGCTCGGTCAGGTAGCCGTGGGCGATGAACTCCTCGCCGATTTTACGCTGCGAACTGGACAGGGCGCGCTCGACCTCGTTGAGCGCTTCGGGCGTGACCATGTGGCGCGCGAGCAGCATCTTGCCCAGCCAGTCGTTCTCCAGGCTCGACGAGGCGGAGCGGATCCAGCCGTCGACGAAATGCAGGCTTTTATGCACGTGTTGGTCGCGCAGGGTCAGATAGCCGGAAATGCCGAACAGAAAACAGGCGAACAGGAAGGACGGCAGTTCCTGTTTATCCAGGCGCCAGGAATGCACGTGCGGGTGTCGGCCCGGGGGCGTGAGCAGCTTGGTCACTTCCTTGAGAAAGCTTTCGCTGCGGCCGGTACGCGGGGCGAACAGACCGTCGGCGCCGCGCAAGCTGCCGGGTTCCAGCGTTTCGAGCAGGCCGTTGACGTCGGTCAGCAGGATGGGAAACGAATGGGCGCGCTGGCCGGTCGTCTGGCGAAAAGCGGCGGTAGGGATGTCGATGTCCACGCCGGGGGTCATGATGTCCAGAATCAACAGGTCGATTTCGTGTTGGCGGGTTTTGCGTTTGATTTCGTCCAGGTCGGTCGTGGCGGCGACTTCATACCCTTGCTGACGGAGCAGGAGCGTCATCAGCCCCCGCACCTCGGTATGGTATTGAGCGATCAGAATTTTGGCCATCGACCGTATCGAATCCTTATTAAATTACGCCAGCAACAAAATGACGAAAATCGCCGCGGCGCCGGCGACCTTGAGGATCATTTGTGTGTAATTGGTTTCGTCGTCATTCATGCTGCCGACGAATTTGTAGGTGTTCGGGAAGTAAGCGCCGTCCGCGCCGGGGATGCGGCCTTCCTCGTACAAACCGAGCGATTCCTGAATTTTTATCGTCATCGCCAGCAGGTCCTGCATGCGCCGACGATTCAACTCCACCAAAGCGTTGCCCGCCAGGGCCGCGCCGAAGGCCGCGCCGCAGAAGAAGAGGCGGAAGATGAAACGACTGATCCAGTGCCATTCGAGCGCCTGCCCCAACACCAACGCCGCGCCCAGCACCAAGGCGACCAACACGCTGGTCGAGAAAACGAGCACGCGATCTTCCTTGCTCTTGCGGTAGAGAATTTCGTTTTCGTGGGTTTTCCACGCGGTCTTGAGGATGTCGGCCGGAGCGCATTCGATGCTGCCGTTGGCCACTGGAGCCTCGACCGTCTTGGGCGCGGGTGACGCGGCCGGCTTTTTCTCAACCTTTTTCACCGGAGCGCTCTTTTTGGTTTTCTTGCCGGCGGTCGATTCGAAAATGGTGTCGAATCCATTTTTCTGATTGGCCATCAGTTTCCTCCTTCGATGCGGGCGATGACTTCGGCCGTCAACTCGTCGAAATCCTGTGTGCCTTTTCCTTGGGCACTGTCTTCGTAATCGAATATCGTCTGGGAGCGACTGGGCGCCCCCTTGTGCTTGGTGTTGACGCGGATGCGCGTCTTGAACACGGCCGAGCCGAATTTTTCCAGCAGCGTGTTTTCCACCTTGAAGGTGATCGACTCGCGCCGATCGTACATAGTGATAATATAACCGAGAATTTTCAAGTCATCATGCAATTTCTCTTGGATTTTCTCGACTGTCTGCAACAGGAACTTCAAACCGACCAACGGCAGGTACTCGCAGGAGACGGGCACCAGCACATAATCGGCGGCGACCAACGCATTGACCGTCAGCAGGCCGAGGTACGGACCGGTGTCGATCAGCACGTAATCGTACTTGTGCTTTTTCATCCCGCGGATCAGGTTGCGCAGGAACATTTCGCGGCCCATTGTCGCGGCCAGGTTGAGGTCGGCGTTGGCCAGCGATTCGCCGGCCGGGGCGATGAACAGGTTTTCCTGCTTGGCGGGAACCACGATCGACTGCAAATCGCCTTCGTCGAGCAGAACCTCGCAGACGCCGCGCTCGTCTTCCTCCAGGGAGCGATGCAGAATTTGCGTGGCGTTGCATTGCGCGTCCAGGTCGACCAGGAGCACTTTACGTCCCAACCGCGCCAATCCGGCGCCCAGGTTGACCGCAACCGTGGTTTTCCCGACGCCGCCTTTTTGGTTAGCAATCGCAATCGTATGCATGGACATCCCGCTTTGTGTTTTCGGATCGAAATAGCACTACCATTTGCGCATGGTTACTGTCAATTGACCAACCCCTTGTTTTGCGGCCCTATGCCTGCTACCAATGAAATTGATATGTTCAATCGTTACCGTCTGTTAACCGGAGAGACGATCGCCGGGACGACGGTCGGCGGCGATGGGGCGGCGAGCGGCGGACATTCGGGCAAAAAGGGAGATATTTTGAGCGAAGACCGCAACGACGCGACGACCGGTAAATCCATACCGCGCCTGGTGGCGGCCAAGTCGATCGTCGCCCGTTTTCGCGCCCGCCATCTGCTGTTGATCGTTCTGCTTTCGGCGATCATCTCCGTCATTCTTTCGCCCAGCCTGATTGGCCGCACTCCGCGCTACCGCTTGGGCGATTTCGTGATCGGCAATATCCGCGCCCCCTTCGATATTTCGGTGGCCGATCCGCTGGCGACCGAGGAAGCCCGCACCAAGGCGCTGACCCGGCTGGAGCCGATTTATGAATACGATACGTCGGCGCGGGGCTCGTCTCAGGAGCGGGTGCAAAGCGCGTTCAAGACGATGCACAAGCTATTTATGCCTCTGGCGGAGGTCGAACGACTCAATCTGGCCAGCAAGAAAAAAGCGCAACGGCAGGCGGAGTTGGACCGGGAATTGAAGATCCAACTGGTCGACGCGCGCGGCGAATTTCAGAAGCAGATGGCCACCGAGTTGAGCGACGATGAATACGACCTGCTTATCGCGGCACGGTTTGCGCCCGTGCTGGCCGAGCGGATCAACGCGGCGCTGAGCAAAGTCTACAGCCATTACATTACCTTCGATTTCGATGAAATCAGCGCCATTCTGATCAATCCGGAAAAGGACGGTCCGACGGCCATCCGCATTCGGGAGCGGGGACAATCGTCGGAGCAGACGCTTAAGGACATGGCGCGGGTAATCAACCCCAAACAAGCTGAGTTGATCGTGCTGGAGCTCGCCGAAAAGCAGTGGCAAGCGCAAACCAAGGCCATGAAGGAATTACTGGCCAAGATCGCCGTCAACCAGATCAAGCCGAATCTGGTCCGCGACAACAAAGCCACCGAAGAGGCGCGCCGGCGGGCGGTCGAAGCGGTGCTGCCGGTCGCTTACACATTTAAGAAGAACCAGCTCATCATCGGCGACGGGCAGGCGGTCGAGCAGCAACAGAAGGTCGTGCTCGATTACCTGCGACAGCAATCGGCGCCCAAGGGCTGGATTAAAACCATGTTCGGGCTGATGCTCCTGTCGCTGCTGACGCTGACGCTTTCCTTCCGGATCACCGACGCGAACATGCGTCGGTTCGTCATTTCCGAACGCGACACCTTTATGCTGGGCATCCTGCTGGTGTGCACGTTGCTGGGTCTGCGGTTGACCGGCTGGTTCGGCGACAAACTTACCGCGCAGTTCCCGACGATGCCGACGTACCTGCTGGTCTTCCTGTTCCCGCTGGCCACGCCGACGATGCTGGTGCGCTTTTTGCTGCGCTTCGAGATCGCGGCGATCTTCGCGGTGGTCGTCGCCGCTTTTGCCGCGCTGGCCATTCAGGCGCCTCTGCATTATTTCGCGCTCGCGTTCGTCATTTCGCTGGTCGGGGCGCACGTGATGCGTGATGTCAAACGACGCTCGCAGGTATTACGCGGCGGTTTGATCGTCGGACTGGTCGCGATGACCTCGGCGTACGTGTTGATGATGCTGGTGCCGCAGGAAACGAACGCCGACTTCATTTTCACGCCGCTCGCCGGGTTCATCGGCGGCGTGCTGGCAGGCGTGCTGGTGCTGGGTCTGGCGCCGCTTTTTGAAAACGTGATGGGCTACATGACCGACATCTCGCTGCTGGAACTGGCCAACTACGAGAATCCGCTGTTGCGGCGCATCTCGCATTACGCGTCGGGCACCTTCCATCACTCGATCGCGATCAGCTCGCTGGCCGAGGCGGCGGCCGAGGCGATCAGCGCCAATGCGCTGCTGGTGCGCGTGGGCGCGCTGTATCACGATCTGGGCAAGAGCATCAATCCGCGCTATTTCGTCGAAAATCAACTGGGCGACAATCCGCACGACCGGGAAAAATCGCCCCGCGATTCGGCACAGATTATCAAAGCGCACGTGATCGAGGGAGCAAAGCTGGCGCGCGAAAACAAACTGCCGCAGCGGATCGTCGATTTCATCGAGCAGCATCACGGCACACGGACGATCGCCTATTTCCTCGATCGTGCGCAAAAGGCGGCGGCCGCCGGCGGGGAGCCGGTCGTCGAAGCCGACTACCGCTATCCGGGACCGAAACCGCAGACCCGCGAAACGGCCATTTTGATGATTTGTGACGTGGTCGAGGCGCGCAGCCGAACGATTACCGATCGCGACGAGTCCAAGGTGCGCGCGATGATCGACGAGATGATCCAACGCCTGGTCGACGAAGGCGAACTGAACGAATGCCCGTTGCGCATCGGCGATCTGCCGCGTATTTCGCAGGCGCTGACCGAGGTGATCATCGGCATGCGCCACAACCGCATCGCCTATCCGGACCAGAAAAAATTCAGCCAGCGTAGAAATTAGTCGCGCTTGACGGCCAGTTGCCCGCAGGCGGCGAGGATGTCGCGGCCGCGCGGCTTGCGCACGATTGCGGTCAGGTTGTGGTCGAGGAGAATCTGCAGGAAATGATCGACCGTCGCGTCGTCGGGTGGTTCGTACCCCGAACCGGCGAAGGGATTGCACGCGATGAGGTTGATCTTGGGCCGCAGCGGTTTGACCAGGTTGACCAGCTTGAGCGCGTCGGCTTCGCTGTCGTTGACGCCCTTGACCAGGGCGTACTCGAAGGTGATGCGCCGGCGCGGCGACAGCGGGTAGCGGCGGCAGGCGTCCAGCAATTCTTGGAGCGGATACTTGCGGTTGATCGGCACCAGTTGATTGCGCGTTTCGTCGTCCGCCGCGTGCAGGCTGATCGCCAGACTGATTTCGATCTCCTGTCCCAGGCGATCCAGTTGCGGCACGAGGCCCACGGTCGAGAGCGTGACCTTGCGCGGGCTGAGGTTGGGGCCGTAGTCGTCGCGCCAAATCGAGATCGCGCCCATGACATTGTCGTAGTTGTCCAGCGGTTCGCCCATGCCCATCAACACCAGGTTGCTGATGCGCCGCTCGCCGGCGAGACGCTGCACGGCCTGAAATTGCTCGACGATCTCGCCGGTGGTCAGGTTGCGGATCAGGCCCATCGTGCCCGTGCGGCAGAAACGGCACCCGAAACGGCAGCCGATCTGCGTGCTCAGACAGACCGTCAGCCGGCGCGGTTCGGGGATGAGCACGCTTTCGATCAGGTGGCCGTCGGCGGTGCGCAACGCCAGTTTGCGCGTGCCGTCCTCGCTGGTCAGCGTTTCGGCGACCGCCAGGCGCAGCAAGGAGAAATGCTTGTCCAGCGTTTCGCGCAACGCCTGGCTGATGTCAGTCATTTCATGGAACGAGGCGACGTCGCGACGGTAAAGCCAGGGGAAGATCTGCTTGGCGCGGTAGGGCTTTTCGCCGAGCGCTTGCAGTTCGCCAGCCAATTGCTTGAGCGTCAGGCTTTTAATGCAGGTCTTGCTCACGACAACGCCTGTGCCGCCGCCCGCCCGGCCAGGTAACCGGTGGAGAAGGCGGCCTGCAAATTGTATCCGCCGCTCACGCCGTCGATGTCGAGCACCTCGCCGGCGAAAAACAGCCCGGGCACGAGCCGGCTTTCCATCGTGCGCGGATCGACTTCGTCCAGCAGCACGCCGCCGGCGGTAACCAGCGCCTGTCGCCAATCGCCGATGCCGGCAACGGGAAACGTCAGATGCTTGAGCGTGTGCAACAAGCGGGTGCGCGTCTTCTTGCTGATCTCCGCGCAGCGTTGCTCGGGATGAAGTTCCGCGCGCTCGACGATCAGCGGCAGCAGCGCCTGCGGCAACAAACCGCGTAGCACGTCGGCCAGCGGGGCCTTGCCGTCGGCTTCCAGGTCGCGGCGCAAACGAGCGTCGAGTTTGGCCTCGTCGAGCGCCGGCTTCAGATCGAGCGCCAACAGGGGCTTTTTGCATCCGGCGACGTCGCGCGCGAGGTTGAGCGGCACGGGACCGCCCGCTTCGCCGTTTTCCAGCTGCGCTTCGCCGAAGCCGGCGGCGATGGGCGTTTTATCGTCCAGCAGCGCGACGCCCACATTCTTCAAATGGATGTGCAGTTCCGGCGGCAGACCGGTCAATTTCAGCGGCGTCAACGCGGGGCGCGGCTCGACGATGGTGTGTCCCAATGCTGCCGCAAAGCGATACCCGTCGCCGGTCGAGCCGGTGGCCGGATAACTCATGCCGCCGGTGGCCAGAATGACGCGGTCCGCGCCGAGCCGTTGCTCGCCGAGGCGCAGGAAAAAACCATCATCTTCGTGGACGATCTCGGCGATGGGCGCATCGGTGCGCACGGCGGCCCCGTGCGCGCGGGCGTAGCGATACAGCGCCTTGACCACGTCCGGCGCCTTGCCCGAGGCCGGAAACACGCGCCCGCCGCGTTCGGTCACACAGGGTACGCCGCGTTTTTCCAGCAAGGCGATGGTGTCGGCGACAAAGAAGCGGGCGAAGGCCGAGCGTAGAAAGTCGCCGCCGTGGCGATAACCGTCGGCGAACAACTCGGGCGGTTTGTCGTTGGTCACGTTGCCGCGCCCCTTGCCGGAGATGCCGACCTTGCGCGCGGCTTTGCCCATCTTTTCGCAGACGAGCACCGTCGCGCCGGCTTCGCCGGCCGCACCCGCCGCCACTAGGCCGGCCGCTCCGCCGCCGACAATGATGATGTTCCATCGTTCCATGGCGCGGATCGTAGCCGCGCGCCCCTTGACTGTCAAAGGGCTTTAGGCGACACCTGAACGTATCGATTCACCGTACGGAGGCGGGCATGCGGGTGCAGGACGCCGGCCGGGTGCTCATGGTCGGCTTCGACGGCGCCGTGGTCAACGATCACGTGCGCGAGGCGCTGGCGCTGGGCGTCGGCGGCTTCATCCTTTTTACGCGCAACATCCAGGAACCGGCGCAGGTCGGCGAATTGATCGCCGAGATCCGTGCGCTGGCGCCCGACCGCCGTTTGCTCTTTGCGGTCGACCAGGAAGGCGGCCGGGTGACGCGCCTGGGCCCGCCGTGCACCGTCTGGCCCAAAATGCGCGTGCTGGGACAAACCGGCGACGAGGAACTGGCTTTTTGGCTGGGCACGGCGCTGGCCGCGGAAATGCGCGCCCTGGGCTTCGACTTGAATTTCGCGCCGGTGGTCGACGTCGACGCCAATCCGGACAATCCGGTGATCGGCGATCGCAGTTTCGGCCGCGATCCGCAACTGGTGGCACGGATGGGCGCGGCGTTAATCAAGGGATTGCAGAGCGGCGGCGTGCTCGCCTGCGCCAAACATTTCCCCGGGCACGGCAACACCGACAAGGACAGTCATCACGAACTGCCCGTGATTGAAATCGATGAAGCTCAGTGGCGGGCGGTCGATCTGCCGCCGTTTGCCGCGGCGGCGGCCGCGGACGTGGCGGCGGTGATGACCGCGCACATCGTGCTGACCTATGCGGACGAGGCGTTGCCGGCCACGCTGTCGCCGCGCGTGCTGACGCTGCTGCGCAGGCAACTGCGTTTCAACGGGATGATTGTCAGCGACGATCTGGAGATGAAGGCCGTGGCGGCGCATTACGCGCCGGGCGAGGCGGCGCTGCTGGCCGCGCGGGCCGGCTGCGATCTGCTGCTGGTCTGCCGCCAGTGGGAGCGGCAGGAAGCGGCGGTGCGCGCGCTGTACGACGCGCATCGTTCGGGCGCGCTGCCGCCGTTGCGGTTGAATGAAATGCGCAAGCGGATCGAGACGGCCGCGTTTCGTTTCCCGCCGCCGGGCAAGGGCGATCTGAGCGTGCTTGGCTGCGACGAACATCGCCGCCTGGCCGCGATGATCAAGCAAATCGGCGAGGAACGCGAATAGGCGCAACTTTTTCGACCGTGCGCGGTCGCAGAAAGTACGATTCTTTCAGCGGGCTAAAGCCCGGGTTACAACACCGCATAAATAGGTTATAAATCGCAGCGATGTATACCAACCGACCGACATTCGCCTGGATCGATCTGGATGCGCTCGAGCACAATTTCCTAACCCTGCGCCGACGCCTGGGCGCGGACATCGGCATCATGGCCGTGGTCAAGGCCGACGCCTACGGGCACGGCGGCGTGCCGGTAGCGACCAACCTGGAACGACTGGGCGCCGATAGTTTTGGCGTCGCCTTCGCCGAGGAAGGCATTTTACTGCGCGAGGGCGGCATCACGCGGCCGATCTACATTCTGGGCGGCATCTACCACGGCGAGGCGCTCAAGGCCTACAAATACGGCCTGACGCCGGTGATCATCAGCCTGGAAAACGGGTTGGATCTCGCGCGCGAAGCCGCGGAATTGAAGCTGACCTTCAACGTGCACGTGAAGATCGACACGGGCATGACCCGCATCGGCCTGCCGGTGAAGGAAGCGGCCGCGGCGATCGCGCGGCTGGCGCGTGAAGAGACGCTGAACATCCAGGGATTGATCAGCCACTTCGCCACGGTCAGCCCCGATCTGGGCAGTGACTATTGGGATCAGTTGGCCAGCTTCCGCGCGCTGCTGGACGATCTGAACGCGCTGGGAATCGATCCGCCGATCAAGCATCTGGCCAATTCCTCAGCCGTGCTGGGCGCGCCCAAACCGCCGTTCAACCTGGTGCGCCCTGGCATTCTGCTGTATGGCTCGTACCCGGGGCCGGGCTTCGAAAACATACTCAACCTCAAGCCGGTGTTCCGCTTCACGACGGAAATTTTCCACCTCAAGCGGGTGCCGGCGGGCACGCCGGTCAGCTACGGCGGCACCTTTGTCACACAACGCGAGAGCGTCATCGCCACCTTGCCGGTGGGTTATGCCGACGGGCTGAACCGGCGACTGAGCAATCGCGGCCACGCGCTGGTGCACGGTAAACGCGCGCCGATCGTCGGCGTGGTGTGCATGGACATGACGATGCTCGACGTCACCGACATTCCGGGCGCCGCGATCGGCGACGAGGTGGTGTTCATCGGCGAGCAGGGCGACGAGCGCATCACCGCCGAGGAGGTTGCGGAAATCTGCGGCACGATCTCGTACGAGATTTTCTGCAACATCAACCGTCGCGTCAGCCGCATCTATAGGAAGAAGGGGGATTAGCGTGCTGCTTCGCCCCTTCGAGCGCATCGGCAACAGTCTGCTGGGCTTCACCGAGGAAGTCGGGCGGGTGATGACCATCATGGGGCGGATGTTCGTCTGGCTGCCGCGCCGTCCGTACCGCTTGCGTTTGTTGCTATATCAATTCAATTTCGTCGGCGTGGAATCGGCGTTCATCGTGCTGCTGACCGGTTTTTTCACCGGCGCGGTTTTTTCGCTGCAAAGCTCCTATGCGTTCAGCCTGTTCGAAGCCAACTCGATGGTCGGGCCGACGGTCATGCTGGCGCTGACGCGCGAGTTGGGGCCGGTGCTTACCGCGTTGATGGTCATCGGGCGCGTGGGGTCGAGCATGGCCGCGGAGATCGGCACGATGCGCGTGACCGAGCAGATCGACGCGCTGGAAGTGCTGGCGGTCAATCCGGTTCATTATTTGATCGTGCCGCGGGTGGTCGCCTCGGTGATCATGATGCCGATGCTGACCACGGTCTTCGAAGCGATCGGCGCCCTGGGTTCGTGGGGCGTGACGACCAAGCTGCTGAACGTGCCCAGCACAGAGTTCATCGACGAAGTGATTTACTACGTGGATTTCGACGATTTTTACATCGGCATTCTCAAGGCCGCCGTTTTCGGGCTGATCATGGCGGTTATTGGTTGCTATCAGGGCTACTACACCACGCGCGGCGCGGAAGGCGTGGGTAAGGCGACGACGCAAAGCGTGGTTTTGAGTTCGGTGACGGTGATGGTGGCCAATTACTTCTTAACCGCTCTGATGTTCTAGAGGAAAGTTCATGGGCAAAACGTTGATCATCGTCAATCCCAACAGCGCGAACGGCAACACGCGGAAAATCTGGCCGGTCATCGAAAGCGCGATCAAACGCAAAATCGGCTCCTTCGACACGTGGTGGACCGAGCGCATGGGCCACGGCATGGAACTGGCGCGCAAAGGTGCGGAGCAGGGATACGAACTGCTGATCTGCGTCGGCGGCGACGGCACGAACAACGAAATCATCAACGGCTTGATGAACGATGACGGCACGCCGGTCAATCCGGATCTCGCTTACGGGCTGATCTGCATGGGCACCGGCGGCGATTTCCGCAAGACGGCGCTGATCCCCAAAAACTTTCGCGAGGCGGCGGACTGGCTGCCGGGCGAAAAAACAACGCGGATCGACGTGGGTCGCATGGAGATGACCGATCACCAAGGCCGCCGGGTCGTGCGCTTTTTCGGCAACATCACCTCGTTGGGCATCGGCGGCGAGGTCGACGAGCGCGTGAACAACACCTCCAAGGCGCTGGGCGGTTTCGTCAGTTTCGCCTGGGCCAGCCTGACGGCGGTGGCGACGTATAAAAACAAGCGCGTGCGGTTGATCCTCGACGACGAGCGCGATCTGGGCGAGCGGAAAATTTTCGCGGTGGCCGTGGCCAACGGGCAGTTCTTCGGCGGCGGCATGCACATTGCGCCGCACGCGAATCTAAGCGACGGTCTGTTCGACGTCATCGTCATCGGCGACCTGACCAAGGTCGATACCTTGCGCCAGATGCCCAAGATCTATACCGCCGGACATTTCGCCTGCGAAAAAGTGGAACAATACCGCGCCAAGAAGGTGACGGCGCTGTCGGACGAACGCGTGCTGCTGGACGTCGACGGCGAACAGCCCGGCAAGCTGCCGGCGACCTTCATCGTCTGCCCCGGCGCGTTGAAACTGAAAATCAAGGATTGACGCGACCCGCGTCGCATCCAGCGGAGGCTCACCCATGGACAAGCTGATCTTGACCCGCAGCGAAGAAATGTACGCCCAGGCGCGCCGACTGGTTCCCGGCGGTATTCTGGGCATCCGCCGGCCGTACAACTTCGTGCCCGGCGAATACCCGATTTTCCTCGACCGCGCCGCCGGCGGCCGGATCTGGGACGTGGACGGCAACGAGTACGTCGACATGCTCGCCGCCTACGGGCCGATCATTCTGGGCCATCGCGAGAAGGAAATCGACGACGCGGTGATCGCACAGATGGAAAAGGGCTTTTGCATGAACCTCGCTCAGCCGCTGCAGAACGAGCTGGCGGCGAAATTGTGCGAGCTGATTCCCTGCGCGGAAAAAGTGGTGATGGTCAAAACGGGCTCGGATGCGACGACCTCGGCGATTCGCATCGCGCGCGGCTATACCGGCAAGTTGAAGATCTTGCGCTGCGGTTATCACGGCTGGCACGATTGGTGCGTCGAAGTCAAAGGCGGCGTGCCGGCCAAGTTGTGGGAAGATACGCACGAGTGGCACTACAACGATCTGGACAGCCTGGACGCGTTGATTGCGCAATACAAAGACGACATCGCGGCGATCATCGTCACCCCGGTGGGGCATCCGCTGGGGCATCCGGTGATGGCGCCGGCGCCGGGATTTCTGGCCGGCGTGCGCGAGCGCGCGACGCAGTTGGGCGCGGTGCTGGTGTTCGACGAAATCCGCAGCGGCTTCCGCGTGGCGCTGGGCGGCGCGATGGCGCGCTACGGCGTGACGCCGGATCTGGCGACGATCGGCAAGGCGATGGCCAACGGGTATCCGATCAGCGCCGTGGTCGGCAAACACGAGTTCATGGACGTGGTCGACGGCAAGGTGTTCATCTCCAGCACCTTCTTCCCCAACTCGCTGGAGATGGCCGCGGCGCTCAAGACGATCGAGATTCTCGAACGCGAGCGGGCGCTGGAAAACATCTGGGAACGCGGCGAGGCATGGCTGGCCGACGTCGAGGAGATCATTGCGCGCAGCGGCGTGCCGGCCGAGTTGTCGGGCATTCCACCGATGCCGTTCATCACCTTCCCGGCCGACGAGGAGAAGAAATACAAGCAGCGGCGCGTGCGTTTCTACACCGAGGTCATCCGCCGCGAAGGTGATGAACGGCATCGGTGGAATGCCCGACA
>DAINPV010000058.1:0-15681 GCA_036743315.1 bacterium | reverse complement strand
GCCAATCGCGCGCGGTCGCGTACACCGGCCACTGTCCCGGCGCCCGCGACACCTGCACGAACAGCGCGGTGTCGATCAGCACGACCGCCGCCAGCGGCAACAGCCGCAACGGCATGGTTTTAAGCGACCGCTCGACGCCCGGTGTTTCGGCCGGCACGGAGGTGAGAATGTCGTAGAAAACCAAGGCCAGCGCGACGTTGCCCAGCATCAGCCCCAGATCAAACAGGCCGATCGTATCCGGCGTCGCGGTGAACAGCGCCAGGATGTTCGCCATCAGATAAACCACCGCGGCGGTGAAACCGGCGTAGATGCCGCGCACGCGGAAGGGCAGCAGCGATAAAAAGAGGAACAGCAACACGACGATCAACAGACCCAACGCCAGGCCCATCGGCGCGAACACGGCCGTCAGCGTCCAGCGCCCCGGCGCCTGCATCGCCAGCACCGCGCACAGCGCGAGCGCGCCCGACAGGTAGGCCGTGGCCCGCACCAGTTGACCGGGTCGCGCGCGCCGGCGGTCGATCCAATACCCGGCCAGCAGCGAGCCGGCGACGCCCAGCAGCGCCAGCAGACCGAAGCCGATCGTCAGATCCTCCTCGCGCAGTTGCAGCTCGGTCGTTGCGCGTCCGAGCAGCGCGTATTGCACGAAGGTTACATAGAACGTGAAGCTCGCGCCCAGCAGCCACGAAACGATGCCCCACGCCCACAACTGCGCTTTGGCCGGCAACGGTGTATTCACCACAGACTCCGCAACAAATCGAGGCCGATCATCGGCAGGCGCCGCATGAACATGCGCCCGGTTTCCAGGTAGCTCGGCTGATCGGTCATGATGTCCATCAAATAGCGCCGCAAGGTGGCGCTGCGCGCCGCGACGCCGAACACGCGCTCCATCGTGCGCGGATCGTAAAAGCGCGCCGACAGATCGCTTGTTTTTTCCAGTTCGCGCCCGTAGGCGTCGTGCCAGGCGACTTCGTAATGGCGATGGTCGCCCGCCAGCAAGGCCTGCGCCAGCAGCGCGCCGCCCCACAGCGCGTACAAAATGCCTTCGCCGGTCAGCGCATCCACATGCCCGGCGGCGTCGCCGATCACCGCAAAATTCGTCCCGGTCGTCGGCCCGCGGAAGAACGCCGGATCGCGGATGAACGGAATCGGCGCGGCCCACTTCCGTCGCACGGTCGCGGCCGGATAATGCGTACGGCGGATGCGCTCGACCTCGGCCCACATGTCCAGGTGCGGATCGCTCGACCCGCCGCCCAGGCAAATGTGGTCGGGGCGCGGATACGCCCACACATAGCCCGGCTTGGACAGGAACCAAGTGACCGCCTCGGTCTGCCGCGCCTCGATGAAATACCCGACGGTCATGCTGACCAGGTGCTTGGGAATCGGCCCGAACAGGTCGCGGCGCACCACCGAAAAACAACCGTCCGCGCCGATGACGAAATCGAAGCGATGCTCGTGTGCACCGTGCAGCACGACCTCGCGCCCGGCTTGCTCGACGCGGCGGATGCGCTGGTGTGCGAACTTGGCGCCGTCATGTTTGGCCAGGTCGCGCAGGTAGCCGTCGAAGAGCTTGCGTTCGATAATCCACATCGGCCGCCCGCTTTGTAGGCGCACCGGCACGCCCGACGGCGAGGTGAATACGCCGATGTCCACCGCTTGGCGCGGCCCGTCGTAGGCCAGCACCTCGGCGAAGCGTTCGCGCACTTTCGGCGGCACGCCCCCGCCGCAGGGCTTTTCCCAGGCGGTCGCCTGCCGATCGAACAGGGTAACGTCGGCCCCGTGACGGGCGAGAAGGGACGCGCAGTAGGAACCGGCCGGGCCCGCGCCGACGATCGCGATGCGCATCAGGCCCATCCCTGCAAGCCGGTGACGATCAAGGCGATCAGCAGCAGCGCCCACACGGCGATTTCGCTTTTGACCTGGCCGCCGCACAGCTCGGCCACTTCGCCGATTTCCTCGATGGCCCGGCTCGCGCGGTCGGTCAGGCGGATAATCAACGGCGTCACCAGCGTCGCCAGCGCCGCCGTGCGCGGCAGGATGCCGGTGAACACGCCGCCGACCAGCAGCGCCAGCGCCAGATAGAGCAGGGTCGCCCACAACTTCAAGCCCAGCGCCGGGCCGAAGCGCACGACCAGGTTGTTTTTCCCGACCGATTTGTCGGCGACGTAATCGGGCACTTCGTTGATCGTGATGATCGCCGCCGCCCACAGGCCGACGATCAGCCCGATCGTCAACGAGGTCAGATCGACGCCGCGCAGTTGCGTGTAATAACCGGTCCAGACCAACGCCGGACCGAAGTTGAGCAGAATGAACAATTCACCGAAACCGCGGTAGGCCAGCCACACCGGTCGCCAGGTGTAAAACCAGCCGCTGGCCAGACCGAAGACGACCAGCAGCAACAGCGGCCAACCGGTCAGACTGACGAGGATGAGAAACAGCACCGCACCCAGACCGAAAGAAATCACCGCGGCGATTTTCAGCTTCCAGGCCGGCAACATGTTTTCCTGAATGACGCGTGTGCCGCCGGAGAACGGCGTGCGCACCTTGTTGATGTCGTCGGTGCCCGACACGTGATCGTAATAATCGTTGAGCAGGTTGGCGCCCGCATGGCTGCACCACACGGCGAGCATGGTCAGCGCGAACAGGCCCCAGGAAAAGCCGCTCGTCTGGGCGAAGGCGACCGCCACGCCGAGGCTGGTGGGAACGAAGCTGACCAACAGGAAGCCGCGATAGAATCCAATCGCGCGGATCCAGGCTTTCATCTGTGTCTCTCCGAACCGAAGGTGAAATCAGGTGCCGATCTGCCAGGAGCGCAAATAAGCTTCCTGTTCGGGCGTCAACGTGTCGATGGTGATGCCCATCGCGGCTAGTTTGAGCCGTGCGATTTCCTTGTCGATGTTTTCCGGCACCGGGTAGACGGTCTTTTCCAACGCCGGCTTCTTCGCCCACAGGTATTCGAGCGACAGCGCCTGGTTGGCGAAACTCATATCCATCACGCCGCTGGGATGCCCCTCGGCCGCGGCGAGGTTGATCAACCGGCCTTCGCCCAGCACGCACACGTGCTTGCCGTTCTTGAGCGTGTACTCTTCGACGTACGGGCGCACTTCCTTGTGTGCGACGGAGATCTTCTCCAACCCCTTGAGGTTGAGCTCGACGTTGAAGTGGCCGCTGTTGGCGACGATCGCGCCGTCCTTCATCGCTGCGAAATGCGGCACGTCGATGACGTTGATATCGCCGGTCAGCGTGCAGAAAAAATCGCCGATCTGCGCCGCTTCCGCGATCGGCATCACGCGGAAACCGTCCATCACCGCTTCGAGCGAAACCATCGGATCGACTTCGCAGACGATCACGTTCGCGCCCATGCCGCGTGCCCGCATGGCCATGCCGCGTCCGCACCAGCCGTAACCGGAAATGACGAAATTGCTGCCGGCCAACAACCGGTTGGTTGCGCGCACCATGCCGTCGATCGTCGATTGGCCCGTGCCGTAACGGTTGTCGAAGAAATGCTTGGTCTTGGCGTCGTTGACCGCGATGATCGGGAAGCCCAACACGCCTTCGGCGGCCATCGCCCGCAGGCGGATCACGCCGGTGGTCGTTTCCTCGGTGCCGCAGACCACTTCGGCGAGCTGATTCTTGCGCTCTTTGTGCAGCACGCTGACCAGGTCCGCGCCGTCGTCCATGGTTACCTGCGGGTGGAAATCCAGCGCGGCGTTGATGTGCGCATAGTACGTTTCGTTGTCCTCGCCCTTGATCGAGAAGACGGGAATTTCATCGTGCACCACCAGGCTCGCCGCCGTGTCGTCCTGCGTCGACAGGGGATTGGAAGCGCACAGCACGGTTTCGGCGCCGCCTGCCTTGAGGGTTTTCATCAGGTTGGCGGTCTCGGTGGTCACGTGCAAACAGGCGGCGACGGTCAAGCCCGCCAGCGGTTTTTCTTTGTTGAATCGTTCGCGGATCAAACGCAGCACCGGCATATCTTTTTCAGCCCAGTCGATGCGCTTTTTCCCCAATTCCGCCAACGCCAGGTCTTTGACGTGGTGCTTGATCATCTCCCTCTCCTTTGCTGAGAAATACAAACGGGTAGGCTAGCGCCTACCCGTCGATTCATCAAGGGGTTTCGCTACCGCACGGCCTTTTTCAGGTCCGCGACTTTGTCGGTTTTTTCCCAGGTGAAAATCTCGCGCCCGAAGTGGCCGTAAGCCGCCGTTTTCTTGTAAATCGGCTGCAGCAGGTCCAGGTGGCGAATGATCTCCGCCGGCTTGAGCGGGAACACGTCGCGGATCGCCTTGGCGATCTTCTCCGGATCGACGTTGTGCGTGTCGAACGTGTCGACGTACACGCTGACCGGATCGGCTACGCCGATCACGTAACCCAGCTGCACTTCGCAGCGATACGCCAGCCCCGCCGCGACCACGTTTTTCGCGATGTAACGCGCCATGTAGCTCGCGCTGCGGTCCACCTTGCTCGGATCCTTGCCCGAGAACGCGCCGCCGCCGTGCCGGCCCATGCCGCCATAAGTGTCCACGACGATCTTGCGCCCGGTTACGCCGCAGTCGCCTTGCGGGCCGCCGATGACGAAACGTCCGGTGGCGTTGATGTGATAGATCGTCTTTGAATCAAGCAATTCGGCCGGCAGCGCTTGGAAAATGACTTCCTTTTTCACGCCGTCGACGATCTCGTCGTAGGTCACGCGCGGCGAGTGCTGCGTGGCGATGACCACCGTGTGAATGCGCGTCGGTTTCCCGTCGATATATTCCACACTGACCTGGCTTTTGCCGTCGGGACGCAGAAATGGCAAACGGCCTTCCTTGCGCGCCTTGGCCAGTCCTTCGGTCAGCTTGTGCGCGTAGAAAATCGGCGCGGGCATCAGCGGGGCGGTTTCGTTCACCGCGTAGCCGAACATTATGCCCTGGTCGCCGGCGCCCTGTTCCTCGTGCAGTCCCTCGCCGGCGGTGACGCCCTGCGAGATGTCCGGGCTCTGGCGGTCGATGCTGGTCAGCACCGCGCAGGTTTCCCAATCGAAACCCATGTTCGAGTCATTGTAGCCGATGTCGCGGATCGTCTCGCGCACGACCTGGGGCATGTCGACGTAAGTGTTGGTGGTGATTTCACCGGCGATGACCGCCATGCCGGTGGTGACCAACGTTTCGCAAGCGACGCGGCCGGCCGGATCGTCTTTGATGATGGCGTCGAGAATGGAATCCGAGATTTGATCGGCGATCTTGTCGGGGTGGCCTTCGGTCACCGATTCGGACGTGAACAGGAAGTTCTTTTGGGACATATCGCTTCCTCCAACTGAGGGAAATTCAACCAACATTCGATCGGCAGATTATAAACATCCGTCGTCGGTTGTCAACGCAAATGCTTTTTAATCTCAACAGGATGGCGCTAATTGCCGTCCAGCAGCCGTTTTTCGACGATTGTCTGCGCCAGCGTCTGGGCGATCAACGCCGCGCCGTGCTCGTTGAAATGGACGCAGTCGATTTCGGGAAAGAAGAAAAAATCGGGGCGCGTGCGAAATTGTTCGACCAGATCGATGCCGATCACGCCGGTCCGGGCGATCACCGCGCGGGTGGCGTCGATGTACTTTAAATGCATCGATTGATCGGTGTTGGTTTGCTCCAGATACGGCGGCACGATCAGAATCGGCGCGATGTCGTTGCGCCGCGCGATGTCGACGATCGCGGTCAGGTTTTCCTCGTACTGCGGCAGCGGCACGCGCAGGACGCCGGCCGGTTTGGAACGCGGTTTAATCGTCGTGCGCAACAGGCGATAGGTGCGCAGGAAAGCCAACCTTTTCTGGATGAACAAAACGGCGGACGAGGGTACGCGGGCTTGGTGATCGCTGATGCCTAGGCCGCTGTCCATGTGGTCGTTCCAGCCGAACTCGACGGTCACGATCGCCGGACGATACGGCAACAGTTCATGCTCCAGGTAACGCTTCCCCTGCAGCGAGGTGTAACCCGAAACGCCTGCGTTGAACACCTGCACCGACCGCGAATAGCCGGCTTCGTACAGGGCGTCGGGCAATAAGGCGGCGTAGCTTTTGTTGACATCGATCACCAACACCGAATCGGCCATGCAGATGATGCGCGGGTCATAATCGTTGAAGTGCGGCTCGTTGCCCTCGATTTTCCAGAAGCGGATCGGGTCCGGCTTGCCTTCGACCACCACGTCGCCGAGCCGGAACCGGAAATCGGTGACGCCCGGATCGCCGCGATAATCGCAGGTGCGCAAGAGCCCTTCAAATAAAACAAGCAAACCCACGGCCGCAAGCAGGCCGTACAACAAGTTGTGGGTGTGCTTCTGGCGCCAACGTTTCATGGCTGAATCGGCTCCGGCTTGACCGCGCGGAAAACGGCGTAGTTGCCTTCTTGAAATTCCTTGACGAACTCCAAGCCGTGGAAGGCGGCTCGATCTTCGTCCTTCGGAATCGGGAAAGCGTCGAGGTTCGAATTGACGTGCGGAATGTTGGCAAAGGTATAATCCAGGATGACGATCGTCGGCGTTTTTTCGGTCAGCATGCGTTCGAGCGCATTTTCCTGGATTTTGTCGGTGCCCGCTTCCCATTCGATGCTGACAAAATTTTCGTGTTCCAAACCGCTTTCAATCACCACATAGGGGTGGAACTGCTTGTCGGCCAGCACGCGATCCTTGTCGGTCGCATTGTTGCGCAACCACTTCACGACGTTCTGAATGTCGATCGGCAACTGGTTGACCTGCGCTTGCGTGTATCCCAGGTAGGTCTGGTAGCCGGCGATGACGAGGACCGCCGCCGTGAGCACGTGCATGAATTCCGGGCGGTGCGAGCGGAGCCAGTCGTGGACGCTTGCCAGCGACAACGCCGCGTAGGGCAGCAACAACGTGGCGAACGACAGCGAATAGCGTTCCAACGAGGGGTCCATCGTGTTGGTGTACGACTTGTAATGCACCGCCGCGAACGGCGCCGCGAGAATCGCCGCGAAGATCCACCCCTGGCGTTTGGACAAGCTGTAAAGCAGGCCGATCAACAGCAACGCGGCCGCCGGCGCGCCCACGCCGTTGAAGATGTTCACCGACCAGCCGGTCAGCCGCTCGAAATCGCTGTACACCCAGGGCATGTATTGATGCGCGATGGTGGCGGCGACCTTGGAGAAGTTTGTCGGATCGCCGGTCAGCTTGTACGTTTCGTACATGTGCACGAGGGGGAAAATCGCGCACAGCAGGCCGAAAACGAAGGTGGCCGCGATTTTTCTTTTTAACAGCAACAGCAAACACAACACCGGCAGAAACAGCCATGCTTCGTAACGCAGCATGCCCGCGCCGGTGAAGCCGACGGCGGCGACGAGCACATTGAACCATTGGTTTTGTTCGCGATTGCGCAAGCGCAAAAAAGCGTACAAGCCCATCGTCAAAAAGAAGATGTACGGCGTTTCGGCGAGGCCCGTCGGGCTGGCGCGCAGGTGCATGGGGAAGGCGGCGTAGAGCAGGCCGCCGAACAGCGCTTCCTTCGCGCCCAGTTCCTCGCGCAGCGCGCCGTAGAAAAACGCGACGCTGAACGTGCCCACGATCACGCCGAACAGTCGTAGCGGCGTCACCCAATCGCCGAACAGCCAATACAGCGCATAGATCAACCAGGTGTGCAGCGGTCCGAAATTGGGATCGGGGTAGGGCATGCCGCCGTACACCCAACCGCGGGCGAGGTTGATTTTGCTGTAACTTTCGCCTTCATGCGAGAAAATATTCCCGAATTGATGAAAGAAAACCAGGCGCAAACCCAGCGCCAGGGCAATGATTCCCCAGAAGTATAAAGTTTCTCTTTTCAATTGTTTGCGCATCGATCGACCCTACCACCAAAGCGGCAGCCTTGCCAATATGGTCAGCTTTCGTTCCGGGGAATTTTTCGGCATGGCACTGATACGCACCGTGGCGATCTGCTGGATCATCGGCGGCACGATCAGCACTTCGCCGTCGCTGCGCTTGCTGCGCTCCAAGGCGATCGGCGCCAGGCGCACACCGGGGCCCGCAACGCTTTCGGATAAGTCGATCGTCTCCCGGTGTTGCCAGAGCGCAGCTTCCGCTTGGTCGAAGCAATCGACTTCGATTTGATAGACGTCGTCGCCGCCCGGTTCGTCGGTCAGTTCGACCAGCACCCGCCGGTCGATGCCCGGCACGTAGGGCTCGCCGGCGCGCGGTTGGCTGATCAGTTCCAGCCGCGTCGGTGTTTCGTGATTGACGATGCGTCCCTGTCGCGGCCAGGCCGGGTCGAGCTTGCTCCATTCCACGAACTGCTGCCGATCGTTCGGGAAAACGTCCTCCAGCCGATAGGCGATAAAATCGCCGTTGTCCAACAGCCGCGTGGCCAGCCAATCGCGGTCCAGTTCTTCGCTCCAACGCGGATCGTCGCGACGGCGATCAAGGACGATCCCGGCGATTTTCTTGTCGCGCAACAGACCGGCCAACCCGTCGTGTTCGGCGCTGCTCCGCTCGCGCGGCGACAGCTCGGCAACGGAGGCGACATTGCGTTCGCTCGTCAGCAGAAAGTTCAGGGCCATGCCGCCGCCGAACACGCCCTCGCCGATGTCCAGCCGGCGCAACGCTTCGACCCGCGCGGCGCAGTGACGATCCGCTTCGTTCAACACGCGATAGGCGAGCGCCGGTCCGCCGACGGTGGCGACGATCAACGCCAGCGGCAGTGCGTACCGAAGCCGGTCTTTTATCTCGAACGTCGACGGCAGCAGTGCATCCAGGCGCACCGCCGCCGACCAGCCCAGCATCGCGGCGGCCACGCCCACGGCCGTTTCGCGCAAGATCGGCGAACCGGTGACGGTCAACCCGAGCGCGACCAGGCCCATCCACCACGCGCTCCGGTCGAATAAAGATTCGCGCTTCCACGAAAGGAAACCGGGCAAAAGCAGCAGCCCGCTGCCTGCCGCGGCCAGGATCATCGTCGTCGAGCCGAGCATATCCGCCGCCGGCAGGCCGGGCGACAAGGCGGGAAGATCGGCGGCATAACGGACGATTGTCAGCGGAACGAACAACGCGAAGAATCCGGCCGTCGCCGCCGGAAAAATACGCCGAGGAGTTTTGTCATCACGCCGCGATCCCAGCAGCGGAATTCCCGCCGCGACGATCGGCAGCGCCGCGCCCGGCACGATCCACCACGCCAGTCCCCAACACAGCCCCGCCGCGACCGCTAGCCCGGGGACATGTCGGGAGAACGATAGGTCCAGCAGATACAAGCCGAACACCACCCCCGCCGTCGCGCTTGCCGCCGGCGACGGATGAATGCTTTCCATCAGCGCGAGCGGAATCGCCGCGTAAAGCAATACGGCAATCAGTCCCGCGCGCCGTCGTCCCGTTTGCAGGCCGTGCAGATACAGCAGCAACATCACCGCCAACCCGGCCAGCACCGGCAGCCAGCGCACGGCGGGCAGGGAGTCGCCCAGCAGATCGCGCAACTGCGCCAGCAGGAAATAGTGCGGCGCGCCCGGCAGCGTCCAGTGGCCGATTTCGCTCCACTGCCGCGCATCGAGGATCTGCTCCAGGCTGCGCTCGCTCAACCCGCCGAATATGCGGGGAAAACCCAAACGAACGGCCAGTGCCGCCGTCAGGCACAGGGAATAGGCCGGGATGTTCGTCGACGTCTGTTTCACACGCGTTTCGCTCCGGAAAATGAGCCCTTATCCTAATGGATGGCCCTGCGCTATACAACGGCGCTTTTCATGCGAAAAACAAAGCAAAAGAAATCGGCATTACCCGATTGATTTAACTGTTTGCATTGTAATTCCGATATGTTAAATGAGTGAAGGGCGCCTGCTGAAATCCTTTGGGGAATTGGCATAAATCGTGCTATAATGGCCGCACATTATGGGAAAACAACCGCTTCGAATTGCTGCGTTATGCGTCTTGGTTGTCGTCGGGGGGGCGATCGTTTGGATCAACCTTACTGCCGAGCCGGCCAAGCGGCAATCGTCGGATGCCGTCGAGCCCGCCGCTCAAGGAATTCTCAGCGAATTTGTGTATACCCGCACACAAGGCGGAGCGATGCAGTGGGAGTTACGGGCCCGGGAAGCGGAATTTTTCCAGCAACGCAACCAGTTGACGCTCAAGCAAGTCGAGGGCGAGGCCGTGTCCGGCGCGCGACGCATCACCGTGCAGGGTGAACGCGGCGAGGTCGACCTGGAAAAACGCAGCGGCTCGTTGCGCGGCAACGTGGTCGGCAAGACGAACGATGGTTACATTTTGCATACGGAACAATTGCATTTCGATGCACGCAACAAAACGGCCAATACCGATCAAGCGGTGTTGCTGGAGGGACCGTCCTTGACGATCGAGGCCGTCGGTATGGATCTGGATCTGCAACGACAGACCTTCGCCCTGCGCGAACGCGTGCGGGCCAGCTTGTGGCGGGAGGCGCGGCAATGAAGCGTTGGCTATTCGCCCTGGCGCTCCTGACGCTCCTGGCGGCAACGTCTGCCATGGCACAGCAGGGGGGCATTCTGCCGCCGAGCTTCGATCCGGACAAGCCGATCCACATCGCCGCCGATCGGCTCGAGGCCGACCAGAACGAAGAGTTGGTGCGCTTCGTCGACAACGTGGTGGTCGTGCAGAACGACGCGGTGCTCAATTGCGATCTGCTGATCATCCATTACGAGGCGTCGCAAAAGAAGGACGAAGCCGCCGAGGGCGAATTGGCCGGCTTGGCGCAGACCGGCGGACAGATCAAGCGCCTGCTGGCGATCGGCCGCGTGCAGATGGTGCAGGGCGAACGCCGCGCCACCTGCGACCGCGCCGAGTACGATCATCGGACCGGGACGATCGTCCTCACCGGCAATCCCGAGGTCGGCCAGGGTCGCGACGTGCTGCGCGGGGCCAAAATCGTCATCCAGGTCAAAGGGCAGCGGGTGCAGATCGTCGGGCAGGGTTCGCGCCGGGTGACCGCGACGATCGATCCGCGTTCGGCGCGCGATGCGGCGCAACAGGCGTCGGGCGACAAGAAGAAACGGGAGGAATAGGCGTAGTGAATTCGGCAACGTTGTCGCTGCGCACGGAAAATCTCAGCAAATCCTTTCATCGCCGCCAGGTGGTTGACGGCGTGAGTTTGGAAGTGCGCAAGGGTGAGGTCGTCGGGTTGTTGGGACCCAACGGCGCGGGCAAAACGACGAACTTCTACATGGTCGTCGGCCTGTATCGTCCCGACGCCGGGCGGGTCATGCTCGGCGATGAACCGATCACCGAACTGCCGATGTACAAGCGCGCGCGCAAGGGCATCAGCTACCTGCCGCAGGAACCGTCCGTTTTCCGCAAGCTCTCGGTCGAAGAAAACATCCTGGCGATTCTCGAAACGCTCGAATTGCCGCCGTCGGAGCAGAAAGAGCGGCTCGAATCGCTGCTGCGCGATCTGGGCATCACGCATTTGCGCAAGAACAAGGCCTATTCGCTGTCCGGCGGCGAGCGGCGGCGGCTGGAAATTTCCCGCGCGCTGGTCACCAACCCGCATTTCGTGTTGTTGGACGAACCCTTCGCCGGCATCGACCCAATCGCCGTGGGCGAAATTCAGAACATCGTCGCCCACCTGCGCGAGCGGGGCATCGGCGTGCTGATCACCGATCACAACGTGCGCGAGACGCTCAATATTTGCGATCGCGCGTACATCATCCACCAGGGCAAATTGCTGGAGCAGGGCGATCCGGAAACGATCGCCAATTCGCAGCGGGCGCGCGAAATCTATCTGGGCGAGAAATTCCGCTTGTAGCGGAAAGGGAGCGGTACGCGATATGGCGCTGGAGATGAAATTAAACCTGAAGTTGCAGCAGCAGTTGATTATGACGCCGCAGCTTCAGCAGGCCATCAAGCTGCTGCAACTCAACCACATCGAGCTGGTGCAGGAAGTGCAGCGCGAGATGCTGGAAAATCCGGTGCTCGAGGAGACGCTTGAAAAGCCGGAAGACCCGCGCCAGTTGCCCGACGTCGGCCAGGAAATCACCGCCCCGCAAACCTCCGACCAATGGGACGGCGGCGACAACAGCGTCGACTGGGCGCGCTATTTCGCCGACCGCAGCGTCAGCGATTATCGCGGCGGCTTCAATCGCGAGGAACGCGATGATGTCGAGAGCGTCCTGACGCGCGCGACCGATCTTTCCCAGCATCTTGAATGGCAATTGCACATGACCGCGATGGACGCCGAATCGAAAAACACCGGCATGGTGCTGATCGGCTACATCGACGACGACGGTTACCTGGGCGCGCCGCTGGAGGAAATCGCCGAGCGCGAAAAGCTCGATCCGATCAACGCCGAATGGGTGCTCGAACGCATCCAGACCTTCGATCCGACCGGCGTGGGTGCGCGCGATTTATCCGAATGCCTGTTGATCCAACTCGACGCGCTGGGGGTCAAAGACAAAGTGGTGCGCACCATCGTGCGCCATCACCTGAAAGACTTGGAGCGCCATGACTACAAAACCATCGCCAAAGCGCTCGACCTCGAGGTGGAACAGGTGGTGACCCGCGTGCAGATCATCACCCGCCTGGAACCCAAGCCCGGCCGCCCGTTTTCCGCCGAGCGCGCGCAGTACATCACGCCGGACATTTACGTGCGGCGCGTCGGCGACGAATACGTCATCACCCTCAACGACGACGGTCTGCCCAAACTGCGCGTGAGCAACTACTACAAGCAGATCCTCCAGGACCTGCAAACTTCGTCGAAAAAGGAACGCGAGTACATCCAGGAAAAACTGCGCGGCGCGCTGTGGTTGATCCGCTCGATCCACCAGCGCCAGCGCACGATCTACAAGGTCACCGAAAGCATCGTCAATTACCAACGCGACTTCCTCGACCAGGGCATCAACCACCTGCGCCCGATGATCCTGCGCGACGTGGCCGAGGATATCAAGATGCACGAATCGACCGTCAGCCGGGTGACCACCAACAAATATGTCCATACACCGCAAGGAATTTTCGAGCTCAAGTATTTCTTCAACAGCGGCATCGCTTCCGACGACGGAAGCTCGATCGCCTCGGAGAGCGTCAAGAGCATGATCGCCAAAATTATTGAGGAGGAAAATGTAAAGAAGCCGTACTCGGACCAGAAAATTGTGCAATTACTGAAGGAACGCGAAGGGCTCAACATCGCGCGGCGAACCGTGACCAAGTATCGCGAGATGATGGGCATCTTGTCATCAACCAAACGAAAACGCCCCTACTAGGCGTTTTCGGCAGGAGGGCAATCCATGAGAGTCAGCGTTACTTTCCGGCATATGGAACCGACTGAAGCGATTAAAGAGTACACTGAGTCGAAACTGCTGAAAGTCAAACGATACCTGGACGAACCGATCGAAGCCAACGTGGTGTTGGTTGTCGAGAAGTATCGCCATATCGCCGAAGTCACGCTCAATGCCGGGCGCAACGTCATCAATTGCGCCGAGGAAACCGGCGACATCTACAGCGCCATCGATATGGCCATGGACAAACTGGAGCGCCAGATCAAAAAGCACAAGGACAAGGTTCGTTCGAAAAAGGGGCGCACCAAAGCCGACCGTGAGGCTTTCGAGCAGGTCGCCGCGGCTTACGAACCCGGCGAGGAAGCCCGGCCCGAATGGGAAACGCGCATCGTCAACTCCGAAGTCGTCAATCCCAAGCCCATCGGTCTGGAGGAGGCGGTCATGAACATGGACGGCAATCCCCAGAAGGAATTTATCGTCTTTACTAATGCAATCAGCAGCCGAATTAATGTAATGTACCGCCGCAAAGACGGACAGTATGGATTAATCGAAACAATCACGGAGTAGATGTCGAGAATGAAAATCGCCGCGATCCTGCGACCGGAGTCGGTCGTGGCCGAACTTGCATCCGCCGATAAAAACGGCATCTTGACGGAGATGTCGCAGGCGTTGTCGGCCGCCGTGCCGGGCGTCGATGAAAAAAAAGTCTTCAAAGCACTGGCCGAACGCGAGCGCTTGGGCAGCACCGGCATCGGCGCGGGCGTGGCGATTCCCCATGCGAAAATGCCCGGACTCAACCAGATCCACGGCGCTTTTGGCCGGCAGGCCAAAGGCGTCGATTTCGACAGCGTCGATGGCAAGCCCGCTACGCTGTTCTTTCTGTTGATCGCGCCCAACAACAGCGTCGTCAGCCATCTGGCGGCGCTGGAGCGGGTCAACAAACTATTGCAGGATCCGAAAAACCGCGAAATGATCCTCGCGGCCCAACCCGATGAGCTCTACGATTTGATCTGCCGCCTGGACGAGGAAGGATGAACCGGTGGCTTTCGTAACCGTGGCCGATATTCTCAACGACCAGGAACGGGAACTGGGTCTGCAACTGGTCACGTCCAACAAGGGACTCAAGAACAAGATCAAGATCCCGTATGTGCAAAAGCCCGGTCTGGCGATGACCGGCTATGTTTCCTATGTGGCGCAGAACCGGGTGCAGGTCTTCGGCAAAACCGAAATGACCTATCTGGCGCAACTGCCCGCCGACGAACTGCGGCGCGTCTGCGAAAAGTTCTTCGCCCAGGGCGTCGCCTGCTGCATCGTCACGCGGGGTATCGCGGCGCCCAACGTCTTTCTGGAGCAGGCCGAGCTCAACGGCACGCCGATCCTGGTCACCAACCTGCGCACGCAACGGTTGATTGAACGCCTGACCAACCTCCTCGAACGGTTTTTCGCCCGCCGCACCAGCTTGCACGGCGTTTTGCTTGACGTCTTCGGCGTCGGCATTCTGCTGTTGGGCGATTCGGGCATCGGCAAAAGCGAATGTGCCCTCGACCTGATCATGCGCAACCATCGTCTGGTCGCCGACGACATGGTCGACCTGTTCCGCTCCAGTTCGCTCAACGTCTACGGCCGCGGTCCGGAAATCACCAAGTACCACATGGAAATCCGCGGCATCGGCATCCTCAATATTAAAGAGTTGTTCGGCATCAGCGCGATCCGCGACCAGAAACGCGTGCAGGTGATCATCAAGCTCGTCCCCTGGCAGGAGGACGTCGATTACGACCACCTCGGCCTCGAGGACAAAACGATCAACATCCTCGACGTCGAACTGCCGCTGATCGTGCTGCCCGTGCGCTCCGGCCGCAACCTGTCGACGATCATCGAGGTCGCCGCGCGCAACTACCTGCTCAAACTCGAGGGCTTCCACGCGGCCCGCGAATTTCAGGACCGGCTGCTCAAACGGTTGGCCGAGGATGCGCAATTGGGCGCGACGAAGGATCCGGAATGAAAGATTCGCGCCTGATCATCATCACCGGCCTGTCCGGCAGCGGCAAATCGATCGCCAGCAATGCGCTGGAGGATGTCGGCTATTTTTGCATCGACAATCTGCCGGTCGCTTTGTTGCCCAAGCTGATCGAATTGGGCGCGGTCGGGCGGGGCAGCGAAATCGCGCGCTTCGCCCTGGTGATGGACGCGCGCGAAGCCTCCTTCCCGGCCATTGCCGACGAGTTGTTCACCAACATGCGTGCGGACGGTTACAACCTGGAGATCGTGTTTCTTCATGCCGCCGACGATGTGCTGCAGCGCCGTTATTCGACCACGCGGCGCGGGCATCCGGCGGCCGCCGGGGGCTCGGTGAGCGAGGGCATCCGCCGCGAGCGCGAAAGCATGGCCGACCTGATGGAAATCGCCGATTGGGTTGTGGACACCTCGACGCTCACCCCGCACGATCTGCGCCGGCTGATCCAGGACCGTTATGCCGACAACG
>DAINPV010000057.1:0-15708 GCA_036743315.1 bacterium | reverse complement strand
CGTTCCGTGCGGACGACGATCCGCTCCGCGCGTTCGAACTCGAGCCGCGCGTAGCGACTCCAGTTCTCGGGAATGTTCCAAAGCTCCAACGTCGGGTAGATCCCGGCCGGCATCTCGACCATCAATCCGTATCGACCGACGGCGATAAAATCGTCCGTCCGCTCGATCCAGTATGGACACCGCCAGGTCAGACGGTCAAGGTCCGATTCGGTTTCAAAATCATTAATTATGCGCACCGGCTCGGGCGAGCAAGCGGCCGGCAGGACCAGGAGCAGAAGGGCGAGATAAACGAGTCGTTTCATCGTCCGCCCTCCAACAGCACGATTTCGGGCGGCCGGCCCAGGCGCAGGGGCAGGATGCTCTCGCCGACGCCGCGCGTGACGAACAGGCGCGTGCCGCCGTCGTCGAACCAGCCGTACAGATACCGCGCGCGGTCGGAGTTGAAGACCCAACGAAACAGGAAGCGCGGGGCGAGGAACTGCCCGCCGTGGGTGTCGGCGCCCAACACGAGGTCCGCGCCGCGCGGGGCGATCACGCGCAGCGCCTCGGGGTAATGCGTCAACACCAGCGACGGTTTGTCGGCGGGCAGATGGCGTTCGCCGGTCGATTTCCACTCGTGACGCTTGTCGGCGTCCAACCCGACCAGTTCCACCGCGCCATCGGCGATGGTCAGGGCTTCGTTGCGCAAAAAGGTGACCGGCAGGTCGGTGCGCAGCTCGCGCTTGCCCGGTACGTGGCAAAAGGCGCAATTGCGGATTTTGCCCTGGTAGTCGGCGTCGCCGAGCACCGCGTAGGCGCCCCGGCGCGCGGGCAGTTGTTTGAGCAACTCGACGCTCGCGTCCACGTTCCCTTCGTACCAGACCAGGTCGCCGCCCAGGAGCAGGTAGTCCGGGTCCAGCGCGCGTAGCGTCGCCAGAAACCGCTTGCGGATCGGCCAGCGCGGCGTGACGTGCAAATCGGCGACGTACACCACGCGCGCGCCGGCCAGCGCCTCGGCCAGCGGGGCGGGCAGCGCAAGGTGGGTGATCGTCAACCGGCGCGGTTCGATCTGCCAGGCGTACACGAGCACGCCCAGCGCGAACACGGCGAGGAGCAACGCGACGACGCGCCCGCGCTTCATGGCGTCAACGTCGCTTTCGCCAGGGACGAATACTCGCCGCCCGGCATGATCTCGAAGCCCTGCAAGCGCGCGGTGTGCACGACCACGTTGTCGGCCCACCACAGCGACACGTACGCGCAATCTTCCGCCAGCTTGCGCTGCACGGCGACGAACAACTCGCGTCGCCGCGCCGGATCGAGCGTGCGCCGCGATTCTTCCAGCCAGCGATCGACCTGCGCGTTTGCGTATCGCCCGCGGTTGGCCCCGGCCGGCGGCTGCATCGAGGAGTGGAACACATAAAAGTAATGGTCCGGATCGGTCACCCCGACCCAGGTCAGGGTGAAGGTCTGGAAGTTGCCGTTCTTCACGTCCTGAAAAAACGTGCCCCATTCCAGGCTGCGCCGTTCCAGCGCGACACCCACCTGCGCCAGTTGCTCGGCCATGACCTCGGCGATGCGCATGCGCAGCTTGTTGGTGCTGGTTTTGTACGACAGCGTGAAGCGCGGTTGCGGCCCGTCGCCGTCGGGGTCGGCAAAGCCGGCCTCGTCGAGCAAGGCCTTGGCGCGCGCCGGATCGTATTCATACGTCGGCACGTCGGCGGCGTAAGCCCAGTTGTCCGGCGAGAGCAAGCCGGTCGCGGGCCGCGCCTGTCCGAACAGCAGCGCTTTGACGATCCGCTCGCGGTCGATCGCGTGGGCGATGGCGCGGCGCACGCGCCCGTCGGAGACAAGACCCTTTTTGTCGGCCATGTTGAAACCGAGGTAGCTGTAGTTGATGCCCGTTTCGCGCCGCACGACGTAGCCGTCCATTTCTTCGAAGAAACGCACGGCGTAAGGCGGCACGGCGTTTTGCACCAGGTCGATGTCGCCCTTTTTCAGCCGCAGCAGGCGGCTGGCGTCGTTGGCCAGCACGACGAACTCGATCGTCGCGATCGCCGGCGCGCCGCCCCAGTAATCGGGGTTGGCCGTCAGCGTGATCATTCGTCCGGGTTCGAACGAGGCGAGGCGATACGGTCCGGAGCCGATCGGCTCGACCGCCAGCGCCGCCGGGTCCTGCCGGTGCGCGGGGACCAGCGGCCGGACCATCTTGTCCAGAAACGGCGCGAAGGGCTCGGTGAGCGCCAATTCGACGGTGCGTTCGTCGGGCGTGCGGATTTCGGCAATGCGCTGATACGTATCCTGGCTCGGACAGCCGTTGGCCGGATCGGCGAGAAAACGGAACGTCGCGGCGACGTCCGCGCTGCGCAGCGGCTGCCCGTCGTGCCAGCGCACGTTCTCGCGCAGCACGAAGCGATAGGTGCGCTCGTCGGGGGTGGAAAAACTTTCGGCCAGCGCCGGTTCGACGCCGCCGTCGCGCCGTTGCCGCAGCAACCCTTCGTAAACCAACGGCACGATGCGCGTGGAATAGGCGTCGGTGGCCAGGCGCGGATCGAGGTTGGTGGGGTTGCCCTCCAGGCCGATGCGCAACACGCCCGGCTTGCGGGCGTGGCGCCCGTCGCAGGCGATCAGCAGCATGACCGTCAGGCAAAGAAAAAGGAGAGCGGCGCGCGTCGACAGACGGCGCGGCCGCGGTGCGGCGCCGGCGGCGTCCGAGCGCCTACAAGCCCCGACCGAGTTGCATCCCTTCGAGCCGATCCAGCTCCGCCTCTTTACCGGCGAGGCGTTGGGTGAATTTTTCGGCCAGAACTTTAAGCTCATCGTCGTCGGGTTCCTTCTTGAGCAGCTTGGCGCAAAGGATCGACGCCTCATCCAGCAGGCTGATTTCCAGCTCGACGCGCGCGATCACCGCCGCGGCGTTGAGTTCCTCGATGCCGATGTTGAGCATCTCGCGCCGGCGCTTGCGCACGGCCTTTTCCTCGTCGGTCAGCGGGCGCGGCGCGGCCTCGTCGGTCGCGTCGGCGATTTTATCGGCTTCGGCGTCGATCAGCTCTTCGAGATTCTCCAGGCCGTCGAGCGTGGCGTCGGTGGCTTTGGCGATGCGCCGACGATCGTAAGCGCCGACGCCCGTTTCGCCGGCGACGATGTCCTCGATGTTCACCACCGCGTCGATGCGTCCGGCCAGGTCGTAGAGGTCGAGTTCCTCGGGATCGGCGCCCGCTTCGCGCGCCTGCGCCCGTTCGGCGTCGCGGCGCAGTTGCACGCCGATGTTGCGCATCTCGAAGTCCAGCGGATCCTTGTCGATGATCCACCCGAGCAGATTCTCGGCTTTGTCGCGTTCGCCGACCTTGGCGTACACCTTGGCCAGCGCCTTGGACAACTCGAGGTTGTCGGTGATCACCTGGGCCACCTGCTCCAGTTCGCGCCGGGCGTCGCTCAGCTTGCCCTGGCGCAGATACACCTTGCCCAGCACTTCATGACAGGCAAGGTAGCGCGGAAAGATTTCCAGGCCGAGGCGACAGGTATCGATGCCGTCCTCGAACAATCCGACGCGCCGGTAGCTGTCGGCGAGCGGGGCGTAGACCTTGGCGAACCGATCGCGCTTGATCCGCTTGGCGAATTTCTGGATGTTTCTGAGTATCCGCTCTTCCATGGGGCGTCATTCATCCTGTGCGGCGCGGCGCTGACGACCGGCGCCTAAGGGTTATCGCGATTCGATCCGTTTTTTGTAGACGTTCAGCATCTTGGGCAGGTTGACGTCCTGCAGCATCTTGACCACGCTGCCGGGCACCAACAGGCCGAACTCGATGTCGATTTCATAGGTCACTTCGGTGGTGCCGTTGCCCAGATCTTTCAGCGCCCATTGCCCGTCGTTCTTCTTGAAGAAGCCTTTGACCAGCTTCCACTTCCAGTACTTGCCGTTCTCGCCCCACAGGTCCAGCGTGTAGCTGATTTCCTTGATCACCTTGACGGTGAATTCGGCGCGGACCTTGTCGGGCTTTTCCTCGATGATGCGCACGCTCTTGAGCTCGTCGAGAAAGTCGGGCTGGCTGCGAATGTCCTTGATGATTTCATAACACTTGTCGAGCGGGGCATTGACCACAATGCTGCGGGCTGTTTTGGGCATGAACGCCACCTCCTGCATTCTAGGTTCAGATGACTTTGACCGGCAGGGGCAAAAAGGTCAACACAAAAATAACCAAGCACGCCAAGCCCGCCAGCCGCCGTCGCCAATTCAGGGGACTGCCGATATCGCTCACCGGCGGATGGTCCAATCCGAAAATATACACCAACAAACCCCAGACCACCCACACGGTGCTGGCCGATTCGATGCCGAAAGTCATCTGCAACGCAATCTGCGCCAGCAACAGAGCGAGAAAAATATTTCTCTCCAGTTTACGGCGGACCGGCCGGAAACTCAAGACGATCGCCCAAACGCAAATCGCGACGATCAACGGGATCTGCAGCCAGGTCTGGTACTGCAGATCGCCGAGCATGCCCCAGAAAACCAGGGCGAGAAAAAACGTGCGCGACACGACGCGGTGCAACGGGCCGAACAGGGCGTAAAACACGTGCCCGCCGTCCAGCTGTCCGGCCATGATCAGGTTGAGCGACGTGACGAACAAGCCGAGCCAACCGGCCATGCCGATCGGATGCAGAAACACGTCGTAACCCAGCGGCAGCGGCCCGACGATCCATTCGCGCAGCGCGGTGAACAGCAGCGATTCGCCGAACTGCAGGCCCATCATGTCGTCGGTCACCGGCGCGACGGTCGACAGGTGCAGCCCGACGATCGTCAGCGGCAGCGCCAGGAGCATGCCCGCCAGCGGCCCGGCCGCGCCGACGTCCAGCAGTTGATGCCGGAAGCGGATCGGCTCGCGGATCCGGATGAACGCGCCGAAGGTGCCCAGCCCGACGGGAAAGGGCGGAGCGGGAATGAACAACGGCAGCGTGGCGTCCAGCCCGTGGCGGCGACAGGCGAGAAAATGGCCGAGCTCGTGCGCCATCAAAACGGCCAGCAGCGCGGCGGGGAAGGTCATCGCCTCGAACACCTGCCACGAGCCGGGCAACGCGGGATCGGCCAGCACCAGTCCGGAAAGGAACGTGGTGAAGGTCGTCAAGGCCAGCATGCCGAGATAAAACTGCGGACGCCGATGCGCCGGCGCCCACCGCTTGCTTTGCTGATTGTCGAACCCGGGTGTGGACCGAGTTGCGGAAAGAGAACCGGCTGGATCGGTGTACGGCTCGGTCAGTCTGCGAATCCCTTCTCGATCTTTTCCTGCTCTTCCTTGCAGCGGATGCACAGCTTGGCCACCGGCCGCGCCTTCAAGCGTTCCGTGCGGATTTCCGAACCGCAATTTTCACAGATGCCGAACGTGCCTTCGTCGATCTTCGCGAGGGTCTTTTCGATCTTGCTCAGGAGCATGGCTTCGCGGTCGCGCAGGCGCAGGTTGAGCGTTTGGTCCGCTTCGGAACTGGCGATGTCGCCTTCGTCGTTCAGATCGTCCAGATTCGGGTTGGTGATGTTCTCGTAGGTCTTGTTCGCATTGGCAATAATGCGGTCGCGGTCGGCGATCAATTTCTTCTTGATCTCTTCCAGATCGCGTTTCCTCATTTTTTACCTCCCCCACTTTTTGGGCTGGATGCTTCCAGAAGCTCGCGCGCTGCTGGCGGCAAATAGATATTGTCAAAGTTATATCGGCTCAGTTCTCTGGCCAATGCCGCTGTCTTTTCCTTCGGACCCAAACGCCGGTCGATGATGATCGTATCCACCCCGCGAATCCGGCAGGCGCCGCTGGTCGTTTTCACGTCGCCGGTGGCCAGCTTGTCGTAGCGAATTTCCACCCCGACGGCCGACGCCGCTTTTTCCAATGCTTCGAGAATGGTTGGTTCGTCGTTGCCGATCGTTTCCGCGCCGCTTTTTTCAACGGGATCGGCTACCGTGTTTGCCAACTTTTCTTCCTCCGCCGGAAAAAAGGAATGATACATATATACCATGGAAATGGCCATTGCAAGAGCGCAAGACGAGCGTTTGGCGCTCTTTTTTTTCGAACGATAAGCCGCGATTTTTCGCCGGATTTTTCTTTGTTCGTTCTTGATTGACGGCCGTGCTTTGGGCATCATGCCTGACATGCGGCGGCTACTTTTCCTTCTGTTGATCGTCCTGGTTTTTCCGGTCCTCGTTTGGGGACAGGACCGGCTCGATTTGCATCCGGCCGACGGCGAAGGTTATCGCGTGACGAGCGGCGGCCGCACCCTGTTCGATGTGTTTGCGCTCGACGAAAACCGCGCGCGGCTGGTCGACGCCGAGGGACGCGAGCGCGTGCTCGATCTACCGCCCGCGTCGCCGCCGATCATCGACATTCCGGATTTCGCGCCGCCCGCGTTCGGCGCGTGTCCGTGTTTCGCGGTCGAATCCTTCGCCACGCTGCTCGACGGTTTGTCGTTGCTGCTGACCGACGCCGCGCAGGCCGGCGACGCGCGCGATTGGCGGTTCGCCGCCGCCGTGCGTCTGACCACGCATCCGGGGCGCGTCGGCCGCTATGCCGCCGAGGTGGTCGAGCGCGGCGCGCGCTTGCCCGACGCGGCGCTGGACGCACAAGTGGAACGTTTTCTCGCCGCCGGTCCGTTGCCGCCCTTACGCGGCGGGCGGGCGACCGTGGAGGTCGTCGTCGCCGTCGCCGGCGGGACGCGGCCGCTGCTGACGGTCTGGTTTTCCCATCCGCACGGCGAAGGGTGCTTCGACGATCCGGACGCCGGCGCGTTGTTTCACGAACCGCTGGGCCTGCCCGCGGCGGTGCGGCGTCATCCGTCGGCCGCGGGCGCGGTGGCCGCGTACGCCGACGATTGGGCGCGCGCCCGCGCCGATCTGCTGACGTTGCTGGCGCAGGAAAAAGGCGCGGTGCTCTTCGGCAACTGGCGCATCGACGTGTACGGGGCCGAAGCGCGCCTGGCCGAAATCATGAGCCGCCGCGGCGCGGGCGAGGTCGATCCGTTGTTGATGATCGAGGCGCGTCTGGCCTTGCTGCAGCGGCGCGTGGACGCGGCGATCGCCGCCGCAAACGCCGTGGCCGGCGGCGCGGCCGATCACGATCTGGTCGACGAAGCGCGTTTTTGCGCGCGCGCTTGGCAACGTCGCCGGTTGTCGTCCGCCCGCGAATTTCCCACCGGGACGCCCTCGTCGATCTTTGCGCTGGAAACCGAACTGCTGCGCGACGAGATGAGCGAACGTTCGCTCGCCGAGCGTCTGACGACGGTGCGCACGCTCTTGGAGTCGGCCGGCGCCCGTTTGGATTTCGCTTTGCTTGTGCGTTCGCGCCTGTACCTGGCGGCCGAGGCGCTGGCCGCGGCGGCGCAGGACCGCGAGCCCAAACAGTTGTGGCGCGAAATGGACGAATTGTTGCCCGTCGCGCAGCCGCTGGCCGACCGGTTGTTGTTCGCCGCCGCCGCGCGATTGTCGGCCCGGGGACGCGACGCGCAGGCCGTCGAATTGCTGCGCGCGCTGCTCGGGCGTTGCCCGATGTCGCCCTTCGCGCCCGAAGCGGCGTGGCGGCTGGTGGCCGTCGAACTGCGCGCCGGGCGGCAACGGGCGGCGGCGGAACTGTCGTTGACCTTGCACGAGCTGTTGGCGCCCGATGGCGTGTGGGGAAAACGGCGCGGCCCGGCCGGCGACAGCGCGGCCTGGGCGTACGGTCTGCCGCGCACGCTTGGCGGCGCGGCGCAGGTGCGCGAGCGGGCGCTGCTGCTGGCGCGCGATTTTTATTTTAATGCCTACCGGGAAACGAACGACGCGGCCGACTTGCAGGCGGCCGAGCACGCCGCGCGCCTGGCGCTGGACACCGTGTCCGCGTCCGCGTTGCGCCGTCGGCAATGGCTGACGCTGGGCGATATTCTGCTGGCGGGCGGAAAATTCGCGGAAGCGCGCACGGCGTACGCTCACGTCGCCCTCGACGAGCGCGACGATGCGTTGCGGTGGGAAGGATTGCGGCGGCTCGGCGCCGGCCTGACGCCGCAGGCCTCACGCGTGGCCGCCGCATTGCGCGACGATCCCCAGGTCGGCGAGCTACTCGCCCCGCTGCGGCCTTAGTCGGCCTTCTTCATGATGAAGTAGCCGGGCACCTTGCGCATGCCGCCCTGGATGTATTTGTCCGAAAAGTTTTTCAGAAAGAAGTTCAAAATGCCTTCCAGGTGCTCCAGCGGGAAATAACGGATCACCGGCCGGCCGACTTCGCTGTCGCGGAAGTACAGGAAACTCACCTCGACCACTTTTTCCTTTTGGTGGTCGCCGTAGGCGAAGTTTTCCTTGCTGTACATTTCCTCGTCGACCCAGAAAGACACCTGTTCGTCGCCCAGGGCGAAGCCCTTGACCTCTTCCATCAGATAGCGCCACAGCCGGAAGATGTCGCCGGGGATGTAGCGCACCTGGCTGTCGGATTTTTCCGGGTTGCGCTCGTCCGGATTGGGGCTGGTTACATAGCAGCGAACCATTTCGACCTTTTTCATGTTTCGCTCCGTTTATTCGTTAACCCGGCAAACGAATCCGGTCAGGTATTCCCCTTCCGGATGGTACACGTTGATCGGGTGATCGTGGCCGTGACCGAGAATCTGCAAGATCTGCACGTCGCGGTGGGCGTCCAGCGCCGCCGCGTAAAGGATTTTGCGGTGCAGGCCCAACGCGATGTGGCCCGAGCACGAGAAGGTCCACAACAGACCGCCGGGCGCCAGCCGTTTGAAGGCCATCATGTTGATGTCCTTGTAGGCGCGGGCGGCGCGGTTGATCGACGCCTTGCTCTTGGCGAAGGCCGGCGGGTCCAGCACGATCAGATCGAAGGGCGTATCGTCCTCGCGCAAATACTGGAACACGTCGGCGCGCACCAAATCCGCCGCCGGCGCCTGTTGGCCGTTGAGCGCATGGTTTTCCGCGGCCAGCCGCAGCGCGTCCTCGCTGGAATCGACCGTCACCGCCCGGCGCGCGCCGCCGGCCAGCGCGTACACCGAAAAGGCGCCGCTGTAACCGAAGGCGTTGAGCACCGTCCGGTTGGCCGCCGCCTTGCGCACCTCGCCGCGCGACAAACGCTGGTCGAGGAAAAAGCCCGTCTTCTGCCCGCCGTGCACGTCGACCCAGAAGAACAATCCGTTCTCGCGGATCTGCACCCGCTCGGCGGGCGGTTCGCCGTAAAGCACCGCGACGTGGTCGTCCAGGCCCTCGTCGCGCCGATAACCGCCGACGCTGCGTTCGAGCACCCATCGCGGCTGCAACGCCTCGCCGATCGCCGCGGCGATCGTGTCGCGTTGCGCGTCGGCGCCCGCGGTGGTCAGCGCGACCACGAGCCCGGCGCCGTAGCGGTCGATCACCAGGCCCGGAATGCCGTCGCCCTCGCTGTGGAAGACGCGATAGGCGTCGGTGTCCGGGGGCAGCAGCGACCGCCGCCAGCGTTCCGCCTCGGCGATCCGCCGGGCGAACCACGCTTTGTCGATCGTTTCGGGCCGCAACGTGAACAGCCGCACGCGAATCTGGCTTTGCGGGTTGTAGGCGCCGCGGCCGAGGAATTCGCCCCGGCTGTCGAGCACGTCAATCACGCTGCCCGGCGGCAGGTCGTCGGGTTCGTCGGCGACCGCGCCGGAGAAAATCCAGGGGTGGCGATTGTGGACCGACTTTTCGCGGCCCGGTTTGAGTTTCACAAATCGGTTGTTCATGGGGAGGTCTACTTTCTGTTGTTCCGATTACAGTTCCCTGTCGGTTCTGCTCTCGCGTTATCGATCCACGTAAAGCGCCGCGCTGGGCACTTCGTCCGTCGGGAGTTTCGCCGTACCCACGCGGCCGATCACACGAATTTTGTCACCTTTGCGAAGGCTGTCGATTACATCCGTATATAACCCTTCGCGCACCAGAATATAGTACTTGCCGAATTCGGTACGCGACACCAGCGCCACGTACCCTTCCTGCGGCGTCGTATTCAAGCGGTTGTTGAACGGCAATTCGAGTCGGATGATCGAATCGAGGTAGCGGGTGAAAGTGATGTTCAAGGTGCCCAGCTTCACCTGCTGGATGGCGCCGTCGTTCTGCCTTTCGTCGCCGATAACCTTCACCTTGCCGGAACAAGCGGCCAGGGCGATGAATGTCGCAATGAGTGCAAGCCAAGTCAATCTCGCTCTCATGATCCGCTCCTTTGCTGCTACAGTATCAGATAAAGGAGTTCCTTCGTTTCTGTCAAGCTGGCGTTCCATTTTTCTCAAACGATAATTCTAACTTATCCGTTTTCGGAAGAAAAGAAAATATGCCGTGAGGCGGCGGAATCACTCGGGAAAAACAACCTCAAAATTGTTGTCCAGCGCCGTCTGATACTCCTCTTCGGTGATCGTTCCCCGGTCCCGCATCTTGCTCATGACGAACGCCAGGGTCGAACGCCAGCCGTCGCCGATCGCCCCGCGCGATTTCATGTAGTAGTAGCGCACCGGATTGGCGATGATGCTGGCCAGGAAGGCCGATTGCAACGGCCCCAGCTTGCTCGGATGCACGTGGAAGTAATGGCGCGCCGCCGGGCCGATGCCGTAGATCTTCGGCCCCCATTCGATGATGTTCAGGTACACCTCGAACATGCGCTCTTTGCTCACCTCGCGTTCGATCCACCAGGTGAGCATGCCTTCCTGCAGCTTGCGGCCGATCGTCTTTTCCTCGGAGAGAAACAGGTTCTTCACCAACTGCATGGTGATCGTGCTCGCGCCGCGCACGAAGCGCCGGTCGCGCAGGTTGCGCTGGATCGACTCGTTGATGTGGTTGAGCAGAAAGCCGTGATGGCTGAAAAACGCGCCGTCCTCGCAGGTGCGCACCGCGCCGGTCAGGTAGGGGCTGATCGACCCCAGCGGCACGAAGTCGTTCGTGGCGGGATCCAGGACGATCGTCTTTTGCAGCAGCCCCTGCTTGCGCGCCAGGTGTTTGTATTGCGGATCCTTGATGCGGCGCACGTCGCAACGCGGCGGCACCGACACCGGCGCGAAATCGGCGACGTCGCCGGCGACCTCCAGGTGCGAGCGCCTGATTTCCTTGGTGTCCAGCACGAGCTTGGCCCGCAGGTTCAGGTTGCCGCGCACTTGCGTCCCTTTGATTACCGGAATCAATTGTTCGGGCAAACCGTCGAGAATGTCCTGCACCGGCACGGCTTCAGCGGCAAAGGTCGTCTCCAGCAGGAACGGCCCGGCGGCGGGAATGCGCAGCACGGTGTCGCGGATGGAAAAAGACGCCCGGCCCGAGCGCACGCGAATCGATTCGGCGGTCAGTTCGCGTTGGTCGGGCGAGGCGATCATCTGTCCTTCGACGCCCACCTGCCAGCGGCCCAGCGGATTGACGGCCAGGCGCTTGTGATACAGGTTCAACAGGTCGGCGTCGGCATTGAGCGAGAGAAACCATTTGTCCAGTTCGCGCGGCTTGTTGACCTGCAAGCGGCCGTTGACGCGCGTTTGTTCGCTCAGTTGAATCGCGCCGGGCAGGTAATGGGCCAGTTGGCGCAATTCGACGTTGGTCATGCGCACCAGGGCGGTCAGTTGCGTGCGCGTGGCGCGGCTGTCGAGGAAGACTTTTCCGCCGCTGCCCGTCTGCCGGGCCGTGCCGCGCAGATGCAGAGTTTTATCCTGCAACTGCAATTTGGCGTCGCCGTCGATCGCGAACAGTTCGACGATCGGCTTGTCGACCGCTTGCGGTTGCCGCCGGTCCAGCACCTGCAGCGTGCCCTGTTCGATCAGCACCGACACTTCCGGCGCCGTTCCGACCAGCGAATGTTTCGCCGGCCCCGCTCCCTCCAACGGCGCGGCGCTCAGGCGTTGCAGCAAGGCGGGGAGGTTGGTGGCGCCGCCCCGGTACAGCTCGACGGTGAACGCGGGTTTGAGCAGCCGCACGCCTTCGAGCTTGAGCGAACGATGCCACCAGTCGATGTCGTGCAGCACTTCCAACCGCGGCAGGTACAGCAGCGGCGCGGGATCGCCCCCGTTGTCGGCCTGCACGCGGATCTCGCGCACCACGCTGTGGCCGGTCAGTCCCGGCTCGATGCGCCCGACCGAGATGCGCAGTCCGGTTTTCCGCTCGACCTTGGGCAGATACTCCGCGACCATCTGCGCGGCCAGCTTGCGCGAGGCGCGGCCGATCAGCGTGGTGACGGAGAAATAGCCGATCGCCAAAACGGCGACGATCGCCAGCAGCGCGATGAGCCGCCGCCGGCGGCGATACGGCGCGGAAGGATCCTGCGGCAAAACCGACCTCACGGAGTCGTTGTCGATAACGTTACGCTGTGCGGGTTGTACTGCGGATGCGCCACTTCTAGCAAGACCCGATTGCCGGTCGGCGTCACCTTGACCTCCGCCGTGCCCTGCGCGGAGGTCATCGTTTGGTTCTCGCCGCCGCCCGGGTCCAGCACGCTGATCACCGCGCCCGTCACCGGCCGGTTCGAGTCGCCGTCGGTGCACAGCAGCCGGATCGTCGCCGGCGTGCCCGTCTTGAGCGTTCCCGCTTTTTCTACCTGAACGGTGAGCGTGGGAAGGTAAAGCAAATGCTGCGATGACAGCCGGAAGGCGAACCCCAGGCCCTCCAGCAGCTTGATCAGATCGCCCGCGCGCGACTGGTCGACGCCGCGCATGCCGTGGTCGGACACCAGCAACACCGTCGTTTCCGCCGCCAGCTTTTCGTCGACCAACAGTTTCAGCAGCCGGCTGACCAACTCCGCTTCCTGCCAGGCGGCGCGCCCGGCGCATTGCGTGTACGGCCCGTACCAGCGCGCGGCGGCCAGGTAAGCCGCCGGCGACCAGACGATCAACCGCGGACGCGGCGCGTTGTCGCCCAGCAGCAACCGCACGATCTGCGCGAACAGCGCCCGGTCCTGCCGCAGAAACGGCACGCCCGTTTCGTCGCAGGCGAAGGCCGGGAGGTCGGCCAAGGGGGGCATCGACGCGGGCCACTCGATGTTTTCCAGGTCGCCGTATTCGTTCAGCCCGCGGCGCACCAGCGTGGCCAGATCGGCTCCGCGCGTCACGGTCAGACCCAGGGACGCCGACAGCATCCGCCCTTCCGGTTGATCGCCCGCACGGCGCAGCGCTTCGAAAATCGTCTCGACGCGCGCCGGCGGCGCCATCAGTTGTTCGCCGATCAGCCGGTGCTCGACGAGGTTGAACGTTTGCCCGCGTTTGCGGCGGTAAAAGGCGTTGTCCAGGATGCCGTGCCGACCCACGTCCGCGCCGGTGGCCAACGTGAATTCGCCCGGCCAGTCGGCGCTGGGGAAGGGTGCGATCAAGCCGTGCGCGAAGCGCGCGCCCTTTTCGGCCAGCTCGTTGAAGATGTGAAAACGCTTCCCGTGCTGCGAGCGCAGTTGGTCGAACATCGCGTTGGACATGCCGCTCAGATCGATCAACAGCACGCGCTTGACCGTCTCGCCGGTGAGAATTTCAGCCAGCGGGCGGCCGTCCTGCCCGGTGAGGTAATTGCCGTCGGCCGACGGCGGCACGCCCAGCAGCTTGGCCACGGTCGGGGCGACGTCGTGCAGCCGCGCGGCCAGCGGCAGCGCGCCTGGTTTGACGCCGGGGCCGTAGGCGACAAACACGCCGCGGCTTTCGGCCATGTTCAGCTCGCCGTAATGTCCGCCGTTGTTGCTCATCCCCACGAAGGGCGCGTAGGAGACGACCAGGTCCGGGCTGTCGGGCGCATCGAACACCGAAGCCACGCGCGAATAGGCGAACGGATACGAGACATTCTCGACGTTCAGAAAACGCAGGCGCGGATCGCCGGGACCGGTGTAGTCGAGGGCGGGCTTGCTGCGGTCCCAAAAATTTTTCGGGTTCGAGCCGGCCTGGAATATGTCGGCCAGCGTCGGCAGATGGGCCGGATTCTGATTGGCGAACGGATTTTGCTTTTCGATGCGCTCGACGGCGAAGGCGATCGAGCCGTCTTCCAGGCGGTAGCGCGTGAAATCGACCGCGCCGCGCCCGGCCTGCACGCGATAGACGTTATCGCGATAGGTCGCCACGAAATCGACGCGGCGGTCGGAGATCAGCGCGTCGACGATCGCCTGCCCGGCGGCCAGTTCGTTCTCGTCCAGGCCGACGTCGGTCAGCGGTTCGTCGCGCCAGAGCTGTCCCGGGCCGACGCGTTTGGCGGTTGTCGGCGGCAGGCCGGTCAACAGCGTGTCGCTTTGCGGCGGCGGCGGAGCGGGCTGCTCCTTGGCGCAGCCGCACCACAGCACGGCCGGCAACAACAGGGCGATCAGAATTCGCAAAAGGCGCACGACGGTTCTCCGCTCGGGAAAGATCGCGCTATGGTAACGCGTTTTGCCTGGATTTCTCCAGTACCTTTCCGCGAGCGGTTCCCGGCGGGTCGATCAGCCGCACCTGGACCACGTTGAGCGTGGGCACGCCGAAAGATTCCTCGACCCGCCCGGTGAGCCAGTACGGCCGCGTGGTGGTCAACATGCGGCAAAAGCGCGCGTAGGCCATGGGGAAGAACACCGTTTCGAACAGCGCGGTGGTGTCCTCGAAGGAAACGAACTCCATCGGCTCTTTCTTTTTGGTCTGCACCGTTTTGCCGGTGACCAGCCAGCCGGGCACGGTGACGTGCCGCCCGATGTGCTTGGCCAGATCGACGGCGTCGATGTGCCGCACGCCCGCCAGTTGGTCGGCGTACAGCGACAACGGGTGGCGGCTGGCGAGAAAGCCCAGGGTCTCGACCTCCTGGCGCAGCATGACCAGTTCGTCGTAGGCCGGCGGGGTGGGCAACGGGCCGGACGGGCGCGCGGCGAACAGCGAGAGCGTGGCGTCTTTTTTCGCCGGCGGCTGCTTGCCGTGGGCGTAGCGCATCAGCTCCCACATCAGGCGCGGGCGCGCGGCCGGGCCGTGCAGGCCGTCGAAGGCTCCGCCGCGAATGAGAATGCGCAAATCCGCCGGGTCCATCTGCGTGCGCGCGGCCAGGTCGGCGAAGTTCGTGTAGGGTCCGCGCCGCTCGCGTTCGTTCAGCAGCGCGTCGACGGCCTTGTCGTTCAATCCCTTGGGCTGCATCAGGCCGATGCGCAGCCAGTCGGCCGCGCCGATCCACTCGCGGTTGGACTCGTTCACGTCCAGCCCCAGCAGGCGCAGGCCCATCCGGCGCGCCTCGCTCACGTAGGCGAACGGACCGTAGTACCCGCCCCGGTTGCTGATCACCGCGGCGATGAACGCCGCCGGATGATGCGCCTTGATGTACGCGCTTTTGAAACTGACCAGCGCGTAGGACGCCGAGTGCGGCTTGCAAAAACTGTAACCCGCGAAGCTTTCGATCATCTCCCAGATCTTCGCCGTCGTTTCCCCGCTCTCGCCGCGCGCGGCGGCCCCGGCGAAAAAGTCGCGCCGGTAGTCCTCGAACTTGCGCCCGCTGCGTTTCTTGGACAGCACCTTGCGCAGCCCGTCGGCCTTGGCCGAATCGAACCCGGCGATGGCCATGCCCGCCTTGGCCACGTCCTCCTGATAGACCATGATGCCGAAGGTCTCGGCGAGCTGTTTTTCCAACACCGGATGCAGCGGCTCCCAGGCGCCGCCGTGCAGCCGCCGCACGTACTCCTCGATGAAGACGTTGGCCGCCGGGCGAATGATCGAACTGTGGACCACCAGCCGGTCGTAGCTGCCGGTGCGGCATTTCTTCTGCAACTGGCGCATCGCCGGCGACTCGACGTAAAACACGCCGACCGTCTCGCCGGTGGCGATCAGCCGCACCGGCAGCTACGA
>DAINPV010000056.1:0-15906 GCA_036743315.1 bacterium | reverse complement strand
GGTTACCGGCGAGGTCGTACACGATGCGCATTCGGTTGTCTTATACAACTCTCCCTGGTTGAAGGGGCGACTGTATAAGACAACCGAATGCGCATCGTGTACGACCTCGCCGGTAACCTCCAGGCTTGCGCCCAACAAACGATTCAATATTCGATTGAATTCCAGCGCCTGGTCCCGATCCGCTTGATTGCCGGTGAAGATCGTCTCCACTTCATCGCGCAAGCATAAATGCAGGTTCGGTTGGATGGTTTCCAGACCGCCCTCATGAGTTTGGTTGAGCTTTTCGCCGGCCACTCGCAGGCGCAATTTCTCGGGATCGAAGATTTCTTTTACCGAAGCGTCATACTGAAGCCAGATGCATTTTGAATGCTTGTTCGAATCGGAAAACTTCAAATACTTTTTCAGAATACTCTCGAATTTTTTCCGCTCCTCATTGCCTTTAATTCGCTTATTAAGCAATTTTCGTTTAGCCAACAACTCCTGATGTCTTTTTGTCGATTCGTCATATTTGGCTAAAATGTTTTGATTGATCGACGGCCGATTGGATATTCCGGATTCGACTTTTTCCTTATGCGCTTTCCATTTCAGTGAGTTTTTTTCTTCTTTTTCCAATTCAACGTTCAAATTCTCCAATTCGTCATATTGAGCTTGTAAATTTTCATCCAAATTGTCTCGGCTGTATTTGTTATATGTATTGACCGCATTTTCGAGGACACGCAGGTATCTGGTTTTTCCGGCGCCGTTTGGACCGGCCAAAATGACAAGCGAACCAAGATCCTTCAGGTGCGCTCCGCACTTCAATCCCGATTCGAGGATCATCTCTTCAGGAAACTCGATTTCTCTAATCATTCAAGAGATCTCCAAGTTTACAGCATGTCAATATATAGTCTTTGAATATTCCAATTATACTACATATATTGTCAACCCACAAAATTACTCATATCTTACCCCAAGCAAAGCATGGTTATTTTATCATATCCATCAAAAGGTGATTCCTTTTATCATTCTTATCCAAAACAACGTTTTCTTGGACAACAAATACGCGCTTACCATTTGCCTAAATCCTAATTTTTCTAAAAGAGCACTTGAAATGCCGAAAAAATACTTTTTTTGCGAGGGATTTCGGCTAGGGTTGGGGCTCAGTTGGTTTTAGACAGCAATAAATTTTGTTTTCCGGAACCGCGCTCGGAAAATCAATGGCTTAGCTTGTCCAAAATGGTCTTTTCAGATCGTTTTTAGACAGCAGTAAACTTTTAACTAATTTTTTTATTGGTCTTTTTTATCAATAAAATTCGGTGTATGGTGATAATCACTTATCTTACAGCCATATCCGCAGGGGAGATGGATTCAATGAAGAAGAATATCCGTAAGTGGTCTTTCTGCGTGGCGGCATTAAAATTATTTTTGGCCCTGCTTGCCATGCTGCTTGTTTTACCGATCGGTTGTTCTCCTCAAGAATCGACATCGGACGCGTCAACCGCCAACAATCGACGGAATAAGGATGCGTTTTTCTCCGAGCAGGAAATCGACGTGCCGGACGAATGCGCCAGAACCAAAAATATCGCCGTCGCCGGCAAGCCCGTGGTTAAAAACGGCGACTCTCGCCTGTCCTTTTCAATAAACGACCCGGAAATTATTTATGCCGTTCGCTTGAAGCTGCTGGTCGAGGGATTGGCGTCGTTATGCGACGAAGACAACTCGTTGGAGCTTATTTCGCCGGCCAAACAGCATTATCCGATCGATCAAGCCCAATGCCGCAACCTGCCGAATGGCATCGATATTCCGCTGTATACCGGGGAAGCGGCTCCCGGCATTTGGATGATCAATGCGACCAATTCCAAGGATCTGTCGGCCGCCATCACCCGCGCCGAATTGACCGTCACCGCCACCTACTCGACATTTGCCGCGCCGCAAGGAACCGTTTGCTTTTATCCGCGGTTTAAAAATCTGATGACCGCCCGGAAAGGCTCTTTGCCCGACATCGGCGTCTACGGACGCACCGCCGGCTCCGTAACCGTATCGGTCTCGACGATTCCCGCCGACGAACCGGTAAAATTGACGATCCAGGACCCCGCCGGCGCCCTGCACGAAATTGAAGTCTCCTCCACCAAGCCGGCCGTCATTCCCGCGGCATCGTCCGCCGCGCCGACGGGAGTTTGGAAAGCCGCGAACGTGCAAACGCAAGCGTCCTACCTGAACTGGCGCCTGCAAGTCGATTCGGCGCCGCAAATTGCGCTTATCGATTTAGGATCATGGAATCAACCGGGAGGCGAAGCGGCCGTCAAGGTCAAGGTTCCCGGCGATCAATTTGCCCGCGCCCGATTGGTGTTGCGCGGGACGAGCGGCCGCGGCCCCATCAAGGCACGCGTCGGCGACGAGTCCGTCACGGTCGTTTTCAATCAGATGCAGGGCTATCTGCTGCCGGAACGACTCGTAGCGCAAGCCATTGCTCAACAAGCGGAAATCGTGATCGACCAGGCCGCGTCGGGACCGGGAACGGGCGTTGCTTCTTTCCAGATGAGACCCGTCTGCAATGGAGCTGCAAGCCTCAATCTCGAGGGCATGGGGAATAGCGCCTTGGTCGAAACAAGTTCTTTTCTGGAGTTTTTTACCGACCAAGAGTCGTTCAATGACTCCCTCGCCACGCTCGTTTCCACCGAAATGGACGGCGAACGTCCCGATTTATTCAGCGACGGCAAAGCCAACCTCGATCGCATCCTGGCCCAAGCCAGCGGCTTCCAAGATTTGTTTTCATCGCCGACCTTCGACGGCGGCCTTTTGGGGGCCAATAAACTCGCCACGGCTTTCGGGGAAGGCGCGGATTCGTTGCTCGATGTGTTCGGCGGTTTCACCCTGGCCGCACTGACGGCCGACGGCATCGGCCTTTCCCCTCGGCAGGACATTTATCGTATCCTTGCCGGGATCGGTTCCGGGTTGAAAAACGCGCAAATCACCAGCGGGCAATCCCTGATCGCCAACGCAAACACCCATCTGGCCGCCATGGCTCTGCCGCACCGGACCAGCCGTATTGAAATGCAATCTCTCAAAAGAAAAACATGCGTCGGTTGGGCCGCCGAGGATGCAAAAAGTTCTGACAAGCTTTGGCCGGAAGCGGCTATTGCCCAAATGAGCACTCTCCTTTCCTGCATGGCGATGACCGCAGAAACAAGTAAGATGAACAGCCAAGCCGACGATTATTACTTTGATGAATCGATCACAATGTCCGGGATGAAATTTATTCATAGGGAATCATCACGTGCCACTTGGATTACCGATGAAAATGGAACCAAAATTCGATATTCCATTTCAGTATCGTATTCCCTCGATAAGGCTGGAAATCGTTCATCCTGGAGTATTGATTATAGTTATTCACAACTGGGAGATAACGGCAAGGCGATTCTGACCGTTTATGATTTTTATTATTATGAAAATTTGGATGGAGAACCGGTGGAGCATACCCAACATAAAATAGTATATGATGAAAACGGGAAACCGATAAGCGATTTAAGTTGCAATATGATGGATCCGAACGAACAAGGTAAAATATCATGCAAACAGTTAGTCCAACAAGATTCAGATCAACAATGCCCTCCAGACATCCCAAGTTGCACCGAACAGATAGTTACCCAGGAAGAAATGGAAGCCCTGGAAGCACAAGCGAAGGCCATGCATTTCGGTTCATTGGTGAATTGCTCCGGCGACACGTGTAACGAGGGCGGACCTGGCAGATTCATCACCGGCAATCTGCTGCCGTATGTGTATGTCTTTGGAACCAAGGATCCGTGGATATTATGCGACTCGGCCGGCGCCGGCTGTTCATTGCAGGGAGCGGGCAACTTCACCCAAAGCATGTGTCGACTGCCGAACATGCAACTGGCTTGGACCGATCCCACGCCGCAATAAACTCCTTGAAATGCAGCAATATTTCCGCTGCCTGTCCTCATTCCGCCTTTTTGGCGCAGCGCAGTTTGGCGAGCGAAACATTTGAGCGGATATTTCTGTGGACGACAAAAACGCCGGATCCGGCGTTGGAGCGCTGGATGGCTCGATAAAGCGATCTCTTCCACCGTCGCGTACGGCTTTGGCGGACAGGAATGCCTCGACACTTTCTCATATCCCGAGCCTTTCGATTAATATGCCATAAGGCGACAAACAGCCCCGTCAGGGGCGACAGAAGGTAGCCCGGTGCGTAAGCGCCGGGCAAAAAATGTCGATTTCATTCTCAAATCAAGAACATCGATCGTCTCCCGGGGGCCGGAATGACGGAGTCCCTGTCACCTCGGACTTGAAAGACTGTCGATAAATGCGCCTACAGACGGCAAACAGCCCCGCCAGGGGCGATAGAGGGTAGCCCGGTGCGTGAGCGCCGGGCGAAAAAGCTCAAATTTCTCCCAAGCCCCGCAGGGGCGGCAGACGCTCTCACGTACAAAACGAGAAAATCGACCGTCTCCTTGATCCGGGGTCCAGAATTCCATTATCGCCGTGTCATGCGCGGCCTTCCTTATCAAAAATGACGAAGCTTCCGCCGCTCGAACGCTCATACTATTGGCGTGGGACACTTTTTCCCATCCGTCCCACCCATTAATTTTGCAACCTATTGATATCATTATTTATTCATGAAGAATGGGCGTGGGACAAAGTGTCCCAAAGTGTCCCATTTGTCCCACAATATGGGGATAAAACGGGACATGTAACGAGTACATGTCCCGTGGTTTATCCCACGCGCGTCAGCGCCGGCCGAGGCTTCGAACAATGAAGGGTCCAGGAATTATCCCTGGTGTCCCAAAGTGTCCCATTTGTCCCACAATATGGGGATAAACCGGGACACGTAACGAGTACATGTCCCGGGGTTTCTCCCATGCGCATCAATGCCGGCTGAAACGCTTTTCGCCGAATAACCTGCCGCCCTTCTTCGGTTTAGCCGCGGTTGTTTACTTCAATCACTCCCTTGCGCGACGCAGGCCTTCCCGTTACATTGAGGGCACGTTCAAGGCGCCGCGGGGCGTCCGTTTTTGTATCCCCGGGCGGCGGAATGGAGGTGGAATGCGGCATCAGGCGGCGATCGTATTGTTGTTGGCCGTGTTGGCGGCGGCCGGTTGGACGACCTGCGAGAAGTTCAACGATCTGAGTTTCAACATTTCCAGCGCGGCCGATTTCAAGATTTTGTTCGTCGGCGACACAAGCTTCGGCGAGAGCTACGACGGCACGCCCCAGTTGCTCAAGCGGCGCGGCTACGATTATCCGATGGAGAAGCTGGCTCCGATGCTGTTGGATTCCGACTACGTGCTGGCCAACCTGGAAACGCCGATCACCGACCTCGCCGAAACGCCCTTCAAAGACACCAAGCCCTACAACCACTGGACGCACGTGCAGCACGCGCCCGCGACGCTGGCCAAGTACAACATCCGCGCCTTCGGCCTGGCCAACAACCACACGTTGGATTACGGCGTGCCCGGCCTGCAGCAGACGCTGGACATCTTCCGCGCCAACAACTTCGAGTGGGTCGGCGCCGGGATGAACGAGGCCGAGGCGACCAAGCCGCTGGTGAAAACCTTCGACGTGAAGGGCCAGCCGTTCAAGATGGCGGTGATCGCGCCCTTCGAATACAGTGTGCAGTACGACAAGCAGTACAACTTCTACGCCGAGGGCGACAAGCCCGGGGCGATGCGCCTGGCGCGCCATAAAATCATGGAGCAGATCAAGCAGATCAAAGCGCAGGACCCGAACACCTTCGTGGTCGTCTTCCCGCATTGGGGCGCCAACTACGCCTGGAAGAACCAGCGGCAGACCAAGGCGGCGCACAGCTTCGTCAAAGCCGGCGCGGATCTGGTCGTCGGCCACGGCGGGCACATGATGCAGGAAGTGGAACTGTACCAGAACAAATGGATCGTCTACGGCTTGGGCAACTTCATGTTCCTGTCGCCGGGCCGCTACAAGAAAAAGAAAACGTCGGTGCCGTTCAGCTATTCGGCGCAGTTGATCCTGGTGAAGAAGGGCAAAGGCCTCGAAAAACGGATCCGGCTGTACCCGCACGTGTGCAACAACCGGTTGACCCGCTTCCAACCGCGACTGCTCAACGAGAAGGAGTTCACCACCTTCTACGAGAAACTGCTGGACAAGAGCCCGCTGTCGCAAAAGCAGGCCAAGCTGATCCGTCGCGGTCAGAACGACATCGGTTACTTCGTGGAGTTCGGACTGTAGCGCCCGGCGCTCACATCACATTCGTTGTTACGCGTCGAATCATCTTCTCGATTTCGTCGTTGGAGTTAATCCAGCGCAAAGCGATCTGCGGATGCTCGTTGGCGAACACGCGGAAAATTTCATCGGCGAAGGCCTGGCCGATCATGTCGACGCCCTTGAAATCGAAAACAACCGTTTTGAACAAATCGACTCTGGCCAGCAGCCGCTTGGCCTGCGAGCGCGAAATCAGCATATCCCGTCCGTATTCGACCAGAAATACGGGGACGATCGTTTTGTTGAATCCCAGTTCCTCTCCCGACGTATATTGATCGAAGATTTTTTTTGCCGTCCGGGCTGTATGGTTGGCTAGAAACAGCCATATTAACGTACCGTGCTGAATAATTTTTTTGTTGGGGAAAATCCACTCCTTTTCATCTTCAAACATATGAGAATAGTTGGTTTCTCCAGATGAAATAGTGAACTTATCGAACATTCTGGAAGTAAAGAAAATGCCCTCGCCTGTGTGGCGTACCGGATCGGTGGTCAGTTTTCCCTTGGCCAATTCCAGCACCGCGTGACTTTCGTCCAATAGATTCAATTCTTTGGTGATTTTTTGAAAAATACCGACACCGTCATCTAAAATAAACATTTGCGTTGTTATTGCATCTTTAATTATTGTTATAGTAACATTTTCGCCATTCGAATGATCAATAACGTTGTTGAACATCTCCGTAAAGCCGAATTGCCAAATGGTCGTCACGTTATCAGGCAGTTGTCCCAACGTCGGTTTTACATCGTTACGCCAGACGACATCCTCCGCCAGATTCGTATTTATTTCGTACGTTTGTTCCCATTCGGCTACCACGGCGAGTTGATAGGATCGACTGCGTGTGTTGCCGGTGGCAGTCAGGCAATTCTCATCGACCAATTTTTGCAGATGTCGATTGACGGCTTGCCGTGAAATGCCAAAGCGCTCAGCCGTCTTTGCGCCTATTTCATGCGGATGATTAATTACATTTTCCAAGATGAAACGGCGGATTTCCTCACCGCGAGCCCGGACTTTTGTCATTTATCTATTTCTCATTATCAATTATTGACAACATTTTCTAAAACTATTATCAACATTCGCTGAATTATTGTCAACATAAAAACAAAAATTGCAATTTCTCAATTCCTTTTTTTGAGCACGACGAACGATTTTCCATAAAAATTTTTACGTTTTTATAAGAATTTCCCCCATCATCTGGTGGTGAAATTGCGGTGAATCACCACATATTGCCTTGACATCATGACGGCGTAGTTTACCCTGGGGTATGTTACGGAAAGTATATGAAACGGCTTTATTTCATCTAGCCGTTTGTTGGAGGACTGTGGTGAAACGCCATTGGCCGCTGTTGTTCGCGCTGGTTTTGGTGCTGGCGCCCGCGCTTGTACGGGCCGCCGAGGGATTCAATGCGCACCTGTTTTCGCCGACCTATTTTCAAGGGCGCTACCTGACCTTCGAGGATGCGCAGACGATGCCCCAATACAATTGGGCGCTGGGCGCGTACCTCAATTACGCAAATGCGCCGGTCGAGGTGCGCACCGACAACGAACGCAGCACCGGCATCCTGGACAGCCTGCTGACCGCCGACCTGACCGGCGGCTTTTCGTTCCACGAGATGGTCAACATCGGCCTGCATACGCCGCTGCACCTGTACAACCGCGGCCGTTCGTTCGACGACTTGGGCGACGCGACGGGAGCGACTTCGCGCCAGAACCGCACCTCGCTGGGCGACATGCGCCTGACCGGCAAAGTGCGCCTTTTGGAGGAAGGCGTCTGGCCGATGGGCGTGGCGGTCATGCCGTTCATCACCTTCCCCACCGGCGACGAAACGCGGATGCTCGGCGAGGGTCGCGTTACCGCCGGCGCGACGGCGACCTATGAAATCGACCTGGCCTGGGTGCGCATGGCGCTCAACGGCGGGTGGCATTATCGCGGCGGGACCCGCACGCTGCAAACGACCGTGGGCAACGGTTTTCCCTTCGGCGTGGGCCTCGGGCGCCAAGCGACCGAACGCCTCCATCTGACGCTGGAGGCGCACGGCGAGGCGTATGAATCCGACAGCAACGACCGCTTCGCGGGCAACCCGGTCGAGTTGGTTCTCATCGGCCGCTACGACCTGGGCGACGGGATGCGCATCGTCGCGGGGGGCGGGCCCGGCCTGACCAGCGGCGTGGGCAGTCCGGATTTCCGCATCATGGCCGGGTTGGATTTTCGTCCGGTCGAGCGCGCGCTGCCGCCGCCGAGCACGGGCGACCTGCGGGTGATCGTCCAGGACGCCGGCGGGCATTTGCTCGAGGCCGAAGTGGCGTTGGAGGGGCCGGAGCTGCGCGTGGGCGCGACGACGAACGGCCAGTACGCGCTGACGGAGTTGTCTCCCGGCAGTTACACGGTGCGCGTGAGTCGCACCGATTACCAAACCGCCACGGCGACGGTCCACGTGCCCGCGGGACAGGTGGCGACGGTGACCATCACGCTGCAAAAACCGGAAACGCGCCTGACGGTGATCGTGGTCGATCACGACAGCGAACAGCGGCTGGCCGGCACGTTGATCTTCCGTCCGGGCGCCGATGACGAGACGACGGTGCTGAGCCCGGCCGGCGAGATTTCGCTGCCGGCGCCGCCGGGTCCGCTGACCTTCACCGCTGTCGCCGAGGGGCACGAGGCGGTCATGACCACGGTCGACGTGGTCGAGGGTAAGGTGAACACGACCACGGTGCGCCTACGCAAGATCATCGTCAAAAAGGGCCGTATCTTTTTCGACCTGGACAGCGCGGTATTGCGGCCGGAAAGTTTCGCCATTCTCGACGACGTGATCGCGCAGATCAAACAGCTCATGCCCAAGCAGGTGATCGTCGAAGGTCACTGCAGCGACGAGGGCACCGACGAATACAACCTCAAGCTGTCGCAGGCGCGGGCCGAAGCGGTACGGGACTACTTGATCAAACACGGAGTGAAGACGGCGGCGATCGAAACCATGGCCTTCGGCGAGAGCCGGCCGATCGCGACCAACGAAACCGAGGAAGGGCGCGAGCGCAACCGCCGCGTCGAATTCATTATCGTGGAGGAGTGAGATGCGCACCGCCTGGACCGCCGTGCTGCTGATCTTGTTGCTGGTCGCGCCGGTCGCGGCCGACGTGTACGACCTGGGCGTCGATTTCGATGCGCGCCTGCTGGGGCCCGAAGAGGCGGCGAACCTCGGCTACAGCCTCGCCGCGGGCGACATCGACGGCGACGGCGCGGCCGATCTGATCGCCGGCGCGCCCGGCCTGGGCAACCTGGTGGGCACCTACCGGCGCGGCGGCGTGTACGCGCTGCTGTCGCGGCAGGGTGTGGTCGGCGAGGACCTCGACCTCGATTCCGAACTGGCCGACGTGCGTGTGTTGGGCACCATCGGGCAATTCGCCGGCACGGCCGTGGCCGCGGGCGACGTGAACGGCGACGGCATCGACGACATGATCGTCGGCGCGGCCCGCGCGAGCGGCCCCGACGGCGAAGCGGTCCTGGGCGCGGTCTTCGTGTTCTTCGGGCGCGAAACGTGGAGTTCGTCGCTGACGGTCGACGATGCGGACGTAACGATCTGGGGCGAAAAGGCCGACGGGCAATTCGGCGCACAACTGGCGCTGGGCGATTTCGACGGCGACGGCACGGACGATCTGTTCGTCGCCGCGCCCGGCTACGAGGACGTCGGGCTGTCGGCGGCGGGCAAGGTCTACGGCTTTCTGGGCGGCACGTGGCCCGCGTCGATCGACCTGCGGCCGGCGACTGCCGAGGCCGACGTGGAAATCGCCGGCGGCGTGGACAACGGCCGGTTGGGGCTGGGTCTGGCGCTGGGCGATTTGAACGACGATGGCTACGACGACTTGGCCTTGGGCGCGCCGGGGCTGGCCAAGCCGCTGCCGGGCGCGAAGGAAACCGCCGACGGCGTCGCTTACATCATTACCGGCCGCGAGCTGAACGATACGCTGAACGTCAACCTGGCGATCGACACGCCCGACGTGCGCCTGACCTGGGCCGATCAATTGAGCAACCTGGGGTTCGCGTTGACCTGCGGCGATTTCGACGGCAACGGCGTGACCGACCTGGCGGTGGCGGCCGCAAACCTGCCGAGCAAATCGGCGGCGGGCGACGTGTTCGTCGTTTACGGCCGCTACGACTGGCCGGGGACGATCGATTTGTCCACCGCCGACCTCACCGTGCGCGGGGCGGCGATCGGCGATCGCTTCGGTTACGCGCTGGCGGCCGGCGACATGACCGGCGATTGCGTCGACGACCTGCTGATCGGCGCGCCGCGCTTCTTCGCGGCCGGCTCCGCGCATGTGTACGTCATCGCCGGGCGACACGATTTTCCGCAGCAGTATGTGATCGACCTGGGCGGCGGCGACGAACCGCTGCACATCTTCAACGCGGCGCAGAACGGCGACGAAACGGGCGTGGTGCTGGCGACGGCTGATTTCGACGGCAGCGGCGTGCAGGACGCGGTCGTCGGCGCGCGCGCGACCGACCTGACCTCGCCGGTGCGCAACGGCGGCGGCGCGGCGTACTTGGTGCTCTCCGACGCGCTCAACGTCGCGCCGGTGGCCAACGCCGGTCCCGACCGCCTGACGCCGGTCGGCTTGCTTGTCGCGCTGGACGGTCGCGAAAGCTACGACCCGGAAGGCGCGCTGCTGACCTACGAGTGGACCTACGTCGACGGCCCGGCCGAACCGACGATCCACGTCGCCGATTCGGCGACGCCGCTGGTCATTCCGCTCGAGCCGGGCACCTACACCTTCCGGCTGGTCGTCCACGATTGCGCCTTCGCCTCGCCGCCGGACACGGTAATCGTCGAGGCCGTGCCCATCGACGGCGACGACGACGATGACGACGACGACAATGACGACGACAGCGGCGACGACGACGCTAATGACGACGATGACGACGATGACGGCGCCGGCGACGATGACGACGACGGCCTGATCAGCGAAAAAGACGACGAGACCGGCGTCTACGGCGGCGGCGGGTGCAACGGGTGACCGGGAATAATTTCCGGACCCTAAAAAAATAATTTCGCTGGGCGCCTCTTCGGCCGGCGTTTACGCGCCTGAACGTCGGCGCCCGTAGCGGTTTGTCTTTTCCCTTCATCTCCGTCGTGATATAAGGTGACGAATTCGAGCGAAAGGATTGACCGCACTGAAACAATCAAGTGATTTGCACATATATTTCGTATACCCGTCCATTGAATTCGACTCCCCGCGACTGACGACCGGTCAAACCAACCTGTTGCGTTCGCCCTTGGGACTGCACTATTTGTTCGCGGTGCTGCGGCAGGCGGAAATCGGCTATACCTTTCGCGATCAACACATTCACCGCCTGACCTCGGCCGACCTCGTGCGGGAAGTGAAGCGCGACGGCGTTCGCGTGGTGGGCATTCACGCCAACGCGATGACCAAGAACGTCGTGCTGCCGCACATCGTCGAGTTGAAAACGCACACGAGCGCCAAGGTGTTGATCGGCGGTCCGGGCGCGTACGAAAGCGATTTGTATTTGCAGGCCGGGGCCGACGCGGTGATGATCGGCGAAGGCGAGCGCCGCCTGATTCCGACCCTCGAAGCGCTGCACGGCAACGGCCGGCTGCATGACATTCGCGGGATGCATTTCCGGGACGATGACGGTTCGCTCGTGCGTACGCCCCGCGCCGAGAACATCGAGCCGCTGGACGATTTGCCGTTTCCCTATCGTCCGCCGGAGCTGGCGCCGTTCTACGGCGAGCCGGTCAATCCGCTGCAAACCGGCTCGTGCATCAACCTGATCACGTCGCGCGGGTGCGCCTTCAACTGCGCATATTGTCTGACGTCCAAATTGTGGGGCCGGCGCGTGCGCATCCGTTCGGTGGACAACGTGCTGGCGGAAATCGACCGGGAGCTCGACCGACAGCCGGACGCATATTTTTCTTTCGTCGACGATGCGTTCGGCGTCTCGCCGGAATGGCTGGATGAATTCTGCGTCAAAGTGACCACCGGACCGCGGCGTTTTCCTTGGGGCTGCATCATGCATCCGCTCCAGTTCCACCGGCGGTGGGACAAGGTCATCGACCAGATGAAACGCGCCGGGTGTCGATTCATTTCCATCGGCGCGCAATCGGCGTCGCCGGAAATCCTGCGCCAGGTCAACCGGTCGGCGGCCGAGCCGGCAGCCCTGGCCGAAATGCTGACGCAGTGCCGCAAACACGACATCATGACCGTCGCCACCTACATTTTGGGTTTGCCCGGCGAAACCCACGAAACCATGGCGCGCAACATCGCCTTCGTGAAAAAATACAAACCCGACCTGATCGATTTTCATCCGTTGTACATTCTGCCCCAGTCGGACATCGACCTCGCCTATCCGGATCATCGCGTCACCGCGCTGACCGAAGCGGAAATCGAGCGGGCCTGCGCGACGGCCTTCCGCCGCTTTTATCTGCATCCGCGCGTGGTGTGGCGCATCGCTTCGCATATCCTGCGCAAGAATCCCCGCTTCCTGCTGCGCACCTGGTACATCCTGAAAATGTTGCTCGTGCAAATGTTGGCCAAAAAGTAATTGCCAAGCCGTTTCCCTTTCGTCGCCGAATGTGGTTATGATCCGGTATTCACGCAAGGGAGGATTTCCCTCGATGTCGGAACGGTTGCTGCTGGCGCTCGACAGCGGCTCGCAAAGTTCGCGGGCGCTGCTGTTCGACGACGCCGGAAACATTTTGGCGAGCAGTCAACACCAACACGCACCGATGAAGTACCCGATGCCCGGCGCGGTCGAGCAGGATCCGCTGGACATTCGCGAGGCGCTGTATGCGTCGGTGCGCGAGTGCCTGGGTCGCTGGGGCGGCGACGTCGGGCGCATCGGCGGGGCGGCGCTGACCACGCAACGCAACACCATGCTGCCGGTGGCCGCCGACGGCACGCCGCTGGCCGACGCGGTGTCCTGGCTCGACCGGCGCACGGCGAGCGTCGACAGCGAGCCGACGGCCTGGTTGCGGTGGCTCCTCAAGCTCATGGGCGAAAAGGCGCTGATTCCGCGCCTGGTCGCCAAGTCGGTGCCGCGCCAATGGCGCGAGCGTTGTCCGGACATCCTCGCGTCGACGTGGAAGATCGCCTCGATCGAAGGCTGGCTCAACCATCAACTCACCGGGCGCGTCGCGGTCGGGCCCGGCGGCGTGGTCGGCACCTGGCCGCTGGCGGTGAAGCACCTCGCCTGGAGCGACTCGAATCTGCTGTATACCTTGCTGGGCTTTCGCCGCGAGTGGTTGCCGGACATCGTGCCCTCGGCGCAGAAGATCGGCGAGATCACCGCGACAGCGGAGGCGCAAACCGGCCTGCCGCAAGGGTTGCCGCTGTTCGCCTGCGGCGGCGACAAACAGGCCGAAGCGCTGGGCGGCGGGTTGCTGTCGAGCCGGCGGGGCGAGGCGGCGGTGAGCCTGGGCACCGGTTCGTCGATCTGCGTGCCTTGGCCCATGGCGCGGGAGAGCCGCAATTATCAGTGGATCGCCATGGGCGCGGCCGAGCCGGGCGCGTTTTGTCTGGAGTACCTCTTGTTCCGCGGCATGTGGACGGCCCGCTGGTTCGCCAACGAGCTGGCGCGCGACTTGGTGCAGTCCGCCGCGCAAACCGGCAAGCCGGCCGAGGCGCTGTTGTGCGAGGAAGCCTCGCGTGTGCCGGCCGGGTGCGACGGGCTGATGGTCTGGCCGCGCTGGTCGCCGACGCTGCAGCAGCCGCGCGAAACCGGGGCCGCCGTCGGCCTGCGCGAGACGCACACGCGCGCGCACTTCTTCCGCGCCCTGCTCGAAGGCATCGCTTACGATTTGCGGCGGGGACGGCACATTCTCGAACACGCGACCACCATGAAAATCGAACGATTGATGGTCGCCGGCGGCGGCGCGCGTTCGCGGACGATCGTCCAGATTCTGTGCGACGTGTTCGGTCTGCCCGTCGTGCGGCCCGCCAGCGAGGAACTGTCGGCGCGCGGCGCGGCGATGGTCGCGGCGATCGGTTGCGGCGTGTACGCCGACGCACCCGAGGCGGTGCGGGCGATGGCCGCGCCGGCCGAAACGTTCTCCCCGCAGACGGACAACGCCGCACGCTACGAAACTATCTACCGGACGATTTATCTGCCGGGACTTAAGACGTGTCACCGCATCTCAAGCTCGTTGCGCGGAGCTCGTGACAAGTAACGAAGGGGAATATAGTTAATCGGTGGGGGCGTGGGAGGAACGATGATAACGAAAGTTATGTCTGCGATCATGATGTGCCTGACGTTCGCTTTTTTCACGACAATAGGTTGCGACGATGATGATGACGACAACGATCTAGACGCCGACGACGACGCGGTCGACGACGATTTCTCGGATGACGACTTTATCCCTGACGACGACACCGGCGATGATGACGACGACACAGACGACGACGATGACGACGACACGGTCGACGACGACACGGTCGACGACGACACGGTCGACGACGACACGGTCGACGATGACACGGTCGACGATGACACGGTCGACGACGACACGGTCGACGATGACACGGTCGACGACGATACGGTCGACGACGACACGGTCGACGACGATACGGTCGACGACGACACGGTCGACGACGACACGGCCGACGACGATACCGGCGACGACGACACGGTCGATGATGATACGGTCGATGACGATACGGCCGACGACGACACGGTCGACGACGATACGGTCGACGACGATACGGCCGACGACGATACGGTCGACGACGATACGGTCGACGACGACACGGTCGACGACGACACGGTCGACGACGACACGGTCGACGACGATACGGTCGACGATGACACGGTCGACGACGACACGGTCGATGACGACTCCGCCGATGACGATACGGCTGACGAATTTGCCTTGTATATGGATGGATTCGACGACTATGCGTGCATGACCAATCCACTAGCCCAACCGGTTTCCACCGACTTTACCATCGAGGGTTGGTTTTACTTCGAAGACGATTTGCCGCCATTGAATGAGGTGCTTTTCAGTTGCCTGGGAAATGGCGGCGGTTTTTGGATATTTCGTAATCATAACACGCAAACCATCTGGCTGCAGTATTTCTACACGGCACACATACTCACCGGTTATCATACAACGGCCGCCATCGCAAATTATGAATGGGTGCATATCGCGGTAACCATGAATGACTCGGAATATTGCCTGTTCATCAACGGTGATGAGGATTGTTGCCGTACGTTAAGTGATCCAATGTTGGCGACATACGGTCCGCTTTCCATCGGCGCCACATCATCCGGCGTCGATGAGTTTGAGGGGAAAATCGACGAAGTTCGTTTTTCGAGCGTCGTTCGCTACAGCGGAGATTTCACTCCAGCGACGTACTTTGTTGCCGATGCCGACACCATCGGCTTGTATCACTATGACGAAGGTTCGGGATCGATCGCCTATGACAGTTCCGCCAACGGCAACGATATGACGCTGTTCGGCGACACGGCCTGGGTGCCGCAACCATAGCAGCGGCGGTCCGCGTCAGCCCGACAAGCCGTACTCGGCGCGCTTGATCAGTTCCCACTGCATGTCGCGGTTGAGCGTCGTGTAATAGGCATTGTAGCCGGAGATGCGCACGAGCAGGTGCGGGTATTTTTCCGGGTGCGCCATCGCGTCGCGCAGCGTGTCGGAGGTGACGATGTTCATC
>DAINPV010000055.1:0-15958 GCA_036743315.1 bacterium | reverse complement strand
GTTTGATCGATCCGGGCTCCATCGAAGAGTACATAGCGCGCGGCGGTTACCAAGCGCTGGCCAAGGTGCTCAAGTCGATGACCCAGCAGGAAGTGTGCGCCGAAGTCGAAACCAGCGGCCTGCGCGGTCGCGGCGGCGCCGGCTTCCCCACCGGCACCAAGTGGAAGTTCGCCCTGCGTGAAAGCAGCAACCAGAAATACATCATCTGCAACGCCGACGAAGGCGACCCCGGCGCGTTCATGGACCGCGCGGTCATCGAAGGGGATCCGCACCGCATGCTGGAGGGCTTGATCATCGGCGCGTACGCGATCGGGGCCGACAAGGCTTACGTGTACATCCGCGCCGAATACCCGCTGGCGATCAAACGCCTGATCGCGGCGATCGAGCAGGCCAAGGCTTACGGGCTGCTGGGCGAGAACATTCTGGACAGCGGCTTCAACCTGAAAGTCGTCATCAAGCAGGGCGCCGGCGCATTCGTGTGCGGCGAGGAAACGGCGTTGATCAACAGCGTCGAGGGCAAGCGCGGCATGCCGCGGCCCCGGCCGCCGTTCCCGGCCGTTTCCGGCGCGTTCGAAAAACCGACGATCATCAACAACGTCGAGACGCTGGCCAACATCACCACGATCATCAACAACGGCGCGAACTGGTTCAACGCGGTCGGCACGGCCAAAAGCAAAGGCACCAAGGTCTTCGCGTTGTCGGGCAAAGTCAACCGCACCGGCCTGGTCGAAGTGGCCATGGGCACGACCGTGCGCCAGATCATCATGGAAATCGGCGGCGGCATCGGCAACGGCAAAGCCTTCAAAGCCGTGCAGATGGGCGGCCCCTCGGGCGGCTGCATTCCGCAGCAGCATATGGACATCGAAATCGACTACGACTCGCTCAAGCAGGTCGGCGCGATCATGGGCTCGGGCGGCATGGTCGTGATGGACGAAGACAACTGCATGGTCGACGTCGCCAAGTTCTTCATGGACTTCATCCAGCGCGAAAGCTGCGGCAAGTGCATCCCCTGCCGCGAAGGCACCAAGCGCATGCTGGAAATCCTCAAAGCCATCTCCCGCGCGCGGCGCACCGAAAAGGGCGTCCAGGCGCTGGAGCGTTTCAAGGGCGTGATGTACCTGCAGAAACTGGCCGAGGTGATCAAGGACACCAGCCTGTGCGGTCTGGGCCAGACGGCGCCCAACCCTGTGCTGTCGACCCTGCGCTGGTTCCATGACGAATACGAAGCGCACATCTTCGATCGCAAATGCCCGGCGGGCGTGTGCACCGAGCTGCTCATCTATGATATCGACCCCGAAAAATGCACCGGGTGCACCGCGTGCGCCACTCAGTGCCCGGCGGAGGCGATCATGGGCAAACCCAAGACGCCGCATTACATCGTGCAAGACAAGTGCATTGGCTGCGGTTCCTGTCTGACGACATGCCGCTTTGACGCCATCACGGCGAGCTAGAGTGAGGAGCTGATCATGTTCGAAATCGAAGTCAATGGAAAGATGATCGAAGCCAAGCCCGGGGAGATGCTGCTTTCCACCTTGCGGCGCAACGGCATCAACGTGCCGACCTTGTGCCACATGGAAGGCCTGGCCCCCACCGGCGCGTGCCGTTTGTGCGTCGTCGAAGTGGAAGGGCGTCCGGGACTCATTCCCAGTTGTTCGTTCCCCGTGGTCGAAGGCCTGAAGGTGAAAACCCATTCGCCGCGCGCCATGCGCGCCCGGCGCACCATCATCGAATTGCTGCTGGCCAACCATCCGGACGAGTGCCTGTATTGCTCGCGCAACAACGCGTGCGAGTTGCAGAGCCTTGCCGCCGAGTTGGGCGTTGATCAGCGGTTGTACTCGGGCAACAAGAACGATTACAAGATCGACGCGTCCAGTCCCTCCATCGTGCGCGATCCCGCCAAGTGCATTCTGTGCGGCAAGTGCGTGCGCGTGTGCGAGGAAGTGCAGGGCGTCTCGGCGATCGATTTTACGTTCCGCGGCAGCGCGGCCATCGTGGGCACGGCGTTCGGCCAGGGTCTGAACGTTTCGAGCTGTGTCAATTGCGGCCAGTGCATCAAGGTCTGCCCGACCGGCGCCTTGTCCGAACGTAGCAGCATCAAAGAAGTGCTCGCCGCGTTGGAAGATCCGAATAAGACCGTCGTCGTGCAGCACGCTCCGGCCGTGTCGGTCACCATCGGCGAATTGCTGGGTCTCAAGCCGGGCAAGGACATCATGGGCATCATGACCGCCGCGTTCCGCAAGCTGGGTTTCGACAGAGCCTTCGACACCAGCTTCACCGCCGACCTGACGATCATGGAGGAAGGCTCGGAGTTGGTGCAGCGGATCAAAACCGGCGGCACGCTGCCGATGTTCACCTCCTGCTCGCCGGGTTGGGTGAAGTTCATCGAGCAGTTTTATCCGGAATTTCTGCCCAACGTCTCGTCCTGCAAGAGCCCGCAGCAGATGATGGGCGCAATCATCAAGAGCTTCTGGGCCGAGAAAACGGGCGTGGATCCGCACAATGTCTACAGCGTGTCGATCATGCCCTGCACCGCCAAGAAGTTCGAAGCCGGCCGGCCCGAAATGAGCCGCGGGGGCGTGCCCGACATCGACGCCGTGCTCACCACGCGCGAGTTGGCGCAGATGATCCGCATGCGCGGCATCGACATTCATGCCCTTGAACCGGAAGATGCCGATACCCCCTTTGGCGAACGCAGCAGTGCGGGTAAACTATTCGGTGCGACCGGCGGCGTGATGGAGGCGGCGATCCGCAGCGCCTACTATCTGATCACCGGCGAAGAACTGGAACATTTGAAGGTGACCGCGCTGCGCGGCCTCAAGGGCAGCAAGGAAGCCAAGGTGAAAATCGGCGACCTGGAAGTCGGCGTGGCCGTGGTCAGCGGTTTGATGAATGCGCGCGAGTTGCTCGAGCAGATCAAAGCCGGGCGCAACGACCTGCATTTCATCGAAGTCATGTGCTGCCCCGGCGGCTGTATCGACGGCGGCGGCCAACCGGTCGGCGCTTCGCTCGAAGCGGTGCAGGCGCGCATGCGGGCTCTGTATCAGATCGACCGCGACGAGAACCTGCGCGTGTCGCACAAAAACAAATGGGTGCAGCGACTGTACGAAGAGTTCCTCGGCGAGCCGTTGGGACACAAGAGCCACGAACTGCTGCACACCAAGTACAACAAACGCGACGTCATTTTTTGATGCGCTAAGGTAAGACGATGCACCAGGCAGTGGCCTTTCGCTTGATTACGACGATTCCGGAGCGGTGCCGGCAATGCTACACCTGCATCCGCGAATGTCCCGCCAAGGCGATTTCCATGTCCAGCGGACAGGCGGAGGTCCTGCCCGACCGGTGCATCGGCTGCGGCAATTGCGTACGCGTATGCAGCCAGGGCGCCAAAAAGGTGCTCAATTCGATTCCTGAAGTCGAAATCCTGCTGGCCTCCGGCCTGAAAACGGCGGCGATTGTGGCGCCCAGCTTCCCGGCGGAATTCGCCGATCTCGATTACGAGGTCGTGGTCGGAATGATCCGGGCGCTGGGCTTCACCTTCGTCAACGAAGTCGCTTTCGGGGCGGACCTGGTGGCCGACCGCTATCACAAGCTGCTGCAGCAAAAGGGCGATCAGCAATACATCGCCGTGAATTGTCCGGCGGTGATGGGATTCGTCGAACGTTACTATCCCGGTTCGGTAGGCAACCTGGCCCCCATCGTCTCGCCGATGGTCGCCACCGCCCGCGCCCTGCGCGAACTGCGCGGACACGGTTTGCGGATTGTGTTCATCGGCCCGTGCGTGGCCAAGAAGGCCGAAGCGTACGGCGAGTATTCGGAAAGCGAAGTGGAGGCCGCGCTCACCTTCGTCGAATTGCGCGAGATGTTCGAGAAACGGGGCATTACCCCCGCGAACGTTACGCCCAGCGAATTCGACCCGCCGCACGGCGGCGTGGGCGCGTTGTTCCCCATCAGCCGCGGCATGTTGCAGGCGGCCGAAGTCGATGAGGATCTGCTGTCCGGCGATATCGTCGCGGCCGACGGCCGGTGCGATTTCGTCGAGGCGATTCGCGAATTCGACTCGGGCGACTTGAACGTCAGATTGCTCGAGGTCCTGGCCTGTCCCGGCTGCATCATGGGCCCGGGGATGAAGACGCAACTCCCGCTGTTCCGCCGCCGCAGCCGGGTCAGCAAGTATTCACGCAACAAACTGAAACGGATTGACATGGAGCGCTGGCGCGAAAACATGAAACGCCTCGAGGACCTCGATCTGCGCTTGCGCTTCGCTCACCCGTACCGCAACCAGAACCTGTATAGCTGGTTCTTCAGTCCGATGTTCAGCGATTACGATCTGCGCCGGCAGTTCTCGTTGGACGATCAACAAATGCTCATGCCTTCATCCGAGGAACTGATCAAAATTCTGCACCGCATGGGCAAGGACAAACCCGAAGAAGAACTGAATTGCGGCGCCTGCGGTTACGATACGTGCCGCGAGCACGCCATCGCCATTTACAAAGGGCTGGCCGAATCCGAAATGTGCCTGCCCTACACGATCGAACAGCTCCGCAAGATCGTCGGCGAACTGGACATCTCCAACAAGCAGTTGGCACGCACCCAGCAACAGCTTATTCAATCCGAAAAGTTGGCCAGCATGGGCCAATTGGCCGCCGGCGTCGCCCACGAGGTGAACAATCCCTTGGGCGTCGTGCTGATGTACGCGCACATTCTGCTCGAGGAATGCCCGCCCGACAACAAGATCTACAAGGACCTCGAATTGATCGTGCATCAGGCTGATCGTTGCAAGAAGATCGTGGCCAACCTGTTGGATTTCGCGCGGCAAAACCGCGTGGTCCTGCTGCCGACCAGCGTCAACGAAATCGTCGCCATGGCGCTGGCGGCCATGCCCGCGCCGGCGGGAATCGAAGCCGAGTTCGTCAACGAGGTGGACGATCCCGTCGCCGAGCTCGACAAGGACCAGATACAACAGGTCATCGCCAATCTGATCAGCAACGCCTACGCGGCGATGGAGGAGAGTGGCGGGAAACTGACGGTGCGCACCGAAGGGGATGCGGAACGGATCCGCATGTCGGTCACCGACACGGGCACCGGCATTCCCAAAGAGAATTTGCACAAGATTTTTGAGCCGTTTTTCACGACCAAGAAAATGGGCAAAGGCACCGGCCTGGGATTGGCAGTCACCTACGGCATCGTTAAAATGCACCGCGGCGACATCAGCGTGAAATCCAATGCCGATCCCAGCGTTGGGCCCACGGGCTCCACGATTACGGTGACATTACCCCGGCAAGGTCGACAACTATGAGAACGACGGCGCGGGACCGCCGGCCGGGCCATGTGGTGAACAAACGAAATCATTAACTTTCGCTAGTGATAAGGCAGGGAACAATGGAACCGACAAAGAAAACCGTGTTGGTAGTTGACGATGATCTGGATTATCTCACGCAGATGCAGATGCAGTTGGAAGCCGACAACTTCAAAGTGATCACCGCCGAAAGTCAGGCCGAAGCCGAACAACTGCTGCAGGATCTGCGGCCGGACCTGGCCATTGTCGATTTGATGATGGAAAACATGGACGGCGGATTTGTGCTATGTTACCGCATCAAGAAAAAGGATCCGACGATTCCGGTGATCATGGTGACCGCGGTCTCCAGCGAAACCGGCATCGAGTTCAGCAACGCGGCCGAAGAGGAAAAATCCTGGCTTAAAGCCGACGCGCTGCTGACCAAGCCGATCCGCTACGAGCAACTTAAACGTGAGATCGAAAATCTCATGGGAGCTTAGTTCGGTTGAAGAATCTAAAGATCCTGATTTGCGACGATGAATTCGGTATGCGGATGGCGGTGGCCCGTGCGCTCGCTGATTTTACGATTCACGTTCCCGATGTGGAAGGACAAGTGCACTTCGACATCTCCGAAGCAGGCAGTGGTGAGGATGCTTTGGCGATGTTGGCGAACGATCCTGTGGACATCCTGTTGCTCGATCACAAGCTGCCCGGCATCTCCGGACTCGACGTTCTTGCTGATGTGGCCGAAAAGTACAAAGACACGCTCACGATCATGATCACCGCTTATGCGTCGCTGGAAACGGCTATTACGGCGACCAAGCGTGGCGCCTACGACTTTCTCGCCAAGCCCTTTACTCCGGACGAACTCAAGGCCGCCATCCGCAAATCCGCTATTCATCTGACCCTGCAGCGCCAGGCCCGCAAGCTGGCTGAGGAAAAACGCCAGGTGCGCTTCCAGTTGATCAGCGTGGTTGCGCACGAGCTCAAGGCGCCGCTGGGAGCCATTGAAGGCTATCTCTATCTGTTGCGCGACAAGCCGCTGGGCGCGGACATCAACGCCTATGACAAAGCGGTGGCGCGCTCCATCGAACGCCTGACCGGCATGCGCAAGTTGATCACCGATCTGCTGGATCTGACCCGCATTGAATCGGGACAGAAAAAGCGTGAACTGGCCGAGGTCGACGCGCGCGAGATCGTCAAAACGGCCATCGATACCGTGCAGCCCGACGCCGACGCGCGCCGCATCGCCATTACGTTGCACGCCGACGCGCCGATCAAGATCAATGCCGATCCGGGCGAACTGGAGATCGTCTGCAACAACCTGTTGACCAACGCCGTCAAGTACAACAAGGACGACGGCCGGGTCGACGTCATGCTGACCGACACCGCGGATCGCCTGACCATCGAAGTCAAAGACACCGGCATCGGCATGAAGCCGGAAGATGTGCAGCGCCTATTCGGCGATTTCGTGCGCATCAAGACCAAGGAAACGCGGCTGATCCCCGGCAGCGGTTTGGGGCTGTCGATTCTCAAGAAAATATCGCAGCTCTACCACGGCGACGTGAACGTCGCCAGCGAGTACGGCGTGGGCACGACCTTCGCCGTTATGCTCAGGAAACTGCCGCTGCCGCCAGTCAACGAAACGGAAAAAGGAACGCTTTGAGCGTTCTTTTGGGCAGAAGGAAGAACGGGCCGTCGCCGGCGGCCCGTTCTTGCATTTAACCATCGTTTCCGTCAAATTGTTCCGATGCGACAAATTTCTCCATCATATAAATTGCAGGCGCTGGACCGGGTGCTCATCGGTTTCGCAAGGATTATTTCTCCGCAAATTCACCTGGAGATGACCTTCGACCGGCCGCTGAACGCCGATCGTCTGGCCCGCGCGGTCGATCTGACGCTCGATGCCGAACCGGTGCTCGGTTGCCGCTATCGGCGTTCGTGGTTTCGCCCGCGCTGGGTGCGGTTGCCGGCCGAACATCGCAACGCCTTCGCGCTCACCGACGATCCCGAGATCTATGCCGCTTTTCGCGACGCGGATTTCGACGCCGAACGCGGCCCGCAGATCCGTGTGCTGCTGTTGCGGCGCGACGGTCGCGACACGGTTTTGCTCAAGGTCAATCACATGGTCGCCGACGGCGGCGGCGTCAAGGACATCGCCGAGGTGCTCGCCAACGTTTATCGCTCGCTGGCGCGCGACGCCTACTACCGCCCGTCGCCCAACCTTAACGGCTCGCGCAGCGTATGGCAGGTTTTCCAGCTGATCCCCCTGTGGCATTATCCGCGCTTGTACTGCGAACATTTGCGCCTGACGTTCAACAATCTGTTCCCGCGCGTCTCGCTGGTTGTGCCGATGAACCAGGCGCCCGTGAGCACGCCGCGTTATGCGCGACGCCATCTCGACACGCTGCCGGTCGCCCGCCTGAAGGAATACGGCCGCCGCTTCGACGCGACGCTCAACGACATGTTGCTCGCGGCGTTTCTGCGCGCCCTGATCGTGTGGCGGAATTGGGACGGGCGCAGCTGTCTGCGCGCGCAATTCACCATCGATTTTCGTCGTTATCTGCCCGAGGAGCGGGCGGTGAGCATCTGCAACCTCAGCGCCGTCGAGGGAGTCAAACTCGGCCGCGATCCCGGCGCGACCTTCGCCGACACGCTGGTGCGCATTGCTCAACAGACACGGCGCAGCAAAAGTTTTTGGCCCGGCCTGCGCCTGACCTTCGGCACGCTCTGGCTGGCCAAAGTGCAGCCCGCCGCCGTTCTGGTCGCCACATTGCGCGGGCTGTTCCACCTGGGCATCAAAACGAAAAACATGGCGCCCGCACTGACCAACATGGGGCCGATCCGCACCGAGCGCGTGACCTTCGACGAGGCCCCGGCGCACGCGTGGTTGATCCCCCCGCCGGCCAAGCCGGGCGTGTTCATCGGCGGAGTGAGCGGTTACGCGGGGACAATCGACGTGTGTATTGGTTATTATCCGGAAGCAATATCGCCGGAAGCGATCGAGCGCTTCCTGGATCTGCTGCTGGCCGAACTGCCCGTCCAAGATTGAATAGCCGACGTTTGTTCCCCCGTCTTGCTTGACGCTGGAGCCCGGTGGCTTATACTTGCCCTGGCTTATGTACAGTGAAAAATGATGCGCCGCGGGCCGCGGCTCAATCGGCGTAGCGTTATTGTTTTCCGCCAGCAAAAGGGGGCTTGCGTGGATTTGGCCGTCTTGGAAGCACAACGGTTGACCCGGGCGAAAAGTATCGCCGCCGCCGGCGGCATCGAGGCGGCGCTGGCCGCGGGAACTCTGCCGCGCGTAATCGATGTGACGCTCAGCGAGGCGCTGGTGCTCGGCCTGCTGCGGCAGGACGTGCGCAAGTTCATCGTCATCCTCGGTCACGGCTCGACCGAAATCGGCGAGGTGCTGCGCGTGTACGAAGCGCAGGGATTGCTCAAAACCTATCCCGTGCGCAACGAGGTCGAGGCGAGCCACGCGGCGTCCGCGCTGCGTTGGGTGACCGGCGAAAAGGCCGCAGTCGTCACCTCGATCGGCCCGGGCGCGTTGCACGCGCTGGCCGGATCGCTGGTCGCCGCCAGCGACGGCCTGGGCGTGTGGTACCTGTTCGGCGATGAGACCACCGAAGACGAAGGGCCGAACATGCAGCAGATTCCCAAGCACGAGCAGCATGGCTTTTTACGCCTGTGCGCGGCCATGGGTGAAGCTTACACGCTGCACACGCCCGGCGCACTGTGCACCGCGTTGCAGCGGGGCATGGCCTGCGTCGACGATCCGCATTTCGCCGGACCTTTTTTCCTGCTGCTGCCGCTGAACACGCAGCCGGCGCAATTGCGCGCGTTCAACCTCGACGAACTGCCCGTCGGTAAAATGCCCCGCCGCGGACCGGCGGTCGACGAGCAGGCTTATCAAGCCGCCGCCGACGCGCTGACCAAAGCCGAACGGATCGTGGTGAAGGTCGGCGCGGGCTGTGATGAAGCGAGCGCGGAACTGGCCGCGTTCGTCGAACTGGTCGATGCGGTGGCCGTGCTCAGTCCGCGGCTGACCGGCGCGCTGCCCTACGCGCATGCGCGCAACATGCTGGTCGGCGGTTCGAAGGGCACGATCTGCGGCAATTTCGCCATGGACGAGGCCGACCTGTTGGTCGCCATCGGCACACGCGCGGTGTGCCAGTCCGATTCCTCGCGCACCGGCTATCCGCTGGCGCAACGGGTGATCGCCATCAACACCGACGCGCGCGACGCCCTGCACTACAACCGCACGATCGCGCTGGTCGGCGAGGCCGCGCCCACCTTGCGTGCCTTGATCGCAACGCTTAACAAGCGCGGTGTGACCGCGCCGGCGGGCGAATCGGAATGGCTGCGCGCCTGCACGGCGAAAAAGCGCGAATGGGAGGCTTTCAAGGCCGAGCGTTACACGCAACCGACGTTGCCGGATGCGAATTTCGGCGAGGTGCTTACGCAGCCGGCGGCGATCAAGATTGTCACCGATCGCGCGCGGGCGCAGGGTGCGGCGACGTTCTTCGACGCGGGCGACGTGCAGGCCAACGGTTTCCAGATCGTCGAGGACGAGCACGTGGGGCAGACCTTCACCGAAACCGGCGCGAGCTACATGGGCTTCGCCGTGTCGGCGCTGCTGGCGACCGGCCTGGCCGACCGGCCGTTTTACGGCGTGGCGCTGACCGGCGACGGCTCGTTCATGATGAATCCGCAGATTCTGCTCGACGGCGCGCAGCACGGCGCGCAGGGCTGCATCGTGCTGCTGGACAACCGGCGCATGGCGGCGATTTCCTCGCTGCAGGTAGCGCAGTACGGCAAGGATCATGCGACCAGCGATCAAGTTGCGGTCGATTATTTGAAACTGGCCTCGGCGTTTCCCGGCGTGTCGGCGCTCGACGGGGGCCGTTCGCCTGAAACGCTGAACGCCGCGCTGGACAAGGCGTTTGCGCACCGGGGCTTGTCGTTGATCTATGTGCCGGTCTACTGGGGCGACGATCCGCTCGGCGGGCTGGGCGCTTTCGGGCGCTGGAACGTCGGCAACTGGGTCGATGACGTGCAACGACTGCGACACAAGATTGGAATGTGAACCATGCGGACGCCCAATCAATTGCTCATCAACGGACATTGGAAGGACGCGGCCGACGGCCGGCGCATCGACGTGATCGATCCGGCGACGGAAGAGGTGATTGATTCGGTGCCGGCCGCGACGGCGGCGGACATCGACGAAGCGCTGACCAGCGCCGAGGCCGGTTGGCGCCTGTGGCGCGAAACCGACGCCTGGACACGCAGCGCGATCGTGCGGCGCATCGCCCAGGTTCTGCGCGAACGCACCGAAGAGATCGCCCGCGTGCTGACCGAGGAACAGGGCAAGCCCCTGGCCGAGGCGCGCGGCGAATTGGCGGCCACGGCCGATCAGTTCGATTGGTACGCCGACGAGGCGCGGCGCATTTACGGGCGCATGATCGACGGTCATTCGCGGGCGCATCGGTTGATGGTCATCCGCCAACCGATCGGTCCGGTGGCCGCGTTCAGTCCATGGAATTTCCCCGCGCTGTTGGCGGCGCGCAAGGTCGCGCCGGCGTTGGCCGCCGGGTGCTCGGTGATTCTCAAGCCGGCGATCGAAGCGCCACGCACCGGCATGTTTCTGGCGCTGGCCGCGCAGGAAGCCGGCGTGCCGGCGGGCGTGTTCAACGTGGTGACCGGCCCGTCGGGAATGATCAGCGAACGGCTGATTCGTTCGGACGTGATCCGCAAGGTGACGTTGACCGGCTCGGTCCCGGTGGGCCAACAGTTGCTGCACCTGGCCGCCGAGGGCCTCAAGTCGGTGACGATGGAATTGGGCGGCCACTCGCCGGTGCTCGTGTTCGCCGATGCGGACGTCGAGGCGGCGGCGGAAGCCTGCGCGCTGGCCAAGTTCCGCAACAACGGCCAGGTGTGCATCGCGGCCAGCCGCTTCTTCGTGCAGGAAGGCGTGATCGACCGCTTCACCAAACGGTTCGTCGAGGTCGCGCGGTCGTTGAAAATCGGCGACGGGCGCGCGGAAGACACGCAGATCGGCCCGTTGACCAATCAACGGCGCATCGACGCGACGCAGGCCATGGTAGACGACGCGGTCGGCAAGGGCGCGCGGGTGGCCTATGGCGGCAAGCGGCCCGACGGTTTCGCGCGCGGCTATTTCTATATGCCCACCGTGCTGACCGGCGTGGACGTTTCGATGGACATCATGACCGAAGAGCCATTCTGTCCGATCGCGCCGATCGCGCCGTTCACCGATCTGGACGACGCGCTGGCCAAAGCCAACGCTTCGCAGTTCGGTCTGGCCGGCTACGTATTCACCGACAACACGCGCACGGCGTTCCTGGCGTCCGAAGGGCTCGACGTGGGCATGGTCGGCGTGAACAATCTGGTGATCGCCGCGGCGGAGATTCCGTTCGGCGGAGTGAAGATGTCCGGTTACGGGCGCGAGGGCGGCAGCGAGGGCATCGAGTATTACACCGTGGCCAAGTACATCAACTTCAAATTGTAGAGGGGCGCGATGAGCGACGAACGCAAAGGCATGTATCGCAATCTGACCGCGTACGGCGATTGGGAATTTTCCAAGTACATGCGCCGCGCGTTTCTCGCCTCGATGGGCGTGGACGCGCACGACATCGACCGGCCGATCGTCGGCATCGTGGACACTTCGTCCGATTACGTCACCTGCCATCGGCAAATGCCCGAGTTGGTGCAGGCCGTCAAACGCGGTGTGCTCGAAGCGGGCGGGCTGCCCATGGCCTTCCCGACGATTTCGCTGCACGAAATTTTCACCTCGCCGACGACGATGCTCTTTCGCAACCTGATGGCGATGGACGTGGAAGAGATGATCGGCGCGCAACCGATGGATGCGGTGGTCGTGCTCGGCGGCTGCGATAAAACCGTGCCGGCGATTTTAATGGGTGCGACCTCGGCCGATCTTCCCGCCGCGGCGGTGCTGACCGGGCCGATGTACGCCGGGCGTTGGCGCGGCGAGCGACTGGGCGCGTGCACCGACTGTCGTCGCAACTGGGCGCGCTACCGCGCGGGCGAACTGACCGACGAGGAGATCGTCGAAATCGAGCGCAACCTTTGCCCGACCGGCGGCACTTGCCTGGTGATGGGCACCGCCTCGACGATGGCCTGCCTGACCGAAGCGCTGGGTCTGATGATGCCCGGCGGCGCGGCCCCGCCGTTGCCCTCCGGCGAACGGCTGCGTCAGGCGACGATCACCGGGCGGCGCATCGTCGCGATGGCGAAGAGTCCGCTGACGCCCAAACGCATCCTCACCCGCAAGGCCTTCGAAAACGCGATCACCGTCCTGATCGCCCTGGGCGGTTCGACCAACGCGATCATCCACCTGACGGCGCTGGCCCGGCGCGCGGGGCTGACGTTGACCCTCGATGATTTCCAACGCATCAGCGAACGCGTGCCGTTGCTGGTCGACTGCAAACCGGCGGGCAAGGGATACATGGAGGATCTGTATTACGCGGGTGGCGTGCCGGTGCTGCTCAAAGAACTCGCGCCGTTGCTGCACCTGGATACGGTGGGTATTACCGGCCGGCCGTTGGGCGAATTGTTGGAAGAAGTCGAGGCGCCCGGCGATTGGCAGGACACGATCCGCTCGCTCGCGGCGCCGCTGGGGCCGACCGGTTCGCTGACCACGCTTGGCGGCAGCCTGGCGCCCGACGGCGCGGTGATCAAAAGCGCGGCCGCGTCGGCGCATTTGAAAAGGCATCGCGGGCCGGCGGCGGTATTCACCTCGCCGGAAGACGTGGCCGAACGCATCGACAATCCGTCGCTGGCGCTCACTCCCGAGCACGTGCTGGTCATGCAGTACGGCGGGCCGATCGCCGCGGGCATGCCCGAGGCCGGCGCGCTGCCGATTCCGCGCTACCTGGCCGCGCAGGGCGTGAAGGACATGGTGCGCGTTTCCGACGCCCGCATGAGCGGCACGGCCTACGGCACGATCGTGCTGCATTGCGCGCCCGAAGCCGCCGCGGGCGGTCCGTTGGCGCTCGTGCGCGACGGCGACCTGATCGAGTTGGACGTTGCCGCGCGCCGCATCGAGCTGCTGGTCGAGGCGAGCGTGCTGGCGGAACGCCGCGCCGCTTGGACGCCGCCGTCGCCGCCGTCGCGCGGCTATCGCCGGTTGCACGCGCTGCATGTGCAGCAGGCGCATCTGGGCGCGGACCTGGATTTTCTGGCGGCGGAAGAATAACGGTCCGGCGCGGATCAATTATCGAGCGTTTCGCGCACCTTGGCGATGAAGGCATGGAGGACGAACGGCTTCTGTAAAAAGTTCATCCCCTTTTCCAACACGCCGTGCTGCGCGATGACGTCGGCCGTGTAGCCGGAAATGAACAACACCTTCATCTGCGGCTTGAGTCGATGCAGTTGCTCGTATAAGGTCCGGCCGTTCATCTGCGGCATGATCACGTCGGTGACCAGCAAGTCGATTTCAGCCAGCGCTCGTTTCGCCAGCAGCAACGCCTCGGCGCCGTTCTCGGCGGTGAGCACTTTGTAACCGGAAAGCTCCAGCACTTTGACGGCCAGGTCGCGCACCATCTGCTCGTCTTCCACAAGCAAAATCGTTTCCGTTCCCTGGTGGATCAGGCGTTGCGGCGCGACGGTAACGTCCTCCTCCGGCGCGAGTTCCTCCGGGAAGTATATGCTGAACCTCGAACCGCGATTCAATTCGCTGTCGACTTTGATGAAGCCGCCGTTCTGCTTGACGATGCCGTAGATGGTCGCCAGGCCCAGGCCGCTGCCTTTATCCTTGCTCTTGGTCGTGAAAAACGGCTCGAAGATCAGCTTGAGATGTTCCGGATCGATGCCCGTGCCGTTGTCCAACACGGATAAGACAATGTAGTTGCCCGCCGATAATTCCGGATTCGACTTCAGTTCCTCCGGGGAAACCGGGACCTCTTCGGTGGAAATAATCAATCGGCCGCCGTCGGGCATGGCGTCGCGGGCGTTGACCACCAGGTTGATCAGCACCTGGTTGAATTGCCCCGGGTCGATTTTAATGCGCCCGATGTTGGGCGAGAGTTGGAACGAGCATTGGATGTCTTCGCCGATGATGCGCGTCAACATTTTGCGCGATTGTTCGATGATCCGATTGATGTTGAGCACCAGTGGCGAAATCATCTGTTTGCGGCTGAAAGCCAGCAATTGCTGGGTCAACATGGCGGCGCGGTCGGCGGCGTTTTTGATTTCCTGGATGTCCGTATGCAGCGGATCGTCCTCGGTGATTCTGTCCATCGCCAGTTCGGTGTAGCCCAAGATGCCGGTGAGGATGTTGTTGAAATCGTGCGCCACGCCGCCGGCCAACCGGCCGATGGCCTCCATTTTCTGCGCTTGCACCAGTTGCGCTTCCAGTTCGCCGCGCCGTTTTTCCGCCTCGCGCATGTCGGTGATGTCGCGCATCATGACCAGTACGTTGCTGATCCGATCGTTCTGAGAAATGACGGTGGGAAACAATTCCAAAACGCGCGACGTATTATCCGGGCGGGTAATGGGCACCGCGAACGGATCGATTCGTCCGGCGAGCAGCAGTTTTTCCCAGGATCGCTTCAAGGTCTCCAATGTCGTCTCATCGAAAAGCGCCAGCTCCGACCACGGACGATTGATCAATTCCTCGCGCGGGATTCCCAGTACGCGCGGCGTCATCTGATTGCAGTCCAGGATGATGCCCCGGTTGTCGTAAAGAATGGTCACTTCGGGCGAGGCTTCAAACAGGGTGCGGTATTTTTCCTCGCTTTGGCGCAAGGTCGTTTCGGCCGTTTTCCGCTCGCTGATGTCGCGCATGATCGTGGCGATCGCCGTGGGCTCGCCGGTTTGCTTGGAACGCAGCAGCATGGTGGAAATGTCCATCGTAATCGCTTCGCCGGTTTTTTGATGCAACAGCGGACCTTCGCCGCGCCAGAATCCCTGGGTCATTATCGCGTTCAGGACTTCCGCGGCCAGTTCGGCGCGGTTGTCCAGCGGCATGAATTGGTTGATGTCCATCTGCGCGATCGAGGCTTTCGATTCCAAACCGGTCAGGCGCAAGCCGGCTTCGTTGATGTAGATAATGCGCCCGCTCAATTCGGCGATGCCGATGAAATCGTTGTTGTGGTCGATGAGGGAAATCAATTGCTCCCGCTCCCGTTCGGCGAGCTTGACTTGCCGCAGGTCGGTGATCACCGAAAACGATCCGGTGTAACGGCCGCTCTCATCGAACATGGTCCGGGGCGAAACGAGGAACGAGGCGGGTTTCCCATTGTTATCGGTGAGATCGATTTCGTAGGGAGAGTTATCACCATCGCGACGCCGGGCCAGTTGTTCGCGGATCAACTCGACGGTCTTTCCCGAAAACAAATCATAAATGGGCTTGTCCACTACTTCTTCGAAGGTATAGCCCATCATTACGTGCAATTGCTTATTGGCATAACGGATGCGGTCGTCCGCATCGAGGATCATGAATCCTTCGTTCATGGTTTCCAACAGGTTGCGGTAACGGGCCTCGCTATCGCGCAACGCGCGTTCCGAGGCTCGCCGGCGTTGCAGGTTGGTGAACAGAACGACGATGATTCCCGACTGCGCGATGAGGAATAAGAAAGTCAAAAGAATGTAGTGTTTGTAACGGCTCAGCACCGAAATGTGCCGATGATGAACGATGGAATT
>DAINPV010000054.1:0-15972 GCA_036743315.1 bacterium | reverse complement strand
GCTCGGTGACGCCGGGGCGACCAACAAGCCTTTCAACGGCGAAGGCATCCCCAGCGGATCGGCCCTGGCGAAAATCGCCGCCGAGATCATTCCCGCCGCCGTGAAAGCGGGCGGCACACGCGAATCGCTGTGGGAGATCAACCGCCGCTACAACGCCAACCAGGGCGCAAAATTCGCCTTCCTGCATGCGATGGGCGAAACGTTGTTGTCGTTAACGCTGGACGATCTGACCTGGACCTATCGTTGCGGCATGGTTACGGCCGAGGATCTGCGGCAGACGTTCCTCGATTATGAGGTACATAAAAAACCGGCCGAACTGCTGGCCATGGCGGGCAAACTGTTGCGTCGGCCCGGTCTGGCGTATCGCTACGGGCGTGCCATCGCCAAGGCGAGCCAGGTGTCCGCGCTGGTCAAAAATTATCCGACGCCGGACGATTTCCCGCGTTGGCGTCAGCGTTTTTTGCGGACGATTTAAAGGAGTCGCTTCGTGTCGCAAGTCGCCTTAGTGAGCTGTGACAAATATGATCTGGCCCGGGTGATGGCTGCGCTGCGCCGCTCGCTCGACCTGTTGGGCGGCCTGGCCGGCATCATCAAACCCGGCGAGCGCGTGCTGATCAAAGTCAGCATGTTGCGGGCGGCAAAACCGGCCGACGCAGTAACCACGCATCCGATGGTGGCGGTGGGTCTGGCGTTGCTGTTGCGGGAAATCGGGGCGACGCCGGTGATCGGCGATTCCTGCGGCGGCGCCGATTACGGCTTCTCCGAACAAGCGCTGATCGAAACGGGCATCAAACCGCTGGCTGACGCACATGGCATCGAAACCGTATTGTTCGAAACGGCCGGCTCGGTAATAACGCCCGTGGTGAACGGCAAGTTCCTGCGGGAAATTCCCGTATCCAAAGCCGTGCTCGCCGCCGACGCGGTTATCAGCATGCCCAAATTGAAAACGCATATCGAAACCCTGATGACCGGTGCGGTAAAAAACATGCTCGGGTGTCTGCCCGGCGCAGGCAAATTGCTCATCCACCGCACCGCCCCAAGCCCATACGATCTCGGCCAGGCGCTGTTGGATATTTACAGCGCCGTGCGGCCGCGCCTGTGCGTGATGGACGGCATCGTCGCGATGTCCGGCAATGGACCTTCGCGCGGAGCGCCGCACAAGGTGGGCGCCCTGCTTGCCTCGACCGACGGCGTGGCGCTCGATCATGTTGCCGCGCGGCTGATCGGTTACAAGCCGCGGTTGATTCCCACCATTCTCGACGCAAAGGAGCGCGGTCTGGGCGAGACCGACGAGGCGGCGATCGAGATACTCGGCGAGGCGCTGGCCGATCTGAAACCGGTGGATTTCGCACTGTGCTCGAACACGATGATGCGCGCGATGCCGAAGTTCCTGTTGCGCATTTTAAACCGCTGGTTCTTCACGGTACGGCCGGAGTGGAACGACGCCGGGTGCATCCGCTGCGGCCTTTGCGAACGCTCGTGCCCGGTCGGGGCGATCGTCATCGCCGACGACAAACTGACCATCGACCATAAAAAGTGCATCGATTGTTTCTGCTGTTTCGAGTTGTGCCCCGAAAAAGGCATCAAAGTCAGGAAATCGTTTTTGGTGAAAATTCTGTCGGGATAGACGTCTCAATCATGCACGGGTAAAAAACTTTTCGATTCGGTCGATTACGAAATCGACCTGCTCGTCGGTCATCTCCGGATAGTTCGGCAAGCTCAATACCCGCGCCGCAGCCCGCTCGGCCACCGGTAAATCGCCGGGGGCGTAATGCGCCAACGCAGCCAGGCCCATTTGGTGCAGCGCATGCGGGTAATGCGGCTTGGCTTGCACGCCGCTTTCTTCGAGACGCCTCATCAGTTCGTCGCGCCGTTCGCTGCGGATCACCACGTTGAGCGGCGCCGGCTCGCACCCCTCATTGCGGGTCAGAAAAACCAAATCGCCCACGCCGGTCAATGCTTCGCGGTAGCGTGCGTCGATTTCCCGCCGGCGCGCGACCCAACGGTCGAGGTAAGCGAGTTTCACGTTGAGGATCGCCGCCTGCATGCCGTCGAGCCGGCTGTTGCGTCCGCACGCGTCCGCGGCGGCGCCGCGCCCGTGATCGCCCAGTTGCCGCACGCGCCCGGCGATATCCTCGCGAGCGGTGATCACGATGCCGGCGTCGCCGTAGGCGCCCAGCACCTTGCCGGGAAACAAACTGAACGCACCCACAAGTCCGAAGGTTCCCGCATGACGGCCGTGCAACGTCGCGCCGTGCGCTTGCGCGGCATCTTCGATCACCGACAAACCGGCTCGTTCGGCGACGGGAAGCAGTCGGTCCATCGGTGCAAGGTAGCCATACAGATGCACTGGAATCACCGCCCTGGTCGAGTCGGTCAGCGCGGCCACGAGCGTGGCTTCGTCGAGCAACAAGGTTTCTTCATTGACGTCGGCCAACGCAACCCTGGCACCGATCATCCAGACCGCTTCGGCCGTGGCCTGAAAGGTGTTGGCCGGCAGCACCACCTCATCGCCCGGCTCAACGCCCACCGCCTGCAACGCCAGGGCGATCGCATCGGTGCCGTTGGCCACGCCGACGGCATACGACGCGCCGGTGAAGGCGGCGAATTGTTCCTCAAACGCTTTGACGTAAGGACCTTTGACAAACCGCGACGAAACAAGCACTTCGAGCACGGCCCGGTCGATCTCCGCTTTGATGCTTTGATATTGGGCTTGCAAATCGGCCAGCGGAATCGTCATGAACCCTTCTCCTTCATGTTCAGATGTTCGGTCAGCCTTCCGTTTCGCCGACCGCCACCGGTTGCGAATCGTTGCTCGCGGATTGCTCGATAGCCTGGATAACCTTGATCCCGGCCATCGCCATTTTTCCATTGGTCAACGGACGTTTGCCGGTGCGCAGACATTGCAGAAAATGCCGCACCTCGCGATTGAGCGGCTCCACATACTGGTCCAGGCAATCGATCACCTCCACCGCCGGGCCCAGCGTGCCGAGCAGGCGCTCCACTTCGTCGAAATCGTTGGGCCACGCTTGTCCCGGCAGCGGATTGGCATACAGCGAAAAGGTATACTTGTCGTTGATTTCGTCATAGACGAGCACTTCGTTGCCGCCGACAAGCAAAAGACGCCTGATTTTCGCCGGTTCAAGCCAACTGAAATGGAAGTTAGCGACCAATCCCGAAGCGTATTGCATCTCGACATACACTTCGTCTTCCAGGTTCGGGTTGACCACGCTGCGGACCTTGGCGCGCACCTCGTGCGGGTACCCTTCGATCCAGCGGTCGATGATGCTGATGTCGTGCGGCGCCAGCATCCAAATGACGTTCTCGTGCTTTTCCCGTTCATTGAGGTTCAAGCGCCAGGAATAGATATTGGTCAGCGGCCCGAGTCGACCGTCTTTGATGATCTTGCCGATATACTGAATCACCGTGTTGTGGCAGTAGGTCAGTCCCACCATTAGTTGCAAACCCAGTCGGTCGGCCAGTTTAACGGTACGGCAGGCGTCGTTGAAATTGAGCGCCAACGGCTTTTCGATAAACAGATGCTTGCCCGCGCGCAAGGCTTGTTCGGCCATTGAGGGATGCAGCGCCGGCGGCAGCACAAGCATAATGGCGTTGATGGAAGAATCGTGCAGGATGTCGTCGAAATTCGTCGTTGTTTTCAACGATGGGTATTGTTTTTCGATCGATTCCAATCGTTGCGGATCGATATCGCAAACGGCGGCAATGGCCTGCGGGGCGATCTCGATCAGGTTGCGGACGATATTCGGCCCCCAATAGCCGACACCCACCACGGCGACACGTGGAACCGGGACGATCACCATCGATCACACCTCACCGATGTTCAAGAGCTCGTTGCAGAACAATTCCAACCCGCTCCGCGTCTTCTTGCGTCATTCGTTCGTGACACGGCAACGCCATGGCACATTGTTGCAGCCCGCGTGAAACTGAAACTTGCGTTTCCGGTACCACGTATTTTCGCCGATAAAACTCCAAATCACTCAACGAAACGGCGGGCACGTTGGTTTCAATTCCGGCGTCGGTCATCGTCGCTCGTACCCCATTACGATCCACTCCGGCCGCCAAAACGACCGTATAGGTCTGGTTGTTCCACTCCACGTTTGTGGCCGCGCACGGCAGAGTCAATCGCTCGACTCCCGTCAGTATGTCCTCGTACCACCGCCCGATTTGCCGCCGGGCGGCGATGATTTCCGGCAGGCGACCCAGTTGCTCAAGGCCGATCGCGCAGGAAATTTCCGACAAATGCAAATTCATGCCGACCACGCGCAAGCGTTTATCCGGTCCGCTAAAGCCATGATCGGCCAACGCGCGCAGCCGTTCGGCCAGTTGCGCGTCCCGCGTCAGAATCGCGCCGCCCTCGCCGGTGGTCACGACTTTGCGCGGGTGAAAACTTAAAATGCCGACCATACCCAGGCATCCCAGATAATGATCGTCGATGCGTGTGCCGATCGTGCACGCCGAATCCTCGATGATCACCGCTTCGCGCTCATGTGCCCAGGCGGCGATCCGGTCGAACTTCGCGGGCAGACCGAATTGGTGCACGACGATCACCGCCTTGATCGGACCATCAACCGTTTCAGTCAGCGCTCTCGGCGACAAACCGAAATCGTCGGTATCGACATCGACGAACACGGGCGTCGCCCCAACCGCTTCGACCACATTGACCGTCGCAGGGAAACCATAATCCGGCACCACCACGTGATCGCCGGGACCGATTTCCAGCGCCTGCAACACGGCGAGCAACGCGGAGGTTCCGGAGTTGCAGGGAATCGCGGCGACGACCTCGTGGAGGCGCGCCAGTTCCGCGGCAAAACGCCGACAATATTCGCCTTTCGTCAATTGCCCGGAAGCCAGGATCGCTTCAATGGTGGGGAGGACGGCCCTGCTCACAACCGGGTATGCCAAACGAATCACGTTTCGTTCATCGCTCATCAGCACTATACCAATCGATCGACCGGCGCAAGCCTTCGGTCAAACCGACGCGTGGCGCGAAAGCCAACAATCGTTGCGCCTTCCCGATATCGGGCGTACGCAGCGGAATATCCACGCCGAAATGCGGTTTGCAATTGACGCCCACATGAATGCCGGTGAGTTCGACGATCATTCGGGCCATTTCGTTCATGGTCACGGCGGCGGCCGGATTGCCGATGTTAAACACCTCGCCGCCGATGCCCTCGGTTTCCATTGCCGCCAGCGTTGCTGAAATGAAATCGTCGATGTAGCACCAGGCGCGCACCTGCGAGCCATCGCCATGGACGGTCAGATCGTCACCGGCCAACGCGGTCAGAATCATGTCGCGTACGGCGCCTTCGCCGGTCTGACCGGGTCCGTAAATGTTAAACGGCCGTAGGCTGACCACCTCCACGCCATACTGTTTGCCCCAGGCGAGGCAGGCCTTTTCGCCGGCAATTTTGGAAACGGCGTAAGTCCAGCGCGGTTCGGCGTAATGCCCCACCTGCAGGGGATTGTCTTCGTTCGCCGCAGCCGCGTCGCAGCCGTATACCTCGCTGGTCGAAACGAAGATCAACCGTTTGGGGCGATGGACCGTCAAAGCCGCCAGCAGGTTCAGCGTGCCCCCGAGATTGACGCGCATGACGTCGAAGGGAGCGCGGTAGTAATTGTGCACACCGGCAACCGCCGCCATGTGTACGACAATCTCGCCGCCTTTGAACAAAGATTCAAACGCCGTCGGATCGGTGGCGTCGCCCTGAATCAAAGTGCAGGCGGCGATTTCCTCGGCAGGCAGATGCAGCAGTGAATTACGGGTCAGGTTGTCGAATAATGTGACCGAATAGCGGTCTTTCGCCCTCAGGGCCAACGCCGAACCGAGAAAGCCCGCTCCACCGGTCACGATCAGATCGGTCACTGTGAAATCCTGGTCGTCTTTGATCGTCATGGTGAGTTTTTCACACAGGATTACCGCATTGTCAATGATGTCATTTGTCGCTAACTACCATATCTTGCCGAGGAAATCATATCCCACCATTTATAAAGATAACCCTTTTGTTGCACATTGAACCTTGTTCTGTTAAAGTCGCCCAAGGCCAAACGAAACATCGGTAATTTGCCGTTCACTCAATTGGATGAACGTTCAGCCCATTGATGATTGCAGTGAAGAATCAATTGCACAATCGGCAGTGTTACGGAGTGTCTAGCGCGAAACGGTCGATAAGGAAAGTGCAAAGCGTGGAATCGGTTTCAGTCGTCATCCCGGCTTTCAATGAGGAAAAAACGCTTTCCCGCGTAGTACGCGAAGTGCAACAAACACTGGCGGATTTTTCGGCCGCTTGGGAAATCATCATCGTCGATGACGGCAGTCGCGATGGAACGCCGGAAATAGCTTATACGTTAGCCGACGATCATGTCCGCGTTTTGCAGCACGAACATAATCGCGGTTCGGGTCAAGCCATCCGCACCGGCCTGGCCGCGGCGAAAATGGACTTGACGATCTTCGTGCCCGCCGACGGGCAATTTGACCCGATCGAGATCATCCGCTTCGCTCAAGCAGCGGAAGGATACGACATCGTCTTGGGTTATCGAAGCCATCGCCATAGCTACGGCGTCTGGCGTAAAATTCAATCGAGCGTGTATTTGCATTTGGTCAATTTTCTCTTCGGGCAACATTTTCGCGACGTCAATTGGGTGCAGATGTGGCGCACTCAAACCGCGGGGCGCATTGAGTTGCAATCTGCGGGCGTGTTCATGCAGCAGGAGTTGATCAGCCGGGCACTGCGACGGGGGATGAAAATCACCGAAGTGCCGTCCTCATTTCTCGGACGCACAGCGGGGCTGGCCAAGGGCAGCAGCGTGTCGACGATTTGGCAGACGATCCGCGAGATGCTGTTTTTTCGCTTCGGAAGCGATCGGTTAAGCCGATGAACGAAACCTTTTTATCATTGTTCGGAACCGAAGCGCTGACGCGGTGCCGGTACGCTTTCGCCCGCGCCAAGGAGCTTTTCGGCGAGCCGACGCCCTTCCCCAGCGGCTTTGCACGGCTGGCGTGTCGTCATGAACAAACCGGAGCGATTGTCCCGATTTATCTGGATCGTCTATTGGAAACCACCGAAGCGCTGACACCAATTCTCTCCGTGCAAATGCCGCACGGCGCATGGCGATCCCTGGTGGCCAAACACAGCGAAGACGTACTCTTATTTTTCGACGCAGCGCAGTTCATCGAGGACCTGACGCAGGAGCGATACTTGCCGCCGGCGCGTCCGATGTCGGATCTATTGCCCTTCCATTACCATCGTCTGCCCGCCGCGCTGCGCCGACAGGTTCACCGAGGCTTGGTGCGCTGGCGTCGCCGCCGTTATCAAGCGGTGGAGCAAGGAGCCTGGCCGCACTGGGACATTCAATCGTTGTGGCGCATCCTTTTCGCCGCGCTGGGTCTGGCCTATCCCGATGGCTCGCCGGAAAAAATATTCGTGTTCAGCCACGACGTGGACAACGCTGCACAATTGGCGTTTGCTGAGCGGCTGGCGCGCTGGGAGGTCGATCACGGCGTACGGGCATGCTATTTCCTGCCGGTTACGGTGATGCGAAAAGAAGCAAGCCGAGTGCAAGCATTAAGCGACATGGGGCACGAGATCGGCGCTCATGGACTGCGACACGACAATCGGCAAACACGGATCGCGCCGCAAGATTATGTGACTGAAATGCGTACCTATTGGCATGAATTGCAGCAATTCAAGGTGCGCGGGTATCGCGGGCCGAGTTTGTTGTCGTCGCCGTCGCTGAAACAGACGTTGTCCACGTTGTTCGCCTACGATTCATCGCTCCCGGATACCGACGTATACGGCGAAGGGGGTAAGCATCGCGGCTGCGGCTTTGGGCGGCCGTTCAATGGCAATAAGATGCGCGTTCTGCCGGTTACGCTGCCGCTGGACGATCGTCTTTTCACACTGGGCGAAAGCGACTATTGCGGCATCTGGCGCGCGAAAAGCAACTGGCTCTTGGCGCGCAATGACGTTCCGGTCTTGTGTACACATGCATGCGCGGAGTATTATCCGCACGGATTTGAACGAGTTTTTACACCGTTGCTGCAGTACGTGGTTGAGGAGGCGCAAGCGAAAATCGTTCTGCCTCAAGTAGCGGCGGATATCAACGCCTCAAACGAATGAGGCCAACCTCTGTGATAAGCTGAGAACATGACGACGCAAAACGCAACCTTTTCCTTGGGGAAAAAAGCATCGATTCTCTATAGTGGCGGCACCGACTCCGCCCTGGCCGCCTATCTGGTGGGACAGAAGGCCGAAGAGATCACCCTGCTGACCTTCGATCCGGGCTTCATCTTCTTCATTGAAAACTCCAAGAAGCACGTGGAACTGCTGCGCCACCACCTGGGCGCGGACCGTGTGAAGCACGAGATCATCCCGATCAAGCCGTTCATCGACCGGATTCTATTCGGCGAACGTAAACTCGATTTCAAAAAGTACGGTTTCAACCTGACGGCATTGGTCTGCCTGGGATGCCGCTTGTCGATGCACACGATGGCGATCATCTACAACCTCGAGCATGGCATTCCGGTGATCGCCGACGGCAGCATCCGCAAACAATCGACGGTGCCCGAGCAACTCGATTCCTTCGTACGGCGCAACCGACGGACGCTGTGGTGGAAGTACGGCATCCGGCATTTCTCGCCGATTTACACAGAAGACAACAGCGACCTGGCGATGGACAAAATCCGCTTGTCGCTCAAACCGAACCTCAAAAAACAATTCATTTTATTCGACACCCAGGCCACCTGTCCCTTCGGCGTGCCGGCCGACGTGTATGCACGCCTTTTCTACGGCGAGCTTTCCGGCCCGGCGCGCGAAGTGGACACCTTCGAATACAGCGAACAGAAACGGCCGTTGATGGAGGCGATCATCGGCGAGCATTTCGCCGGCAAGACGCCCGGTCTCGACGAGTTGATCGGTCACTTGAAAACCGTCGCCGCGCCTCTGCCCGCCAAATGGGAGGACATCGACCATGCTTAAATTGATCGGCCGTTACCTCATCGCCGCCATCATGATCCCGGTCGGCGTGGCCGTCGGCGTAGCCGGGTGGATCCAGAACAAGCTGCGCCAGGAATATTACCGACGCCGCTTTCAGGAAATCCGCAACCAAATCCAACAAGAAGAAATACAAAACAAGCAATCATGAACCTGCCCGCCGCCGGCTCTCCATTGCGGATCACTCTGGTCAATCCGCCCTTTCGCCGGCCGGTGATGCGGCGTTTCGTCGCCTCCTACTTCGCTCCCAATTTTCTGCTGCCGCCGACCGATCTGCTCTACGTGTCGGCCGCGGCCAAACAGTTCCTCGACGCGCATACCAAGGTTGTGGACGCCATCGCCAAAAAGCTTGACGAAGAGGCGACGATCGTCGCCGTGCGCGCTTCACAACCACATTTGCTTTTCGTACAACTCGGCTTTGCGACGATCGAGGACGATCTGCATTTCTGCGATCGCCTGCGCAAAGACATCGGTGCGCCGTTGGTCGCCATGGGTTACCTGCCCACGATGTTCACCGAAGAGGTGATGAATGCCTCGCAGGTGGACGCCCTGGTGCGTGGCGAGCCGGAATTTGCTTTCAGCAACTTGGTGCGCGCCTGGCGCGCGGGAGACGATCCGGGGTCGATCCCCGGCGTGGCTGTTCGCCGCGAAAACGAAATCATTATCGGTCCGGAACCGGAGCGCATCGTCGATCTGGACGAACTGCCGCTGCCCGATCATCGCGCAGTCGATCCGCACGATTACAGCGAAGCGCTGATCGGCAGCCCGATCGGCGCGATTTTCACCGCGCGCGGCTGCCCCTTTCCTTGCACGTTCTGTGTGCGCACCTTCGGCCCGAAGCTGGCGCTGCGCTCGGCGGAATCGGTGTTGCGCGAAGCGCGGCTGCTGGTGCAGGAGATGGGCGTACGCAACCTGCGCTTCATGGACGACACGTTCAATTTCAGCCCCACACGCACGGCGGAGATCTGCCACGGGCTGCTCAAGCTGCAACCACTGCAATGGACGGCCCTGGCGCGGCTGGATCGGCTGGACGAACCAACCGTCGAGCTGATGGCGCACGCTGGATGTCGCCGCTTGTATGTCGGCGTGGAAAGCGGTGCGGAGCGGATGCTCGAACTGTATCAAAAAGGCGCGACGTTGGCGCAGATGCGGCACGGCATCGAGTTGATCCGCCGCACAGGCATGGAGGCGTCCGCCTTTTTCATCGTCGGCGGACCGACGGAAACCCGTGTCGACTTCGAAGCCAGCTTGTCCTTCGCCAAAGAAACGAAACTCGACTACGTTATCGTTACCCGTATCCAATATTGGCCGGGCACCAAATTGTTCGCCGATCATAAAAACGAGTTGGAAACCAGCATCGTGCCGTTTTATTGCCGCCCGCGCGATGTCGTCGCCTACGACCGGCTCTTGGAACTGGAGCGCGAATTCTACCGGCGATTTTACCTGCGTCCGTATATGGTCTGGCGGCACGTACACTGGTTAATCAAACATCCAGGCAACCTGGCGGGCAGTTTCGTCAATTTGATCAAGTACTTGTTCGGTAAAGCAAAGGAAGATTTCATCTAACAACGCCAAGCAACGATCGAGCGACTCGGCAAGCACCGGTAATCGTATGAGACATAACAGTGTGCAGATATATTATTTATGAGCCTAACTATGATTCACTTGATTCCTGTTTTGCTGAACGGTCTTAGCGCTTTCAATGAGGATCCCGTTTCACTGCCGCCGATTCTGGCATTCGTGCAAGTGCTCGGTTGGCTGGCCATCGGCATCAACATTCGCTATCTATTTTCGGTAGGGAAACTCTATTCGTTTTGGGTGTTGCTTACCGGCGTGATGCTGGCCGGTTCAGGACTGACCATGGTCTTGGTCGCGCCGGATCGAACCTCGATCATTGTGCTGGCGGTCATGTCGCCGTTCATGATCGGCGGTTTGCTCGTGGGCCTGTTGATCGGTCCGGAGGAAACCTCCCTTAAATTACCGGCCAAATCGACCATCGTTCGTGACAAGCCCGATTGTCTGATCGTCAAATTTCGACGCCATAAGCTTATCTGGCGCGGACTTTTTTTCACGCTGATCCTGATCGGCTTTTACTGGACGGCGATCATCCCCCTGGTGCTGGCGCCCCTGGGCACATCGGTGCCGGTATTCACCTGGACACTCATCGCCTTTTTTTCAGGCTTCGTCTTCATCGGCCCATTTTTTTATACAATGATGACGCGTAAGAAGATTGCAGCGATACAAGCAAACGAGGTATTGACGATCGAGGAAAAGAAGAAAAAACCTTTGACAATTCCCTTCGCCTCCGTTCAGGAAATCGCCTTCGACCGCGAAGAAAAGGGCAAACGTTTTATGATGAGGGTGCGATTGGTAATGCAAAACCAAGACGTCATTCTCATCGATGAGGGTACCAACGGCCGGTACCTGTATCGTTTAGGGCAACGTCTGGCCGAAGTCCTGGCCGTGCCGTTTCACGATTTACAGCAATAGCATCATCAATATTCCACCAAAAAAATTATCCATATCAACCAGCCGACTCCTTGACATCAGTCAATTTAGCAATAACTTTATAACGATATAAAAATATGCTGCGAATCAAGTGAAAAACAAAACGAGCAAATTAACTGGATCAGAAAAACAAACGTAAGGGCAATTATATGAAATCACTAATGAAATTATTTATGGCAGTCGCCATGGTCACGTTCGTCACCGGCAGCGCCTGGGCCACCAACGGCATGGAAACGACGGCCACGGGCAGTCGCGCCGCCGGTATGGGCGGTGTCGATTTGGGCATCGCCACCGACACAACAGCGATCAACACGAATCCGGCAGGTCTGACTCAACTGTTGGGGCATCGCATCGATTTCGGCGCCGGTTTGCTGATTCCCTCCCTGCATTTCAAAAACGATTTAAATGACGAGGACGGCGCAACCCAGGTATTTCCTCTGCCCGTACTCTCCTATGCCTATCGTTTCCAGAGTGTGCCGCTGGCCACCGGCATCGGCTTTTTCGCTCAGGGCGGTATGGGTGCCGATTTCGAGTTGGAGAATCCGATTCTGGGCAAGGACGTCGAATACTCCTCGAACATCGCCTTGATGCGCATCGCCCCGGCAATCGCCTATCAGCCGCACCCGATGATCTCCATCGGCGCGTCGGTCAACCTGGCCTACAGCCAGTTGCGATTTAAGATGCCCTACGCGGTTTCCCCCTCGATGCTCAAGGGCGTGGCCGATCCATCGTCGGGCATGACCTTCGGCGACATGTTCGGCACGGGGACGAACGGTCTGGGATACGACGAGTTGGTCGCCTACACCGAGTTGGATCAGGTTTCGGCCTGGGGTTTCGGCGGCAAGTTCGGCCTGTTGTTCAAGCCGCACGACATGATCTCCATCGGTCTGGCCTACACGACCAAAACCCAGTTCACCTTCGACGGCACGGTGAACATGTACATGGAAGAACAGTTCAACGACGCTTTCTCCCGCATGGTGCAGGGCGCGATGCAACAGGGACTGCCGGCCGATCAGGCCGAAGCCGCGGTGATGCAGCAGTTGGGGCAGTTGGGCATCGACCCGACCAAGGGCGTGCAGACCGAATACGACGCGGAGATCAAATTCGCCTGGCCGCAGAAAGTCGGTTTGGGCATCGGCCTGACGCCGACCGAAAACCTGCTGCTGGGTTTGGACGTCACCTGGATCAACTGGGCCGACACGATGGACGAATTCAAGATGACGCTGACCAACAGCGACAATCCCAACATCAACCGCCTGATCGGCGACGATGAAATAGAAGCGGCGCTGCCGCTGGATTGGTCGGACCAGATCGTCGTGGCTGTCGGCGGGCAGTACCAGATCATCCCGAATCTATGGGGACGCCTCGGTTATAACTACGGCAAAAATCCGGTGCCCGACGACACTGTCTTCCCGATCTTTCCGGCCATCGTGGAACATCACGCCACGGCGGGCATGGGTTATCGTTACAAGTTCTTCGAGGTCAACGCCGCTTACGAGCAGGCATTCTCCAAGACTATGGAAGCCGCCGATAATCATAAAGTCGGCAACGAATACGACGGCAGCGAATCGACGCTGGGTGAAAGCACCGTGCACCTGATGACTTCGTTCATGTTCTAGAACGACAATAAATAAAGGGCCGCGTCGGACGATTCCGCGCGGCCTTCGTTTATCAATTGCAAACGACGGTGTAACCGGCGGCGGTGAATACGGCGGAAAACGCAGCAATCGTTTCCTTGCTCAGCAAGCCGAAATCATGGAAGTCGTCACCCCGACCGATCTTTGCCCATTTCGTTTTGGCCAGACAATTGTAGGGCATCAAGTGCACCTCTCCTTCATAACGGGCTTGTTGCAGCAAGGCGACGATCGCCGCAGCTTCAGTCGGATCGTCGTTGACGGTCGGGATCAGCGGAATGCGCGGCAACACACGCACCGAACCGACCAGGTGATGCAGGACCAGGAAATTATCGCGGATCAACTCGTTGCCCAGGTCGGTCCAGCGTCGGTGCTCGTCGGACGAGATTTTTTTGATGTCGAACAGAAACAAGTCGACCGCGTCACAGAGTCTGTCTCGGATGTTGGCGGGAAAGCAGCCACACGTCTCCAGCGCGATATGAATGTGGGCCGCGCGCAGTTTTTCGATCAGCGCGAAAAGGAAATCCGGTTGGCCGGTCGGTTCGCCGCCGGACAAAGTCGCCCCTCCGCCGGAGTTGTCATAAAACGGTTTATCAGCCGCAACCGTTGCGACGATTTCCTCGACCGTCGCCGACCGACCGATTGTCTCCATCGCCTGTTGCGGGCACACATCGGCACACTTTCCACACACGGTGCATATTTCTTTGTTGCGCGCTACCCAACCGTCGATGAGCGTCAGCGCCCGTTGCGGGCAGGCGGCTACACATTGCGCGCAAGCCAGACACTTGTCGGCCAGGTAGCCCATTTCCGGCTCGCGCCGCCACGATTCTGGATTGTGACACCAAGCGCAACGCAACGGACACCCCTTAAAGAAAACCAGAGTACGGATGCCCGGCCCGTCGTAAACGGCGTAATGTTGAATGTCGAAAATGACGCCCTGCATCGCGCCTCACTCCACCGCGCCGTGCTCGGTTCGCGCGATCACCTCGTTTTGAATCTCGCGCCCCAGATCGACAAAATAGGTGCTGTACCCGCCGACTTTGACGATCAGCTCGCGGTAATCGTCCGGCGATCGCTGGGCCGCGCGCAGCATCTCTACCGAGGCGACGGTCGGTTGAAGCTGCACACCGCCCATCTGGAAATAGGTTCTCAATAACGAGGTGAATTTTTTTTGCGTCTGCACGTTCTCGCCGATGAAACTCGGATGCAGCCGCACGTTGACGGCACAGCCCAACAATGGCCGATAGTCGAGCGCCGCGACCGACCGCAGCACGCCAGTGATGCCGGCCCGCTCGACATTGTACGGATTGCAGCTGGACGCGAAGGGCGTTGCCGCGCGTCGGCCGTCGGGGGTGGCGCCGGAAACGCGCCCGTCCATCGTGTGCGAAGTCATGCTGTTGATGAACGGCGCCACCGGCCCGCCCTTGTAGCAGCGATATTTGTCGCAAGAGGCAAACAAGCGGGCGATCACCTCGCGTGCCATTTCATCGGACTCGGCGCTGCCGTTGCCCCAGCGCCCTTCCACCGCTTTAATCTGCCGCAGCAGACCGTCGTGCCCGTGGAAATCTTCGTCAAGCGCCGCGAGCAGTTCGCGGAAAGTGAAGCGCCTCTCTTCGAAGATCAGCTTCTTGATCACGTACAGCGAGTCGACCACATTGGCGACACTGTTGATCATGTTGATGCCGGTCATATTGTAGCGGGCGCCGCCGCGCGTGATGTCCTTTTTGTGTTCCAGACAACCGGCGATAAAGGCCGAGAGAATCGGCGCGGGTTGACGTTCGGCAAAGAGGCGGTCGCGCAGGTTCGAAGCTTCGACGTTCACCTTGACCATATGATCGATCTGTCGCTCGAAGGCGTCGAGCAACTGTGTGAAATTCTGGAAGGTGTCCGGATCGCCGGTGCGGATGCCGACGTTGCGCAGCGGCCCGAGCAATGTTTGCCCGTCGCCGTTGCGCAACGTGATGTCCAGCACACGCGACAGCAGCAGGCCGCAAAAACTGAGGCCGCCGGTTTCGCCGGGCGCGAGCAGATCGGTGCAGCCGGTGATGCCGTAGTTGCGCGCCGACGCCGGCGAATATCCGTGCCGCTCCATCGCTGGCACGAACAAATCGTCGTTCATCATCGATACATTCGAAGTGCCGCGGCGTAAAATGTCGGCGACCTGCAGATATAATTTTTCCGGTGTGTTTTTGTGTACGCGCACCACCATGCTGGTCACGGTTTTCGAGCGGTCGGCGGCTTCGAGCAGCAAGTAGGTCAGCTCGTTGGTCGCATCCTCGCCGTGCGCATCGACACCGCCGAGCGTGACCGGCGTCGAGCCTTCATAACGCAGATAGAAATTGCCCAGCATGTTCGATTCCGGGCGAATGTTCTGCGTCATGACCTTTAAAAGCAGCTCTTCCAGCAACTCACGCGCCTGATCGGTCGTGATGCGTCCCGCGTCCAGGTCGGCGCGATAGAACGGATACAACACCTGATCGAGTCGGCCGTAGGCATGCACGTTGGTCGGATGCGCCACTTCGATCGCCGTACGCAGCGTCCACAGCGCCTGCACCGCTTCGTGAAAGGTTCCCGCCGGATGCAACGGAACCTTGCGGCACACGGCGAGCATCTTCGATAGGATCTCCCGCCGTTCTGGATCGCTCGTGCGCTGTAACTCCACATCCACCGCATCGGCCGAGCGCTCGGCAAACAGAATCAAACCGTCGAGGCCGATTTCCACCGAATGCAAGAAATCGCGTTCCTCGACGGGCGCATCTTCATTGGCTTTGAGAAGATCGCGCACTTCCTCCCGCATCGCCAGAAGGCCCAAGCGCAAC
>DAINPV010000053.1:0-16034 GCA_036743315.1 bacterium | reverse complement strand
GGCAGCGAATTTGTCAAACGCGGGGCTGTCAGCGAGGCGCGCCTATGCCATTTGCTGGCGGTGATTCGCTTGGCGCTTAATTATGACGTGCCCGGTTTGTATACCGACACCCCTTCGCTTAATCGCTGCCGCGCCGGGGCGAATTTGTTGTGGGCCGAGTTGGATGGGCAGGCGACGACCATGCGCCGGTTGTTCGGCGGTCACCGGCATTGCACTATCGCCGATTGCCGGCGAGTGTTGACCAAAGCGGGGTGGAAGCTGCTGGACGGACCGTCGCGAATTTTCCACCACGTGGAGAGTTGCTGAAGCGATCGGTTCGACGATCCTTGCCTTGCCGGATGCTGGTGCCTGTGCTTTGTCAAGCGTTCTTGGATTTCACCGTATTCAGTTGTGCTCAACATCATTCACCAATGAGCAAAACTGCTGCTTTTAACCTGCATTCGCCGCATGAGTGATTAAGGTGAGGGGTAAAAGGAGTGAGACAGTGAAAACGATCGTCAATCCGCTGATCGAGCAATACATGGAAACGTTGCGGACCGTTGCCGATGACAACCTGCGGGCGATGGAGCGACGGGCGGCCGCCGAGGATTTCCCCATTGTCGGACCGGAGGTCGGCATGCTGCTGTACCTGCTGGTCAAGATCGGGGGGGCGCGACGAGTGTTGGAACTGGGCTCGGGATACGGCTATTCGGCCTATTGGTTCGCCTTGGCGCTGCCCGCCGGCGGGCAGGTGATCGCCACCGATCTGGATCCGATAAAGAAACAATATGCCGAAAGGGTATTTGCGCGAGCCGGTATGAGCGACAAACTTCATTTCGTACTCGGCAACGGACTGGAGGTGATCGACAACCTCGACGGTCCCTTCGACATTATTTTCAACGATGTCGACAAAGAGGATTACCCGGATGTGATTGAAAAGGCCGCCGCCAAATTGCGACCCGGTGGGCTGTTCATCACCGACAACACGCTGTGGTATGCCAAGGTCGTCGAAGATCCGCCGCCCGACGAAACCACCGTCGCCGTGCAGTGCTTCAACCGGTCGCTGGCGGCGCACCCGCAGTTTGAAGCGCAAATACTGCCGTTGCGCGACGGGTTGACCGTCGCCGTGCGTAAATAGCGTTTCATCGTTGACCGGGCGTTTGACGCAGGCGAAGATATTCGCGCCACAACCGGGGAGCGAGATGACCGCGCCGCACGTGCTGCTCGTCAATCCGTTGATTCACGATTTCGCCGCTTACGATTTTTGGGCGCGTCCGCTGGGGTTGTCGATCGTCGGCAGCGTGCTGCGACGCGCCGGCTTCTTAGTTGATTTGCTGGATTGCACCGCCTCTTCCGACCCAGCGCTGCCGCCGAAGCTACGCCCGAAACGCAAGGCCGACGGCAGCGGGAAGTTCGTGCGTACGCCGCTGCAGCGTCCGTCGATCTTGCCGGATATCCCGCGCCGTTACAGTCGCTATGGGTTCCGCCGGACATTCTGCGTAAAATTTTATCGAGCAAGCGTCGACCTGACGCGGTGTTGCTCACCTCGATGATGACCTACTGGTACGGCGGCGTGCGCGAGACAAGCGAACTGTTGCGCGAGCAATGGCCGGGCGTGCCGATCATTCTGGGCGGGGTGTACGCCACGTTGTGCGCCGACCATGCGCGTGAAAATCTGCCGGTCGATTCGGTGGTCGCCGGACCGGTGGAGAGCAACCTGGACGCGTTGAGTGAATTGTTGGATGCGCCGCTTCCCGCTTCGTTCATGCCGGTCGATCCGGCTTATGAACTGGATGCCGCCGGGGGCGTCGCGGCGTTGTTGACCTCGCGTGGGTGCCCGTACGCGTGCCCCTACTGCGGGGTGAAGGCGCTGCACCCACAGTTCGTTCAACACGATCCGGCTTGGGTGGAGCGCGTGGTGCGCCACGCGGCGTTGGAGTTGGGCGTCAAACATTTCGCCGTGTACGACGACGCCTTGCTGTTCGACTCGGCGCGCGCCGAGGATATTCTGCTGCGCTTGGCGCGGATCGGGGCGGATTTTCAATTGCACACGGCGTCGGGGTTGTCGTGTCGCGGGTTGACGCCGGCGGTGGCGCGGGTGATGAAAGCGGCCGGGTTCGTCACTGTGCGGTTGGGTTTGGAAACAGCCGACGCCGCCGCGCAACTGGCGCTAGGCGGCAAGGTGTCGACCGACGAGTTCGACGCGGCGGTGGAAAATTTACTGGCGGCAGGTTTCGCAAAAAAGCAGATCGGCGCGTACATCATGGCGGGCATGCCGGGGCAGTCGCGCAACGAGGTGGAGCGCACAGTCGATCACGTGCTCGCCCGCAATCTGCAACCGCATGTGTCGGAGTATTCGCCGGTGCCGCACAGCGCCATGTTCGCCGCGGGCGTCGCCGCTTCGCCCTATGATCTGTCCGAGCCGCTGTTGCACAATCCGACGTTGTTGTCCTGCGCGGAAAGCGATCTGAACTATGCGGCGGTGGGAGAGATCAAACGGCGCATTCGCGAATATTTTCCAAGAGGCGGTAATTGAATGAACGTTCAAATATGCTTTGTGTTACACTAGGGTTTCAGTGACGATCAAAAGACGGGGATTACAAATGAAAAATCGTTGGGTCTTGTTCGCGATTTTAGTTCTGTTTTGCTCGATGATGTTCGTCGCTTGCGGCGACGATGACGATGACGACGATAACGACTCGGGCGACGATACGGTCGACGACGACACAACCGACGACGATGCGGGCGACGATGACGATACCGGCGTCGGCGACGACGACGATGACGATGACGACGACGATGATTTCGTCGTGCCCCCGGTGGAGAATCCCGAACCGTTGTGGCCCGAATGGGTGCTGCGCCATTGGGTATGGGAGGACGAATCGACCCAGTCGTCGGCGACCCAGTACGTTGACGATTACCTGGCGCACGATATTCCGGTCGGGGCGGTGATCATCGACAGTCCTTGGGAGACCGGCTACAACACGTTCGAGTGGGATGAGTCGCTCTTCGCCGATCCGCAAGGGATGATCGATTATTTTCATAGCCTCGACGTGCGCGTGTTCATGTGGATCACGCCCAACGTCAACGTCGATTCACCCAACTACCAGGAGGGTTTCGACAACGGCTATTACATCAACGACGGCCGGACGTTGGAATGGTGGAAGGGCGAGGGCAGCTTCATCGATTACAACAATCCCGACGCGATGACTTGGTGGCACGGTCTGATGGACAATGTACTGGACATGGAAATCGACGGCTGGAAAACCGACGGTTCGGAATTTGGGTTGTATATTTTTTCCCCGATCGTGCACACCTACTCCGGCAACATCACGCCCAAAGAATACCAAGAGCAGTACTACCGCGATTTCTTCAACTACACACGCGAACGGTTGGGCAACGACCGGGTGATCACCGCACGGCCCGTCGACAGCTACGGAGTGCCGTTCTGGGGGCCGACTTTCGCGCCGCGCGACGTCAATTTCGCCGCTTGGGTCGGCGATCAGGATCCCACGTGGTTTGGGATGAATGCGGCATTGATCAACCTGTTCTTTTCAGGCGATCGCGGCGCGGTGAATATCGGGTGCGACATCGGTGGCTATCGCAGCGACGATATGCGCGACAAGAACGTGTTTATCCGCTGGGCGCAATTGGGCGCGCTGCTGCCGATCATGGAAAACGGCGGCGGCGGCGAGCATCGCCCCTGGATGTATGATACGGAAACCGAGGACATCTATCGCAAGTTCGTGCTGTTCCATGAACAGTTGCTTCCCTACCTGTACAGCCAGGGCGCCGAATACTATGACGACGGGCTCTCGCTGCTGCGGCCGATCGACAAGTGGACCTGGCATTACAACCTGGGCGACGATCTGCTGGTCGCCGCGATGGTCAATCCGGGCACGGTCAAAACCGTAAAATTCCCGGAAGGCGCAACCTGGATCAACTACTGGACCGGCGAGGAATACGCGGGCGGGACGGAAGAAAAGCTGGATTTCCCCTTCGATCAATATCCGGTTTTCGTGCGCAAGGGTGCGATCGTGCCGATGGACAACTCGCTGCATGAGACGGTGTTCCCGGTGAAAGCCGACGAACGGGCTCCAATCATTGCGGTGATTTATCCGGCGGCCGGCGAGAAGAGTTTCAATGTTTACGAGGAAGGCGGTACCGGCGCGAACATCTCCTATACGCTGCAGGAGGAGATGACGATCCGCCTGTCGGCCACCGAGCGGCAATACGCGTTCCGACTGATGAATGTCGATACGCCGACCAAGGTGAGCGCCGAACCCTACGGCGTGCTAGCGGCGGCCGCGGGTCTTCAAGCGTTGGAAGAGGCCGAAAGCGGTTGGTATTACGATCCGGCGGCGCGCGAACTGTGGATCAAGCCGGGCGCAGCGGATCGCGGTTTGATGGTGACCGTCGAATAATGCCTGCATAAATTCAATGAGGGGAGTAGCCCTGACTCCCCTCGTTTATAAAAAGTCCTCACTGTTTTCGCGAAATCTCACGATAAACGGTTGAGTTGACAGAAAAAAAATTGCCTTTAAACTAGCCCCGGCTTAAATGCGTGGTTCTCGTCCCGGGAAAAAAAGGAAAGCGAAAGGATATTCAATGCATCGCCACCTGATTACCTGCTTGCTGGTATTGTCTTTTCTCATCATTGGCGTTCAAACAGCGACGGCATTCGAGTACGACGTCGCGGCCACGTTGCAGGCGGTCGACAACGATTTCGCCGCCGGCTTAATCAACCTGGATCAGAAAGCACGCTTGATGGCTCATGCTTTGTTCGCTGCCGATAAACTGCCGGAGGCTTATTATCGCACTTCGGTGGATCTCAACGCCGTGGCCGGTCAGCCGCCGCGTTGGTTCCGGGGCGGCACGATGGCCGTGGAAACATTGCGGCGCATGCTGCCCGATTTATCGCCGGCGGTGCGTGCTGAAGTGGAAAAATATTTTCTGACCGCACCGCGCCCGGTGAAATCCGATCCGAAACTGAAAGACGATTACCCGGAAGGGTATTACACCAGCAATGTCGAGTATTCCGAGCATTTCGCCATCCGCTGGGGCAACAACTGGAACGGCTCGATAGAAACGATCGACACCTGGTTGGACATTTTGGAAGACGAAGTATGGGCCACGGAAATTGAAGCGTGGGGCTATCAGCCGATTGCGCAGTCGGAATCGTACTACATCGATATTTACATCGGCAACAGCGGCGATCAGGCCCCGGACATCGATTTCGCCGGCGCCTACACAACCATGTACTACGACCAGCAATACGGAATGATGCCGTATATGGTGTTTCACCCGATGATCCTGGATTACCTGAGCAGCATCCGCGACGTAAGCTCTCACGAATTTTATCACTGCACGCAGTTCACACACGTGGTGGATGACGGCTGCTGGTATTACATGGGCGAAACCGAAACCTGGTTCGTGGAAGCCACGGCCGTGTGGGCGGAAAGCGCGGTCTATCCGGAGATCAAGAACTGGATCGGTTATATCAGCGATTGGGCCGGTTCACCGCAGGAACCGCTGACCAACAATTCCTACGGCGGCTACGGCCCCTACGCGCGCGGTATTTATGCCCGCTATTTGTATGAGCACGTCGACGGTCTCAATACGATCTACGAAATCTGGAACGATTGCAGCGCCAGCACCCTGTTCGGAGTTTTCCGGTACCTGCAGGAACAACAGATCGATTGGGTTGAACACTATGTCGATTTCATGGCCCGCCTGGCGGTGCTCGATTTCGCCGACGGTTCGTTACTGCCAAAATTCACCGCGGTGAAAACAATTTCCACCTTCCCGTTGAAGCAGAGTTCGACGCCGGCCACGCGCAAACCGTACCTGAACGGCATCAACCTTTATGAAATCACCAAAGGCTCGGAAAGCGATCCGCGGTTGAATATTCAGTTCATCGGCGGCGACACGGGCGACTCCCGCATTCGGTGGGGCGCCGGCGTGTTGAAAGTCAAATCCAACGGCGACGCCGATCTGGAGATGATGGTGCTCAGCGGTGCGGGCAAGGGCGAATTGACTGTCGACGGTCTGGGCACGACCTACAACAAGATGTATTTGTTGATCAGCCCCACCACCGGCCAGGTGTTGAATGAAAACAAACGGATCGATTATAAATTGCAGCTCACTCGCGGCGACGACGGCTTCGACGATTTCACCGACGACGATGACGACGATGATGACGACGCGGACGATGATGATGATGACGACGACGATGACGACGATTGCGCATCGTTCTGCGACCGCGTCGAATCCTGCGGCATGATCGATTTCTTCGGCTTCTCTTCGATGGACGAATGCCTCTCCGGCTGCAACTCGCTGGGTGCCGAGTATTTGGATTGTGCTATGAATTCGAACGGCTGCGATGAATTTGCTGAATGCTTCGGAACCGGTGACGACGACGATGACGACGACGATGACGACAACGGTTGCGGCGCCTGATATCCGATTGAGATAAGGAAAAGGCGGCCCTTGAGGCCGCCTTTTTTTTTGTCAATTTTCTGCAAATTTTCACCACTCTCAGAAATCCGGCTGCGAAAATCTGAGACGCCATTCAGAATTCAAACCACCACAATTTTGTAACTAATTGTAATTATTGAAGAATAATAGACATTTTGTTTTGGCATCGTGAATGCATAATCAATCACCGGTGTTCATGGAACACCGTATCGGGTGAATCGACGCCGGTGTTGCAGGCAACAAAGGTTACCGATTGACAACAAAAAACGTTATGACCTGGGGCGGTTGTCGTCAAAAGGTACAAAGTCGGTCATCCAAACAAGCATTCCAGGTCAGTTGGCTCCTGAATACCCAAGGTTGCTCACGGATAGGGCAAGTTGAATTCCTTGGATTAAAGCCCCGAGAAGGGGCTTTTTTTTTTGCCTTCATGCTGGATTTGCCGGCCGAGAATGTGTAAAACAGCCCAGTTCAAGCGGAGTGTGGGGGATATGCATAAGAAAAAGTGGTTGCTCATCATCCCGGCGGTGTCGGCCGTTTTACTGGCAGTCGATCTGCTGTTGCGTGTTTTGGGGACGGGCGTACCACCGGCGGCTTACTGCGACAACGGGACGCCACGCGGTAATCATCGCTATCAGACCCGCAATCCCTACGTCGACGCGCCGCCCGATGAAATGAGCCGCTACATTCTATGTTTCGGAGACGGCTGGACCTTCGGTCTGGGCGTGAAGCAAGCCGACACCTGGCCGCAACGCCTGGAAAACATCCTCCGGGATCATGATGAGCAAGTGTACGTGGCCAATCTGGCCACGGTGCGCGATACCGCCGCCGACATCGCCAAAAACTTCACCATGCAGGTGAAACGTTACCGCGCGAAAACGGCGGTGGTGATGACCGGTCTGATCGACGCGCAGCCAGTGGAGCGCTGGCGTGAGTTTCCGCCGGGCGATCCGTTCGCGCCACGGGTTTGTTCCCGCCCATGGTGGCGCCTGGGCCACGAACTCGGCCGGCGGCGGTTGGCGTTCCGCTTGCGCCTGGAACACCAAAAGGAGATGGAAGAGAAGCGGTTCGTCGAACGAGTCGGTTCGGTGGCACAGGTGCAGGAAGCGCTGTTTTCGATCGCTCGCCAAGCGGAAGATCTCGGCGTGCGTTTGGTGTTGGTGACGACGCCGAAAATGCCGACGCCGACCGGTTCGGCGCCGCGTCTGCCGTTGGAAAACGGATACAACTTCCTGATTCAGGTGACCGGCCAGTCTTTCCAATTGCCGTTATGCGATCTGGAGAAGCGGTGGGGCGAAAAAACGCAGGACTACCTGCTGGATTGGTTGCTGTGGCCCATGCCCAATGAGCAGGGGCACCTGGATATCGCCCGAGCGGTGGCCGCGAGCATGTGAATTTATTTCACTTGGCTCAATTCTCGGCGCACCGTTTCCACTTCGGTGAGAAGCGTTTGCACCGCCGCCTTGAACGAAGCGAAGTCCACGCCGTTCTCGGCGGCGAAGGTATAACTGAGACGAACGGATTTTGCCTGTTGATCCCACTCCAGTTTACCGACCGTCAGGCGAAAATTGAGGTCGGCCATCAGACGAAAAATAGCTGAAGCCTTGGGGTGGTCGGCAGGCAGGCTGTATACGTCGACAATTGCCAGATAGACGATTTTATGCGAGGGCATTGCGCGCACAAAAAACTGTTCCGGTTGGCCGTCGGGGAAGCTCAAAGCGAATTTGTATTCGCCGATTTGCCCTCTGCTGAATTTCAACTTCATCTGCGTCAGGTATTGTTCGATAGTCGCGCCGTCGGTCGGGTTGGCCCAGGTCGTGACGGCGATCATCAGAAACGCCAGCGATAGCAGAGCGAGCCACTTTTTCATTGTCGTTCTCCTAAAGGTTACAACTCCGGATCATACAACGGTTCGGTGAAATAGTGCCGCAGGGGCGGCGGAAGCTCTTCGGGCGACCGCCCGGCGGTGTAGGCGGACAGATCGACCGTATTAAGCGTTTGCCAGTACAGCACCGGCTCCCTGGTCAGACGCCGGCGCTTAATGAAAGCGAGCATCGCGGCGAAGGTCTTGCCCGTGTAGGTCGGGTCCAACGCCTGATTTTCCGTTTCGCGAAACAGGCGGATCGCCGCTTTGCCTTCCTCGGTCGGACGGCCGTATTGCCCGCCGTAGAAATTTTCGATCAGGTTGATTTCCGCGGCGCGGTAATGCAGGCGCGGAAACGAGGGATCCAGTCGGTGTAAAAACGCCGCAGTGCGGTTGGCGTGCAGGGCGACGACGTGCCGGTTGGTGACGATCTTGGGCACGATGCGCACGCCGATCACCTCGATCGGCAAACGCGCTAATCTCAGGCCCACGAGCAAGCCCGCATGGGAGCCGCATGAGCCGGTGGTAACGAACAGATACTTGGGCAGCGGCATTTCGCCGCGTTTAATCTGTTCAGCCAGTTCCAGCCCGGCTTCGACGAACCCGACGTTGCCCAGCAACGACGAGCCGCCGAAGTACATGAAATAGGGCGCCGGCTCGCCTTTGATTTTTTTAGTCAAGTAAAAGCGCATTACGTTGAGCACATTGACCGGATCGTTGGGGGCGAACATGAATTGCGCCTGGCGACAATAATTAATGAAAATGTTCTGCCGCACGTAACTGAGCACCGGCTGCGGCACGAGGGCGAGTGTGGGTTGCAACCCTTCGCGGCAGCAAAACAGGGTGGTCGCGGCGCCGTGGTTTGAGCCGGCGCTGCCGATGGTCAGAATGCCCGTGCAGCCTTGGCGTTTAACGTCGGCGAAGATGAATTCGAATTTGCGCGGTTTATTGCCGCTGTAAAGCTTCGAATCCAGGTCGTCGCGCTTGATCCAAAGATCGCTCATCCCCAGATGTTGACCCAGATGCGGCAGGCGCTGCACCGGCGTGGGCAGGTCGGCCAGTTGCATCCACGGCAGTTTTTCGGCCAACAACGGGAATTGCTGAAACAATAAGCGCGCATGGGACATGGCATCATCCTCTAACTGGATTCGGGTGGCAAAGGCCATTTACGTTGAGTATACAGATATTCGCCGTAGCTGACGAGGAAGCCGAACATGTTGTTGAAAAAGTTCATGCGACGGACGATGACCGGGCGGGCGCCGGGCAGTTTGGCGAGGAAATCGGCCGCGTCGGCAAACGGTTCCATTTCCAGGTAGCCGCTGCCCACGCGCCGGCGTTCGTGGGCGTCGCTGCCGGCGGTGATCGGCTTGCCGAAACGCTCCGCCAGCCTTTGCGCACGATAGTCGACCCGGGCGATTTCGTTGCGGGCGTTTGCCCCTTCGACGGCATCGACGTAGGGCGTACCGTCGATCAGCTTTTCTCCACGGAGGCGATGCAACGCAGTCCAGGCGAAGGGATGCGGCACGACAGCCAAGCCGCCCTGCGCGTGGATCGACTCGATCGTTTCCCGCGCGCTTTTCCCGGCCGGCACCGGCGAGGTGAGAAACAGGCCGAGCAGTTCGCCGTCGCGGGTGCTGATTTCCCGCCCGCGAATGACGCGGAACGGCGGCGAGAGCGCCTGCACCGCCTCGACGCCGGCAAAGGTGTTGTGGTCGCAGATGATCGCCGCATCCAGTCCGGCGGCAACGGCGTCGAAGACGAATTGTTCGGGCGTCAATCGGCAATCGAAAGAAGCGCCGGTATGACAATGGCAATCGATGCGGATGCGTTTTTGTGGGATTGCTGTTTCCATTCGACTTGGTATTTAACTTTTTTTGCGGCGGCGTGTCCAGATAAATGAAAGCAGGCCACATGTCATCAAAAGGAAACAAGTTCCCTCACTTGGGAAAAGCGCCCTCGACAGACGAGGGCGTTTTTCTTTTATGGCGAAAAAAGCGCTTGACGCCCTATATCGTTTTTGTATAAATTCCATCGTCTTTGACACATTCATACGCATAAAAATGGTCGGGTAGCTCAGCAGGTAGAGCAGCGGACTGAAAATCCGCGTGTCGGCGGTTCAATTCCGTCCCCGACCACTTTCTTTTTAAAAGGCGCCGGCCGATTCGCCGCTTCCCGATGCCGGTTTCATGCCCGCTTTATCCGCATACATCGAATCAATCAACTCCCGGAAATGCTGGTTGATGACCTTGCGTTTGGCCTTGAGCGTGGGCGTCAGTTCGCCGGTTTCGAGCGACAAGTCGTGATCGAGCAGGCGAAAATCCTTGATCGTCTCGTAGCGCGCCAGTTGGTCGTTGATCAGCTTGACGCGTTCGCGGATCAACTGCACCAGCGGCTCGCACTCGGCGACCTTCGCGCGCTCGGGCAAGTTAAACCCCTTTTCCTTGGCGTATTGTGCGATCGTTTCCATCGCCGGGGAGATCAAGGCGGTCAGGAAACTGCGCCGGTCGCCGATAACCACGGCTTGCGCGATGTACGGATCGACGATCAACATGTTTTCGATCTTCTGCGGCGCGACGTTCTTGCCGTAGGCGGTGACGATCAAATCTTTCTTGCGATCGGTAATACGCAGCATGCCGTCGTCGTCGAACTCGCCGATATCGCCCGTGTGCAACCAGCCGCCGGCCAGCATTTCGGCGCTTTCCGCGGGCTTGTTGAAGTAACCGGCGAAAATCGAGCGCCCGCGCATGAGCACCTCGCCGTCGGTCGCCAGCCGCACTTCCACGCCCGGCAGCGGCGTGCCGACCGTACCCATGCGGTATTTGGTGAACGTGTTCATCGTCGACGGGGCCGAGCTTTCGGTCATGCCGTAGGCTTCGAGAATCAACACGTTGAGCGCGAAGAAAAATTCGGCGATTTCCTTGCTCATCGGCGCGCCGGCCACTGCCAGCAAACGCACGCTACCGCCGAGCCGGGCGGAGATTTTATCGTAGACGAGCAATTTGGCGAGGCGATGCTTGAGCGCCAGACCGTTCGGCAGCGCCTTGCCCGCTTGACGATAGGGCGCGGTTTGCCGGCCCACGGCCAGCGCCCAGTTGAAGATTTTTTTCGCGGTCGGCGACGAGGCGTTGGTTTTCTCCTGAATTGCCGCGTATACCTTTTCCAACACGCGCGGCACGGCGCAGAAGATCGTTGGGTGCACCTCCTGCAGGTTGGCGCTCAGTTTCTCCAGGCTTTCAGCAAAGTAGATTTTCACCCCCGCGCGGATGGCCGGGTAAAAGGCGCCGAAGCGCTCATAGACGTGGCTGAGCGGCAGGTAGCTCAGGTAGATGTCCTGCTCGTGAATGCCAAAGGTCCGCAGCATCGTTTCGCTGATGAACATGAAGTTGTCCTGAGTCAACATTGCTCCCTTGGGGCGGCCGGTGGTGCCGGACGTGTAGACAATCGTGGCGATGTCGCCGGGCGCAATGTTCTCGTAGCGGTCGGCCAGTTCCGCGTCGTTGCTCTGGTTGCCCAGTTGCCGCAGTTGCGCGTAAGTCACCACGCGCGGATCGTCGCTCACGCCGTCGATGAGGATGATTTTTTCCAGCTTGGGCAGCGCCACCGGATCCTTGGGTAGCTTCTGCAACTGCGTGAGATTTTCCACGACCGCAAAGCGCGCTTGCGCATCATTAATAATAAAACGTACATCATCGGCGGCCAGCGTGGGGTAGATCGTCACCAGTACACCGCCGACCATTTGCACGGCCAGATCGAGGTGAATCCACTCGGGACGATTGTTGGACGCGAGCGTCGCCGTTTCCTCGGGTTTGAGCCCCAGGGCGATCAGCCCATGCGCCAGGCGGCGCACTTCCGCCTCCCACTCGCGCCACGAAATTCCTTGCCATTTGCCTTCGCGTTTGGCCAACAGCGCCGAGCGATCGGCACCGGCGCGGCATTGCGCCAAAAACATCTCCACTACGTTGCGCGGCTGGTTCATGCACTTTCTCCTTATCAAAAGCGGTAATTGGGCGATCGATGGCCAAGGGAACGGAGTCAGCGTAAGGAGTTTACGAGCCGGACAACGTGAACGGCGCTGTCGAAAACGAACCTGACATATGAAGGGGAAGTGGTTTCTTCAACTCCCGTATGCGGGAATTGTATCACCAAATACCGGGCGATGCTCAAGGGCGCAATGAATTAATGCGACAACAACGCGACAAGGGCGTGAGCCAGATAATCGTATTGCTCGGGCGTGTTGTACATCTGCACCGAATAGCGCACCAAGCGCCGCGGATGGGCCGGCCAGTAGATGATCGGAATTTCGACGGCGAACTCCGCGAAAAGGCGGTTTTGCAACACATCGAAATGGCCCGCCGGCGGCTGCGTCGCCTCGGGAAGCGGGAAGGCAGCCATCGCGGCGATCATCTCGTCCGGGCACGGCGGCTGGATGTGGAGCGCCTCGCAGATCGTGCGCTGCTGCGCTATGGCCATTTGATGATTGCGGTTCATCAATTCGTTTATCCCGCCGGGAAGCAGGTTGGAGAGAAATTCGATGGCTTGGGGCAACACCAGAACGGCGGTCGGATCCTTGGTGCCGGTCCAATCGAAGAGTTGGCGAAAACGCGAGAGGTCGGTGCGCGTGGAGTTGTAGCCGTGGCTGATCGTCAGTGGGCGGATGGCGTCCTGCTTATCGGGGCGCACCCACAAAAAAGCCGAGCCCTTGGGCGTGCACAGCCATTTGTGGCAATTGCCGGTATAATAGGCGGCGCCCAGCGTGGTGACGTCCAGCGGCAATTGACCGGGTACGTGCGCGCCGTCGACCAATACATCGATCTGCCGCGCCTGCAGGGCGTCGACGATTTCCTTCATCGGCAGCACCAACGCTGTTTGGCTGGTGATGTGACTGATCATCGCCAGGCGCGTTCGTTCGGTGACGCGGGCCAGGATCGCCTCGACGACCTGGCCGGGCGACTCCAGCGGGAAGGGAATGTCGGCCACGACGATTTTACAGCCCCAGCGGTCGGCGAGGAACTGCAGCGCGTTGCGGCAGGCGTTGTACTCGTGGTTGGTGGTCAGCAGCTCGTCATCCGGCGAAAAGACGAGTGAGCGCAGTACGGTGTTCACGCCCGTACTCGCATTCTCGATGAAAGCGAGATCATCGGGTTGAGCGCCGATCAGCGAAGCCAGCGCCCGCCGTGCCTCGTCCCCCATTTGCTCCAGGTGTCGATCGAGGAAAACGATCGGTTCGCACTCGAGTTCCCGGCGCAGGGCGGTCTGCGCTTCCAGAATGGTCAACGGGCAGGCGCCGAACGATCCGTGGTTCAGATACACGACATTGGGATCGAGCGTCCAAAGCGCCAGGGGATCTTGTGCGGGCAAGGAGCGAAGAGGAGTCATTTTCGTACCTCGTGCTAGTTGTCGGGAATGGAACGGTCCACTTGGATACCATGAATCGGGTTCCATGAGAAAGGAAATTTTGCTCTCGCAAGTTGGCCCTGTATCCTATTTTATGGTTTTAACACTGCATGATATAATATATAAATAACTAATATTTAATGAAAGATGAGCCAAAATGGACCATTAAGTCTTTGCTGAATAATGCGACTGATATGATGTGAATTTCAACACTAATTATATTTTGCGATATCATGGTGTTATCGATGAATGAGCGCTCGTTCATTATTTGTGCTGTAGTTTAATGCAACACTTGTAAAAAATTTGTAATTTGAAAAACTGATGGATATACACCTGATTTATGCGTCTATAACTATATGATATAAAAGGATAATGCAAATATTTTTTCATTTGAATGCAAAATGTGTCTAAATTGGCTCATTTCTTGTACATTTTACCGGGCGGACGAACGACGGAGGATAAAAAGATGGTACCGATCCTGGTAGTGACAACGATGATAATAACAGTGCTTATCGGCGCCGCCGTAAGTTTTCGGTCGGCGAACCAATTATAGAGAGGAGAGACGCCATGGTATTCTTGTTTGTGGCCCTCACATTCATCCTGGCCGTCGCCATCGATGTTTTTGTGGTCAAGCGTCTTGCGGAAAAGAAAGCCGATGCCATCATTCAAGCCCACTCTGCCGCAACCAAGGAAGTGCCGGAGTTGGAGGAGGCGCAGGACATCCTCTTCCACGAAGGGCATACCTGGGTGCGGGTGAAGCGGGCGGTGGTGGAAGTCGGGCTGGACGATTTCACCCAACGCTTCGTCGGCGACATTTCGGAAATCAAGGTGCCGGAACCGGGCACGCGGATCAAGAAGGGCAAGAACGCTTGGACGATTCGTTTCGGCGATCGCGAGCTGAAGCAGCAGATGCCCATCAGCGGGATGATCTTCGAAGTGAACTCCAAAGTTCTTAAAGATCCGTCGTTGCTCACCGGGTCTCCGTACAAGGAAGGCTGGATCGTAAAAATTTTGCCGGATGCCTTGTCACAGGAGCTTCCGGACCTGTACACTCCGTCTCGCTTCCTGAAGTGGATCGACATTCAGAAAGCCAGCTTCCTGAAGGACAGCTATCCGGAATTGGGCCTTGTCTACAACGATGGTGAAACACTAACCCCCGGAGCGGCGAATCAAATCGAAAGAGAAAAGTGGAACGAAGTTGCGCGTAAAATTTTCGGGACCGAGAACCAGAATCAGTCCTGAAGTTTGGTTGGTAACACAATGCGGAAGAGGGGTAGTTGAAATGAACGAGCGAACAAGGAGAGCCATCCTGACCATCGTTTTCGCAGTGGGTATGAGCCTGCTGCTCGTGGGAGTCTATGCCAACGCGGAGCCGCCGAAGGAACAACCGGCCGCAACACCGAATCCAGCCTCCGATTTGCCGGACATGGTAACCATCGAATCCATTAAAAACATCTATGAAGGCGTCGACTTCACCCATAAGGGACACTTCGAATCGTATGGCCTCGATGCGCTGGGTTGCGCCGATTGCCATCATCACGGTCCGCAGGGCGTGTATCCCGCGTGCAGCGAGTGTCATTCCAAGTCGGGCAAAGTGGAAGGCGTGCAGGATCGCACCAGCCTGAGGGCGGCTTACCACAAGCAGTGCGGCGGCTGTCACAAGATCAACAAATGCGCCGACTGCCATACGAAAGCGAAGAAACCCGCGAAGACCGAAGCGGAAAGCAAGTAGAGGGAGTGAGGGGAATGTCGATTAACAGACGAGGCTTTCTAAAGTTGGTCGCCGGCGCCGGCGTGGCGGGTGTGGCGGCAACGGTAGGCGCGCCGCAAGCCCAAGCCAGCGAGGATTTCACGGGACACCCTGATCGCTTCGGCGTGCTGTGCGATTTGAGCAAATGCATCGGTTGCCGCTCTTGCGAAGAAGCGTGCGACCAGGTGAATGAACTGGGTAAAGATCCGACGTATTTTGCCGACGAAAAGGTGATGGAAACGACTCGCCGTTCGGCGCACAACATGTTCACCTTCGTCAACAAGTTCCAACCGACCAAAGACGGGCAGCCCGACGGCGGTCCGGTATTCGTGAAAAACCAGTGCATGCACTGTGACGAACCGGCCTGCTTCTCGGCCTGTCTGGCCAAGGCGTTCGACAAGACGCCGGAAGGTGCGGTGGTTTACAACTCCTGGAAATGCATCGGCTGCCGCTACTGCATGCAGGCGTGCCCGTTTTATATTCCGGCGTACGAGTATCATGAAGCCTTCACGCCGCGTGTGCGCAAGTGCACCATGTGCTACGACCGCATCAAGGAAGGCGGCGTGCCGGGGT